>PNKB01000045.1 GCA_013997645.1 Cyanobacteria bacterium PR.3.49
CCTTTTGCAGCGGCCGGATACTTGCGTGCCAGAGCCTCTTTGAATTCCTCCAGTGGAGGAAACAATTTAGGTGTATAGCAATCCAGGCACTTGACGGCGCCTGGTCCCGGCCCGCGGCAAACCGCTCCGTCCGGTCGTTTTAATTGAACGATCGGGCAGACGAACCAGAAGTCGGTAGAGTAAAAATAAACAGGGATGTTCCGCTCTTCGGCCACATCGATAATTGCGGCAGAATGATTTTGCGCATGAACTATTTGTATGATGTCCGGCTTGAACTGATCGCATAACTCGCGAAAATGCGCGGCAACATGTGGATGGTCGTATTCGAACGAAAAGCGATAATCCTTTAGTCTGAGCGGCTCTTCGATGACATGCACCGGCACGCCTTCGAATACGAAATCAGACGATTCTTTTGATTGGCCTTCCTTTCTTCGCGCATCGACATCAGGCGGATTGGCCGTTACGACCAGCACTTCATAGCCCCGCACTTGCAGCTCTTTGGCAATATTGAGCGTAAGCACTTCCGTGCCTGCCCGGTGCTCGGGGAAAAACTTGTGTACTGTAAGTAATACCTTTTTCATTAATTCATGCTGGCTTCATTCTCAGCGCTCACGCATAGTTAAGCAGGACCGATGTTAGCAGGTCTTTTGAGCAGAATGCCGCTCTTTCGATTTGGTATCTTTATGCAATTCAACACAAATGCCGATTGAACTGGAATCTCCTCTGTGCGCGTCTGTCTCATCTCTCGTGAATATCCGCCTGATACCGGCTTCGGCGGCATTGCTACCTTTACGCGGCACCTGGCCCAGGGACTGAAGGGCATCGGTCATGATGTGGAAGTGGTTGCCCTGGCCAAGGAAGGTAATCCGCCGTCCGAACAAGATGACTGCGGCATTCCGGTGCATCGTGTAACGCCATTGCCGATTGGTTCAGATCTTGGCTGGACATCGCTGTGCATGCCGTATAGCCGCTACGTGATGCGCACTAATTCCGCACTCTTCGCCAAATTTGAAGAATTGAATGCAATCAAGCCATTCGATGCAGTCGATACGCCTGAGTTGCTGGCAGAAGGTTTTTATCCGGCAATAACTAAGTGCACACCACTGACCGTCCGGTTGTATACACCACATTCGAAGTTTATCGCCGAGCGATTGCACAACGTAACCGACACATTCGATCATCAGTTCGTGGCGATGGTTGAACGTATGGCAATGTTGTCGGCCGATGTGATCACTTCTCCCAGTCTGGATTTAGCGCAGTTTGTCGCCAAAGATCTGGGCATCGATGTGGAAGAAATCGATATCGTCTACAATCCGATTGATCCTGCTCCTTTCAGCCCGGAAGGAGAACGAGCCGATTTTAAACGCAGCGGTCTCTCGGTCCTTTTTGTGGGGCGTCTGGAAGCACGCAAAGGCATTCACTATTTGATAGATGCTGTTCCTAAAGTGTTAGCGGCGGTGCCGGACGCGCATTTTGTCATTATCGGTGACGATACTCAAAATGCTCCCGGGCAAAAGTCGGTACTCACCGAAATTAAAGAACAACTGGACAACAACGGCTGTTCGAGCGCAGTTACATTCATCAATCGAATTCCTCTGAGCGATTTGCCTAAGTATTATCGCGCTGCCGATGTCTGCATCGTGCCTTCTCTGTACGACAATTCTCCTTATACTTGCTTGGAGGCAATGTCTTGTGGACGACCTGTTGTCGGGACCGATGGGGGCGGCACGAAGGAATACATTGTCCATGGAGAATCGGGCATTATCGTCCCGACAAAGAACGCCGATGCTATCGCCGAAAGTTTGACTGCCCTTCTCAAAAACAAAAACGAAAGAGATCGCCTGGGCGCCAATGCAAGAAAGAGAGTTCTGGAAGTTTTCGATCGCATGGAAATTGCCAGACGCACGACCGAACTTTATGAAAAGGCTGCATCCCGCCGGCAAGAGCGTGCAAAAACCGGATTGTACCAAGGACCGCCCGGCCAGGTCATTTATGACGCCGATGAAATTCTCTACCAATTCGATCGCATGGTGGGCGATCTGGTTTTGCGGCATTCATCGAGAGCTTACCTGGAAAGCATCTTCAAGCTGATAGTGAAACGACCGCGTCTGGTTTTGGCTAAATTGCTGTTCTTGTTCTTCAAAACATTCGGGCTGAGCAATCATCTATCAGCAAGAAAGCTAAAGGAGCAAATCCGTGATAAAGAGCGGATCAAGCTCATGCTAGGTGAGCCAAAGTCGCAACCGCCGTCTGTCCCAAAGAAGGAAAGCAGTCTTTCGCGCTAACCGTCAGACCTGAGGCTTTTGTTTGGCTCTGATGGCAAAAAACACCACGAGCAAAGCTGTTATAGCCGCAATGATCAAGCCGCCGTAAAACGAATGCGGCTGGAAAACGAATTTCACGACGTGTTGTCCGGCGGGCACTTTTACGGCGCGGAAAGCAAGGTTTGCTCGCAGGATAGGCACTTCCTTGTCGTCCAGGTATGCATGCCAGCCATCGTAGAAAGTATCAGTGAGAATTAGAAACGCATCGCCATCGCTCTTGCACTGGACCAAAACAGAATGAGGATCCGGACGTGAAACTGTGGCAGCGGCAATTGCCTCATCTGTTTTTGGCAGTTGAACTTGTTGCGGGGAAGCTTCGATAATAGTCGTCTTTAGCGGATTGAAGTGCGGCTGTTGCAAAAGCTTTGCTGCATCATCCATTGACTGGGCGGGCAGAATATTTTTGCTTAGATACGCTTGCGGCAAAGCCCCGTTGTTTTTGTAAACCAGTACGCCATCCGGGTCTTCCAGAACCAGCTGCAAATTGGCTTTACTCAAGTCGGTGATATCTTCTGACTTTGGAGAAATTTTCAGCAAGTCGATTCCCAGAGAGCGCATCGGCAGTTTTGCGCCATCCACCGGCAAGATTCCCTCATTGAGAGAGCTGACGATCCTGAGAATTGCATAAACGTCCGCTTTGAGCGCGTTGAAGTTCGGAACTTTCACGGCTAATTGTTCGACCGCCAGCTTTTTTCCTTTGGAGAAAATCGGCACTCTTTGACCTTGTGCCAGCAGCTTTCCGTCCTTGTCGACGATATCCAGCTCTGTAGCAATTGGGGCAAGATTTTTGATTTTTGGCTCCCAAACGAACCTGGTGAATAGCTCGCCGTTTTTGGACAGGCAATATTCGCCGCTGTGTAAAATGAAAATGTCACCGCCAATCAAGTCTCGCGGCAGCGGGTGAAGCGTAGGAATTGCTCTCCAGGGCAATTCTTCATTCATGGCAGAATACTTCGGCCAGCGCGTCAGCAAATAGCGAACGCTGGCCAGATCGTTGATGCCGGAGAAGACCGAATTTCTTGATTCCAGTTCTTCTTTCTCTTCTCGCATGTCCAGCAATTTTGTTATCGCTCTGGGCAGAAGCGGTCCGCTCACGCGAAAGTCGCGCAGCCCGTAGACCATGCTGATATTGGGCGCGAAGAAGCTTTTGCCGGTTGCGACCATTCTTTCTTCCGTCTTTTGCAAATACTCGATTGCCGCTGTCGAGCGAAAGTTGAATGGAAAGCTCGGACCAAGTGAAGTTTTGCTCGCATCGCCCATGCTGATAACGTTGGCGGCAATCAGGCAGACAGGCAGAAAAACCGTCAGTTTGAAAGGAAATCTAAGCAGGTAAGCGGCGGACACTGCAGCCGTGGCAATGGCGAGGCTGATGAGACCCTTCAGGGCTTCCGGTTTCAGCGCCGCGGGCGGTGGCAGAGTGCCGTCATAACCTGGCAGATTGAATTGCCCTTTGCTGAGGACAAACGGCACTGAGGCAAGCAGAGCTGCACCGACTAAAAATGCAATTAAATACTTCCAGCGACGCTCTTCTATTTTTTCTGCCAAAAGATCGATACCGAAGGCGGAAAGTACGCACAGATTCAAAAGTATGGGAGCAAGAAGATAGCGGGGCGGAACCAGTGAGAAGGGTTTGAAGGCAGCCAGGTGCTCGAGCGGACCAGGCAAACTTGCCCAGAGAGTGAGAAACACGACGAATGCGAAAATTGATGCGCCGCGTTTGCCGCCGCAGCAAAGGGCAAAGAGAGCCGCCAGTATCGATACTATGCCGACAAAGGCGCTGCCGCCGCCGCAAACCGGAGTGATTAATCCGCACACCAGAGTTCTTATATCGACGAATTGAACTATCGAAGTGTGAAACTTATATGAATCAGCACTGGAAAACAGTTCGAAGAAGGGCAGCAACAGCGGCGCACCCAGTCCTATTCCGATTATTCCCGCCAGCAAGATGTTCTTGGTGATTTGAGAGATTTTTTCGTCGCGTTTGAAGGCTCGCACGACGAAAAGTGTCAAAAGTGCGTTCAGAATCGAAAGGAAGAAAAATTCAGGATGCATGGATGCCAGTGCTATTGCCGTGCACGCGCCCAGTATGGCGGTTTTGAGAAAACTCTTGCTGGCGCAAAGATATAAAAATGCCGCAGTGATGAGAGGAATAAGCTGCACTTCGTTGGGCAGTTCGAGCTCTCTTAAAACAAAAGGAGAAATCGCATAGGCCAGTCCGGCAAAGGTGCTGGCGCCGCACGAAAAGCTAAAAAGGCGGCAGATCCAGAACGTGCCTAGTGCTGCAATCAAACTTTTGACGACGATGCCCAGGTTGTACAGATAGTTATTGGTGGCTGGAAAAATCTTTCTGTAGGGCGAAAATGTGCAGTATTGCAATTCTCCCAGCGTCGGAAATCCGCAGCCGAAATTTGGGTTCCAAAGTGGCATTCTGGCGTGCTGCAGCTCTTTCTGGACATATAGTTGGAAGGGTATGTGGAAGTGAAACAGTGATGGGTCGAAGCGCGGGCGCGGCAATGCAAGTCTTATGCTGTTGTTGAAAAATTGATCTTCGGCGGCCAGAACGGGAAGCTTCGAGATTTCCTTACCGGTAAGAACGGTGCGACCGAAAACGCCCAGCAAAATGAATGCGGCGATGACGACGATCGCAGCCACGTCCATGGTCGACTTGCGCTGTTTGTCCAAGCGAGTATATGCAGCCTCTATGCGAACACTTCTCTGGGCGGCTTGATTCTACCTGTTTGTTGATCTTAGGTCGGTAGAGAAAATGTAAGTCTGCAAACGTCTTCCCGTTTCTAAAACGCTTCTCCTTGACTGCCGAGAGCGGCCTGATATGCTCAGTTGCTGCTCGATGATTCGCAGGCGAAAGCCCACAGGACGCTCTGAAATAGGACGATGACGGATTACCTGACCCACCTTGAACATGAAAGTGTATTCATAATCAGGGAGGCTTACAAAAAGATAAGAAATCTTGGACTGCTGTGGTCCATGGGCAAGGACTCGACTGTGCTTCTGCATCTTGTGCGCAAGTCTTTCTTAGGACATGTGCCGATACCTCTGGTGCATATCGACACGAGCTACAAAATTCCCGAGATGATTCAGTGGCGCGACCAGTACGTTAAAGACCACGGTTTGCGGCTGATCGTCGGGCAGAACAAAGCAGCCCTCGATGGGGGAATGGGGCCGGATAAAGGTCGCCTGGTTTGCTGCGGTGCTCTGAAGACTCAAGCACTGCTCGACACTATAAAAGAGAACAATATCGGCGGTTTGCTGCTCGGCATCCGGCGCGATGAAGAAGGCTCCAGAGCCAAAGAGCGCGTTGTCTCGCCGCGTCCAGAGGACGGCACCTGGACTTACAAAGATCAGGTCGCAGAAATTTGGAATCACTACAATTTGCATTTGCCTGAGTCGGTCCACATGCGCGTGCATCCTCTTTTGCACTGGAGCGAACTCGATGTCTGGGAATATATTCAGCGCGAGAAGCTCGAAATCATGCCTCTTTATTACAGTAATGCAGACGGCAAGCGTTATCGCAGCCTTGGCTGTTGGCCCTGCACGGGCACGATCGACTCTTGTGCCACCACACTCGATGCAGTTGTCGAAGAGATTCGACTGACCAAAACTTCCGAGCGCGCCGGTCGCGCTCAAGACAATGTCGATGCTTACGCGATGCAAAAATTGCGCAGTCAGGGGTATATGTAGCCAGTGACGGAATTCAAACAGCGCAAGTTAGTCATAGTTGGTCACGTAGACCACGGCAAGTCGACTTTGCTTGGTCGAATACTGATGGACTTCGGCAAAATTCCCCAGGAGAAAATAGATAAGGTCAGCCGAACTTGCCAATCGCGTGGCATTCAATTGGAGCCGGCATTCTTCCTTGATGCATTGCAGGAAGAACAAGAGCAAGGCATCAGCATCGATACCACTCGCGTAAATTTCGAGTTCGACGGCAAGCGCTTTCTTCTCATCGATGCACCCGGGCACCTAGAATTTCTCAAGAATATGACCAGCGGCGCGTCAGGTGCAGAGACTGGCATTCTCGTTGTGGATGGATATGACGGCATTTGTTCGCAGACTCTGAGACACCTGAAAATTCTCGGTGTGCTCGGTGTCGCCAACGTCGTTGTAGTCGTCAATAAAATGGATAAAGCCGGCTACTCGCAATCGCGTTTCGAAGAGGTGGCGGCGGAAATTCGCGCTCATATAGAGAAAGAACAGAAGTGTCTTTCCGTCATTCCCATATCCGCCCTCAAAGGTGAAAATCTCAGTCAGTCGGCAAAGGAGCTTGACTGGTATAAAGGTCTGCCATTGCTTGCACAGCTCGTCGAGCATACTGATGCGCAGTGCCGCTTAGACAGTGAGGAAGGTGCCGGTGAGCCCTTCCGCATGATCGTTCAAGACGTTTACAGATTTACGGACGAACGTTATTTTGCCGGACGGATCGTATCCGGTCAGATTTCTGCAGGGCAGAAGATTTTCTTCTCGCCATCAGGCAAAGAATCAACGATTGCAGCCATAGAAACTTTTCCTGCCACGCAAAAAGAAACTGCCGTGAAGGGCGACTCGGTTGCTCTGCGGCTGAAAGATCAGATCTTTATTGAACGCGGGGAGATTATTTCGCTTCCGGAGGAATCGCCGGAAGTGAACAGCGAAATGGAAGCGAAGCTGGTCTGGTTAAATTCCACTGCGCTCGATTGGACGCAAGAATATCTGCTGAAGATTGGCACGGCGGAAGTGACGTGCCGTCTCGAGCCGGCCGGAAATGGCGGCGCCGTAGAAAATATCGTCAATGGTGATTTCGTCGATGTGGTGATAAAAACACGCACACCGGTAAGTTTTGATCGCGGCAATAAAGGCGGCGTCGATAAGCTCGTGCTCTGCACGACTTACGAAACGGTGGCTTGTGGCTCCATAAAGGCATTATCGTCCCATGCTGGGATCAAGAGTGCAAAGAGCAAAAATATTGTTGTCGAGTCCGGTTTTGTCAGACGGCAAGAACACGAACACAAGCATGGTCACAAAGGTGCTGTCCTCTGGACTACGGGTCTTTCCGGGGCAGGCAAAAGTACGCTGGCCAGGGCACTCGAGCGCAGACTTTTCGATGACGGCTACAGAGTTGTAGTTCTGGATGGAGACAATTTGCGCAGTGGAATTTGCGCCGATCTCGGATTCGAGCCGCAAGATCGCAGCGAGAACATTCGCCGAGTGGCGCACATGGCCAAGCTCTTCTTGAATACCGGGGCCGTCGTCATTACAGCCTGTATTTCACCCTATGAAAAAGACCGACGCATGGCCGAGGAAATCATCGGGGAAGAAGACTTCAATGAGTTGTTCATCTTTTGCCCTGTGGAAGTTTGCCAGCAGCGTGATCCCAAAGGTTTGTACAAGAAGGCATCAGGCGGTCAGATCAAAGATCTCTCCGGCTTGAACGCGCCTTATCAACCACCGGCAAAACCCAAATTGCGTCTTGATACAAGCACAGTCGGCATCGAAGCCGAAGTTGAAGCGGTGATGAAATTGCTGCACAGCAAAGGCATCAAGCCGGCACCAGTAGGTAAGGAATTTGTCGCCGGTGCAAAATACAATTCCGGAATTAACAAGGCGTCGCAATGAATTCTCCGCTACAGGTCTCAGAAAGCCGCGCTGAAAGCGCCCTGGAGCGATCTGTGCCTGAAGACAAAAATGAGACGCCGACTGCAACCGCCGACCAAAAATCACCCTGGTTTTTGTCCTTGGATGCGGGTCTTGTGGCGTTTTTGTGCCTGGTCGAAATTTTGACCTTCGCGCCTTTCTTGAAACAGATTGGCTTCTACCTTGATGATTGGCTGATGTTGCAGACATTGCATTTCGGTCCGCAAAATATCGCCTCGGCTTTTGCTAACTACTTCTTCAATGATCCCAAAGTGATCATAAGACCGGTGGAAGTTCTTCACTTTGCACCGATGTATTTTTTGTTCGGGCTGAAGCCGCTCGGTTATCACGTCGTCAACGGTGCGCTGGAGATTCTCTGCGTGGTGTTGCTTTATGCCGCAGTGAAAAACTTCAGCCAGAGCCGGTTGCTGGCATTTGTCTCGGTGGCTGCCTTTGTCAGTTATCCGATTCGTGATTGCACGCACTACTGGATACTATGCAGTTCTGTGGCGCTTAGCCTGGCTTTTTACCTGGGCAGCCTTTGCTTGTCCATGCGGGCGGTGACCAACCGAAAGCCCGCTCTCTACTGGCTTGCGGCCGTGCCGTTTGCACTGAGCATTTTCAACTATGAAGTGTTCTTGCCGTTTGCTGCCGTCTCCGCTCTCAGTGTTTTATTTATCTGCCTGCGCTCCATGCCTCTTGTTCCTGCAATAAAGCAAACAGCGCATTGCGTTGCACCACTGGCATTGACTGTTTTTACTCTGGTCATTTATCAGCGTCTGATCGTCCCGCGTTTAGGGCTCGGTTACCTGCATCAAGTGACAATCGATCCCGGTCAAATTCTCAAAATTATCGGCTCTGGAACATATGTTTCCAGCCCCCTCAATGCTTTTCCATTTTTGCAGCAGCAGGTCGGCTATCGCCTTGCCGAGCCGTTTTCCATCGGCGCCATCCTCTCATTGCTGGCTATTTTTGCCGGTGTGTTCTACTTCTCGTTCAAACTCTTAAAAAAGGAAGCAGCCGACATCAAGCCGGCACGTCTCTTTGAGCTTGTTTGTGTTGGTGGACTGGCAATTGTTTCTTCCATTGCTATCTTTGGCTTGAATACTGAGTATCACCCCACTTTGCTGACCCTGGTGAACCGCATGTTCAGCGGTGCGGCAGTCGGATGGGGCATGATTTTTGCAGCCGCCGCCCTGGGCGCCGCTCATCTCGTATCGAAAAAACGCCTTGCCGTTGCAGCAATCAGCGCAGTATTGTCCGGAGGTATCCTCTTCTTTACACTGGCGAACTGGCAGTTGGCGCAGGCATGGGTAGTCTCGCACCGCGTGCAGGAAGGACTGTTTTATCTCGTCAAACAGCAGAAAGGCAAACTCCGACACCCCGATACGATCGTGCTCACGGAGTGCCCACGCTATGTGATGTGGAGTCCTGTTTTCGACGGCATCTGGGACTTCCAATCAATGGTGAGATTGGCACTGGACGATGCGCGCATCCGGGCCGGAGTCGTCAGCGAGCGGCTGGTCTTGGGCCGCCGTGAGATGAAAGATGTCTCGATGGGATACACCTGTGCAGTGTATCCGTACGAACACCTTAAGGTTTTCATCCCCAGCCGCAAAGCATTTGTTCCGGCACAATCGGGGCAGGCATTTTTGAATGTCATAGAGAATTCCGGTGCCACAATCATGGAAAAAGGAGCTTTCGAGCGCTGGCGGTTAGAGTTGGCAAAAGCCGCAAACTAAAGGAGACCGCGGCGCCAAGTGAATCCAGAAGTCTCGATACTTTTACCTGTGTATAACGGTTCGGCGTTTTTAGAATCTGCTATCGATAGCGTCCTCGAGCAGACTTTCGCTGATTTTGAATTGATTGTTTGCGATGATTGTTCGAGCGACGATTCTCTTGCGATTATCGAGCGTAAGTGCAAGCAAGATAAGCGCATCAAGCTCTTTTCCAATCAAAAAAATATGGGTCTGTTTGCCAATTACAATCGCTGCCTGCGCGAATCTGGCGGCAGTTTGATCAAACCATTTGCTCAGGATGACCTGCTTCATCCCCACTGTCTTGAGCGCATGACAGAGGTCCTGCGCAACGATTCTGAAATCAGTCTTGTCTCTTGCGCTCGAAATATTTGCAATGAGGATGGCCAAATTATCCACTCCAAGCCGATGTTTCCGCACGATCGAAAGATCGCAGGCAAAGATGTAATTCTCTATAACTTGATAGTTTTATCCAACTGGGTGGGCGAGCCCAGTATGGTCATGTATCGCCGAGGCGACTCGCCTGCGGATTTTGACACCAAGCTCTTTCACTACGGTGATGTCGACATGTGGTTTCAAATCCTGGGCAGGGGGGACTACTATTTCGTAGCGGAAAATCTTGCCGTTTTTCGCAGGCATGATGTCAGTGCTACCAGCGTCAATCTGAGCGGGCTTTTGTTTGCACTCGACCTGGTTTATCTCGGCAAAAAACACCGCCGCACGCTTGCGGACTTTGGTGAAACCGTAGAGCACTACCATCTGCGTGTGGCAGAGTATGCGGCTATGGAACTGGATCATCTTCTTAATACGGAGGCTTTGACCCTCGATAAAATTTTGGAATCGGCGGTCAAGGGCGCGCGAATTGGTTTGATCGAGCCTGAAGAGAAAGAGCGCATATTTTTTGCTTTTATCGAATTGAACATGATCATGATGCGTTCACTGACTCATACTTTGAAAAATCTTTCTGATACGGAACATCGAACGGATGCGCAAAGAGAAGATTTGATTCGCAAGCTCGAAAATATTGAAAACAGCAGTTCGTGGCAGCTGACAGCGCCGATGCGAGAGTTGGTCGCAAGGGTGAAGCAACTCAAGGTCAGGACGAAATAGCCCAATGTCCAGACCATTTTTGATTGCAGTATTTGTGCTATCACTGGCAGTGAGCCTCTGGTTCAACTTTGTCAGCGATCACATAAACAACGCGGGCGTAGCAGACGCTTCCGAATACATGCGGCTGGCTATCGCACTCGCTCACTTCCTCAGGCACGATCCGGGCTTCTACTTTTCCGGTGGACCGGAGCTCAAACTGGCGCTCAGCGAGCTGAAAGGTTTTTCGCAGGCTGGAATTGTCTTTCCGGGATACATATTGCTCTGCTGGTGGCTGTCCGCATCGCCTCTCTGCTCTGCCAGTTGGCAGGCGCCGATATTTGGACAATGCATCCTGGCGGCGACGGCCTCTGTCTGCCTGGCTCTCACCGGCAACCTCCTCTGGGGACGGGCTGCCGGTATCATCTGCGGTATCTTGGCGGCGCTTTATCCAGCCTATATAGTCAATTCCGGGCGCCTGTACTCGGAAAGTTTTGCTGCCTCTCTTACTACCGTGATTCTTTTCATTCTGTGCCGTGGATTTGCAGGAAAGGCGCGTGGAAAGGCTGAGATCTTCTTCCTCGGCATCTGTCTTGCCATGGTGCAGTTGACGCGCTCGGTGATGATAGTTTTGTCGTTTATTGCCTATCCTCTCATTTACTTCCAGGAGGGCCGCAGGCAGTCGTTGAGGAAATTAGTTTTTCTCTTTCTGGGCATGGCGGTCATCCTCGCGCCCTGGCTTGTTCTGCAGAAGGCGGTATTTGACAAAGCCAGTCTCGTTGTCGATCGGGTCGGCAATTACAATCTTTATGTCGGCACCAATTACAGTATCAAAGGGTGGCTTTCCTATCCTTATCCCGATGTTACATCCATAGAGAAGAAGTCGTCAGCTAGCGTGCTTATCGACAATATTCGCACCGGTCCCGTCAAGTTTTTGAAACTGATGGCGGACAAACCGTATCGCCTGTTCAAATTTCCATGGAATGATTTCAGAACCAGCATCGGCGCTGTTTCATTCTATTGGCAGGTGGCTTTCCATCAGCTTATGATTTTGTTTTGCGCTGTCGGCCTGTCCCTGTGTTTATTCTCCCGCCGGGGGGCGGCGTCGGAAGAAAAGCCTCCCGTCAAAGCCAGACTGTTTCTCCTTTTCTATTTGCTGTTCCACCTGCTCTACTGGCTTTTCATTACCGTACCTCGCTACAACATGACAGCGGTGCCGGCCATAATTTTGTTTGCCGGTGCCGGTTTGGCGGCTGTAATTGAATTGGTAAAACAAGACGCAAGACGCGGCATAGTCCTGATTGTCTCGTCCCTGGTGATGTTTTTTGCTGTGCGAACGAATGATCTGGGCGTTCTCTTTCAGCTCTTCGGCAATGCTGTTGCTGCCAGCGTCTGCCTTTGCGTAATCAAATTTTTCTCGAGTGTTCTTTTCTTCTACCTTTTGTACAAGTGTTTTCGCCTGGCGGAAAAGCCCAGGCATTGCCGTGCCGCGCTTCTGGCTGTGGCGCTGCCTGTCTGTTTTGCCTTGGCTTTTCCGGCGCGCGCCAACGGGCGGGTTTTTGAATGGCAAAGCGAATTGAAGAAGGGTGAAAAGATTACTCAGGAAATTGCCGTCGATAAAAGTGAGGCACTGCAAAACCGGCAAGTCTTCCTGCTTTTGGACATTGATGGCGCTTCTGCTTTCATGGAAAAAGGATCAGTAAGCATAAACGGCCTGGCTCTGGACGGGCCGCTTATTCCAGGAATTTCGCTTACCCAGGACTTTGCAGCAGTTAAAAAAGATCCGGCGACAAACAGCCTGTATTTGGAATGTGAGTGGATTTATGACTGTATGACGGCGCCTGCGGGGATGTCCAACGCCGATTTAAGGCAGTGGTTTTGGCTTGCCCTGCCACCTCATGTGGTGCAGTCCGTTGTGGCGCAGGGTAAAGCAGAGGTGTGCATCGAAAACAAGAGCTCACGTGCCGCCAGGATTTTCGGGTCTTACATGCCCAAGAAAAAATCGACAACGGTCGGCTCTCTCGACTCTTCTTCGTGGGAAAAGGCATTCTACGGCGTGGAGTCAGATCGGAAGCTCAGCGATCCTCGATACGATCTTGGGATCGACTTCAGCGGTCATAAGAAAGCGTCGTTTATCAATGCTCAAGGCGCCACGGCAGATGATTTGTCTGAGGCTGCCGGCAGGCAAACCGGGTCTTACGCGACAATGCTTGTTGCGGCGGCAAGACCGAAGGCAGTATCCAGTCCCTGCCTGGCTAAGGGGCTTCCCGAAAAACTTCAAGTGGAGAGCAATTCGGCAAAGAAATTTACCGTCGGTTTGCAAACGCTCTCTGTCTCAAACCCGAGCGAATTATGGTTGGTTCGCCTCAAAGGTCTTTCTCAATCCACTGCTTCTGCAGTTTGTGTTGAGCCGACTATCACCATGGTTGTCGAGGAAAAAGACGGCAAGAGCGTTAATTACCCTTGCCGATGGATGCCGCGTCGCTTGCCTGCTGGTGATGAATTGAGCGCCTTCGATTATTGTTTTCCATTAATGCCGTCCTTGCTTGCCGGCAAAATTACCGCAGTCAATATATCCTTTGAAGGTCGGCATCAGCCCGGCATCCTTAAAATCGAGAATTTAGCCCTGGAGATTCTGCCGCTGCCGGTCAATCCGCTGGTCCACAAATCGAGCGTTTTCTGACTTATTCCGTAAATGCACATCTGCCTCATCACTGACACTTATCCAGCCTTGCCGGATTCCGGACCCGGCTCAAGATACATTGCGGATTTAGCTTCTGGGCTTTCTCATGAGGGGCATGAGATAACGGTCATATGCCGGGATAAAGGCGCCGCCTCGGGGGCTGCCGATGTGGTCGTGATTGCCGGCCGAAGCAGCGGTGAGCTTCAGGTGGCCTCCTCGGTGATGCCTTCTTCTGCTCAGTATGCCAGGCTGCAATTAGGCTATTGGACCGCCCTTGCCGATCTCAACGACAGAAAGAAGATAGACGTTGTGGAAGCCTTGCAATCTTCATCCTTTGCCTTGCTGACAGCCATCACCAGGGAGATCCCGGCGGTTGTACGCATGGAAAGCACGCCCACAAAAAGCGACGATGCGGAATTTGATCGCAGTCTCAGCGGGGTGGTTACCAGTTATGTCTTGGCTTGCTGCGATGCCTACAGCTGTGCTGATGACCGAATTTCAAACATCGATAGCGAACGCATATGTATAAATGGTGCAAGTGATGCTGTTGCCCTGGCGCGCCGCCAGCTGGAGATTTATGAAATCGCTGGGCGAAGATTTGCGCATACGACACGCCCGCATCTGTACAGGCACGGGGCCAGGCGGCTAATCAAAAGCACCGAAGACATGATTTCTCTTTATGACAAGATGCTCTACGACTTGCTCTTTCGAGTTTCTTATCGTTTTCGTCTCAAGCACTGGTTTAACGCCCTGCGCTCCAATCCGCGGGGCTTTTTCGAAAAACTAAAGAGCAGACTTTCGTGAACCCGAGATGTTGCGCTTATGGCTTGAACAGCCTGCAATTGAGGGATCTGAAACTAAATTCAATTACGCAAGCCTTCATTTATGAGCGCTGCGTGTCTTTCCCTTAGTTTTATGCGCTAGACTTTTGTGTTTGAAAAAACAAATTAGAGCTACTCAGGAGACACCTGGATGAACTTTTCGAGCCTCAGAACAGCACGCACGTTGGGAAATTTCGCGCAAATCGCATGCGTCGCATCCATTGTGATGTTGTCCGCCGGATGCACAGCCAAAGACGCGGGAACCGCCAGCCAGTCGTATAAAGGCGTCATCAATCTCGAGGGAGTACGCTTCGGTGTTCCTGAAGAGAGCGTCAAGACTGCCATCCTGACCTTTGTCTCCGACCCCAATGTCGCCCAGTATCCGGGTGTCAGCCAGTACTTGAGCCGTGTCTACGACAAGCACAACGGTCAGTATTGCTTGAGCTATAAAGACGGCATACCGATGAATTTGAGAGTCGTATATCAAACGCCGATCACTAAAGACGAAGCAATGGCCAAGCTGAAAACGCTTTTACCTGCGTCCGTTTCGGGTGAGCCGACCATCGACGACTCGGAAGCAAAGGCCGGCAAGAAAGCTGAGCCGATTGAGCGCCACTCTTACGGCGATTCAGCTAAAGCGGAAATAATCTACAGCGACAAGAGCGCCACCAACGTCAAGCTCATTTCGGTTGGAAACAACCCCAAGGCTTTGGAAAAGGCTAATGCAGGTGCTGCCGCGAGCGACAAAACCGCTGCTGCCGAAGGTAAGAAGTCCGAGTAGTTAAAATTGGTTTCTCGCAAGTAAAATCCTCCCGTGATAGCATCTTGGGAACTGCATTTTATTGCTGGCAGAACCCAAAAGGCAAAGATGACGGCGGCCCTGGAAACTAAACCGATCGAGCAAGACAAGAGGCTGCTGACGCCTCCGGTCCAGTCTGCGCCTTGCGTGCCTCCCATAACTTCGCTCTTGGCTCACAGGAGCATCATCAAAACGATGGTGGTGCGAGACTTCCAAGGGCGATATCGTGGTTCGCTTCTGGGAGCGCTCTGGCCTCTTATTCATCCGGTCGGGCATTTGCTTCTTTATACGTTTGTTTTTTGCATAGTTCTGAAAGTTCGTTTCGGCCAAGACACGTCCACAAGCAATTTCTCGCTGTATTTGATGGCGGGCTTGCTTGCCTGGGGCGCCATTTCCGAATCGCTTTCCCGTGCAACCACGTGCATTCTTGAAGTTCCAAATTTCGTCAAGAAAGTCGTTTTTCCTGTAGAGGTGATACCAATTGTGGTAGCACTGTCGGCGGTGACAACTCAGATCGGTGGCTTGATTATTCTGTGCGCGTGTGCGGCTTTCTATCAAGGCAGCCTGCATGCCAGCCTGCTTTACCTGCCGGTGATTATGCTTCCGCAAATTCTCTTTACGGTCGGTTTTTCCTGGATACTGGCCAGTCTTGGTGTCTATATTCGCGACATCCGGCACGTGATGAGTTTGGCTTTGTCGGTCTGGATGTACATGACACCGATTGTATATCCGGCTTCTGCCCTGCCGCAGAATCTTAAGTTCATGCTCTGGCTCAATCCAGTTGCGGGAATGGTCAGTGATTACAGAAGAATTCTTCTGGAAGGACAGGCCCCGGATTTCACCGGTTATGCGGTTTATGCAGCGGTTGCGCTGGTGCTGTTTGTATCCGGCTATTATTTCTTTATGAGTACCAAGCGCTCTTTTGCCGATGTAATGTGAGATTTGTATGTACGCAATTCAAGTAAATTCAGTCTCGAAAAAGTACAACATTTACGACCGGCCCACCGATCGTCTGAAAGAGATTTTGCTGCGCAACAAGCGCCTTTTCCACAAAGAATTCTGGGCTCTCACCGATATTTCTTTGAATATCGAGCGGGGAGATTCTGTAGCGCTGATCGGGCCGAACGGCTCAGGCAAGTCCACTTTGCTGCAAATCCTGGCCGGCGTGCTTCAACCGACAACCGGTTCTTTATCGGTTCAAGGCAGAACCACAGCCATTCTGGAATTGGGTGCCGGATTTCAGCCGGACTATACAGGTCGTGAAAACGTCATTTTGAACGGCATTATTCTCGGTATTCCGGAGAAGGAAATGTTGCGGCGGCTGGATGCAATTGCCGAATTTGCCGAAATCGGTGATTTTTTCGATCAGCCTATCCGGACTTATTCCTCAGGGATGGTAGTGCGTCTGGCTTTTGCCGCCATGATCAATGTCGATCCTGAAATTTTGCTGGTCGATGAAGCAATGGCTGTCGGTGACCGTCGCTTTCAAGTTAAATGCCTGGAGAAGATTCAAGAATTGAGAGAAAGGGGCACCACCCTTTTGTTCGTCACTCACGAGCCTATACTCTGTTACGACTATTGCCGCAGTGCTGTTTTGCTCAACGGCGGTAAATTGATGAAGCAAGGCACCGTCCAAGATGTAGTGCCCTTGTACGAAAGCTTGATGTCCGAAGAGGGCGTCGTGGCACAGAAAGTTTTCGTGCCCGCCTCAGTCTAAGACCTTCAAAGTCAGGCACGAAGAAAAGGCCTGAATCGGCTTCTTGTCTTCATCTAAGGCGCGGGCGCGTATCTGGTAATAGCCCTTTTCCTTGAAGACGCTGCGCTTCAATGGCAATTTTGCTTTCCTGTCGGCACCCATCTTTGCCGGTATGACAGTCTGCACGGCATCGGCAGAATTGCCGCTGCGGAAGCTGTCGAAGAAGTAATTGCATTTGCCGATTTCCATCTCGAGAGCGGCACACCCATCCACTGCCGAAGCGTCAATAAGCAACTCATCGCCTCCAGGCGGCAAGAAAAACGCACCGGTTTCGCTGGGCTTCGACCGGCTGAAAGAAAGCAGCGGTGAGACACTTCCTTCTGTTTTAAAGGCCAGCGATTTCACTTCCATGTCGCTATTCGGTAAGCTCAGTTTGATGTTTTCCACCGTTGGCTTGGCATACCATGTCCATCGTTTCGACAAGGGCAGAAGAACTGTCTGAATATCTCTCGTCGCTCCTGCAGTTTCTTCAACAAAGCACTCTTCTTGCGCTATGCCCTCGGGGCCTGTCCATGATGCGCGAAGCGGATAGGAAGCAGATCTTTGGGGATTTTTCAATTGCATCTCAACGGCCAGATAGTCGCAGGACAAAGGGTTGAGGTGCAGATTATTCAATATCAATTGCGGCTCCGCTGCTTGTGATGCAGGTGAAACCGTGAAGCTTTGATGCGATTGTTTGATGGGGCCAATGTTCTCGATATGTCCGTCAAAAGAGAATCGGGTGCCGTCGGCGCCTTGGAAGTTAATCGGCTCGAATTTCAATTTTGGCAAATTCCAGACAAATATCTCTGCGCCTGTATCCGCCAGTTGTCTAAACCTGGGGGCATCGAAGTCGTGCACCGCAGCGTACATAATCGGCTCCAGAACAGCGAATTTGCGTTTGGGCGGTGAAGGAGCAAAAGGCGGATTGATAACGGTGGTAAATGTATCGCCGTTCAAAATCATATGAGTGCCGAGCCGCTCTCTGGGAATACCGAGGAATACAGCTGTTTTGCCATTGTCCTGCAAGAGTATTCTTGTCGCTTCAACATTCGTGGCGCGCACCTGTTTGCCGGCGTTTATCCAAATGGAATTCGTTTTTACGGCTGTAAATAAATAAACGGCCAGGCTGGACACTGCCACCAGGGACGATACCAGCAGAAAGGCCTGGCGATAGCGCCGATTTTCCGTCCGACTCGTGTCTTGGAACAAACATGCAGCAAAAAGGGCCGATAGGGGCAAAGTCAAAAAGAAGACAAAGCGCGCGCCCTCCAGATGAAAACCCAGTCCCCACAATTTATATATGGGCGCCAGGGTAGTAAGCGCCCACAAAAATAAGAAGGCGAAGAACCTGACCGGCAAAGCTCCGGCAATCAGGCGTAAAAGAACCACAGTGCCTGTGACTACGTACAGAGCCGTAAGCCCCATTGCGATCGATTTTTCGCCGGTAAATTGGTTGAGGACAAGCGGGAATGCGAAGCGTTTTATCGTGTCGAGATCAAACCAGCGCGAAAGAAGATTGGCTTCTTGATTGGCGCCGAAACCGGCTACATACCCACCGACAAGAGTGCCCAGGCATAGGTATCGCACCACAAAATAGACAGCGGTGGCAGCCAGGTAGGGTAATGAAAATGTCAGTGCATTCTTGAAGCGTGCAAAGATTGGGGTTGCCTTTTCCTCGTTTAGGAAACGCAGTCCAAAAGCCAGAACCGGGATGCCAATCGCCATTTCTTTCACCAGCAAAGCGCTCATAAAGCAAGCAATTGCTGCTCCGGTCAATTTGCGCGAGCGGTGCTCGAGCGTGTGCAGCATCAGATAAATGGAAAGCAAATAGAAGGTGGCGCAAACAATGTCCACTCGCCCCACTACCCAGGAAACACTCTCGCAATGCAGGGGGCTGACTGCAAAGAGAGCTGCCGCGAACAGGGCGGTCAGTCTGTTGTCCAAGATTTTTTTCGACGGCGCTAGTTTAAGAACGATCAAATAGAGCAGCACCGCATCAAAAAAGTAGAAGGTCACATTGGTCAGGTAATAGCCGAATGAATTGCCGCGCCACAGCAAAAAGTCGAACATCAAGGACAGCAAAAGAAAAGGGCGATAAACACTCATGCCCTGTATTTGCATGTAATTGCCGGAGAAATTCTCAAGAAGCAAATTAAGGTCGCCGCCTAAAATCCGCCAGCAATATTGCAATTCGCCAAAGTCGTCGGCGAGGAAGTAATTGGTCAGACTGCGCCCAAAGATTGCTAAGGTGCAAGCCAAAATGATGGCAACATCGATGAAAATGTGCGCGTCCAATTTGAACCTGTCACTTTTCTTCTTAGGCGACGCTGGTTCAACAAAACTTTCAGCCTGTATCTGGTCGTTCACTTTTTCAAACCGCTGACTGAAAATCGGCATCGGGGCTGGCAAGCCGACTGTATATGGCTTTGGTTAGCGTAGCATTGCCCGTCTTGACAAAGATTAGAGGTTTTTAGACACACTAATGCTGGTTGCACGCCCAATGCTTAAATGCACGCCTGAAATCAACTGTAGCCTTTAGCTACAATTGACGAAAGCAAAGCAAATATATAAAACCAGAGTCTCAATCATTACCAGCTCCAACGCCGAAAATACAAAAGATATAGTCCAGGCCGAAGCTAATCCATTTAACAGGGTTACTTTGATTTCGTGCGCAGCGGTATCGCTTGTTTTTGCCGGCTTGTTGAGTTTCTGGTTTGCCTATGATGCCCGCCAGCCGTCCATGGATGAGGCCGGGCATATACTCTGCGCATTTCGTTTTGCAGACCTCTTCAACCACCCGCATATCTTGAAAGGTAAGTGGTGGTTTGAACTTTTGATGGTGAATAATTTCTACCCCCCTGCTGTTTATGCTTTTAACGGATTTTTGAAAGTGCTCTTGGGACCCGGTCATTTCGTTGATTGGCTGTCACTTGCTGTCTACGATTTCATTCTTACCGCCTCGGTATTCGCTACCACCTTGGTTCTTACGAGGCGCCATTTTGCAGCGATTGCTGCCTCCGTCGTCGTCAATTTCTACACCGATGTGGTCGGCTTCAGCCGCACTTACCTGCTCGATTTTCAAGTCGTGGCAATGATTGCTCTGGGACTTTTTTGCCTGGTTTTCTGGCGCGATAAACCGACCTGGAAGCGCACCATTGCCGGTGGAATCGCGCTTGCTCTGGTTTTGGCGAGCAAGCAGATTGCCGGTGCATTTCTTGCCGGTCCAGGCATTTACTATTTTGTGAGTATCCTTATGGAGCGTCGCGGCAACTGGAAAGTGCAGCTCGGCCAACTGGCGACGATGGCGCTGATTGCGGGGCTCTCCATGGTGCCCTGGGCGATGGCAAGTTATGGCTTTATCAGCGAGTTTGCAGAGACCAACAAAAAGGTCATTACTTCTACAGTTGGTGCGATTTCTGTCCCGGAAGCTCTGCAAAGAGGAGTTCGCTACTATACATTTCGTCTGCCCGAAATGATGAGCCCAATCTTGTTGGGCGCTTTCATCCTTTCCCTTTTGTTTTGCGCAAAGAACACCCACGTGAAATTGCTGCCGGCCATTCTCAGTGCCGTGGTCGGCATTGTATTGATCAGCCTTTTGCCCTGGCAGTATCCACAAACTCGATATGGCATGGGCGGACTGATTGCAGCAGCGATATATACCGGTGCATTTTTTGACCAGATATGGGAGCTCAAATTTCCACCCGTGCCCACTCTGCCCCGGCTGGCTGTGGGGCTCGTAGGATTGGTAATTTGCCTGCAATATCTTTCGTTTTGCTACTTCCCTTATCCATTTGACAAGCCCGGTTTCATGGTGGCATTTTCCGATTTTACCGGTCAAAAACTGGCCAAGCTCGGTATGGAAAAGATGGGCAAATCAACTCCTGAACCTTACGCGGACTGGGGGCAGAAGTGGGCTCTTGAGGTAATCGGAAAGAGAGATCCTGATTTGCCGGTTTGGTTGAACGTGATGGCCAATCATGTCGAATACAATCCGCACACTTTTAGCTTGCAGGCCAAGTACATCGGCAGCGTCGTCAAACCGACCAGCTCGAGAACCTGGACAGTGCTGGGTGACACCGTCACTTTCAGCAAACAGTCCGCTCTCTATTATCAGTGGTACCTGATCAAGACAGGAGACACCGGTCATACTCTTTTGAATCAAGAGTCGCGCCAGGCTAACGATAATCTGTTGCAATTTGTTCGTGACTCGGGCAAATTCGAACTGATGGCGCAAAAGGATGTCCCGGACGGAAGCAAAATTTATCTCTACAGGCAGAGATAGATAACGCGCTGCAAGTCAGCCCTAATGCGTTTCAACCGTTGTGTCGCCCAGCTCTTGTTTTTTGCGCCGGGCACCATTCTCGTCAGTCAGCTCAAGGGAGATCTCATTCATGATTTCGCGCGCTTTGCTCATCAAACGCTCTTTTTTCTCGGGCGCTATCTCGTCAAGATAAGTGTCTAGTGCCACCATGGGCGATGACACCACCGACTCATTCAATTGGGGCAGGCGGGCGCGCGAATGACTGACGACGATTTCCGGTATGAAACGTGCTGAAAGCGCAGCACTTGCGGCTTTTCGCAGCAGGTCTTCGCGCAGATCAGGCAGTTGAGTCTGGTCGATTTTGTAGCGCAATCTGAAAACGCAACCGGGCAAAACTCCGGCTTGGATTTTTTTGACTAGATCACCGGTCGGATCCTCCGACTTGGTCACATCCAAATCCACAGTGATGAAAGGGCGCGGGCAAACCGATTGGAAGCGCCATGTCGTTGCGTTTCTGACCAGATCGACATGGACAAAACCTTTGTCCTGGCTTTCCTCTCCGAAATCGACGCGCTCGAGGCTGCCCGAATAAACAATTATGGGGTTGCTTTCCTTGATGGTCTGGAATTTGTGGACGTGTCCAAGGGCCACGTAATCTACTTTTGAATTGATGAATACATCGGTGGGGAAAGTCTGGGTATAGCCAATCAAAAGCTCCTCTTCAATTCCGGCTGTGGCGGTGTCCACCGTCATGTGGGCAGTGACGACTGTGGGAATATCCGGGTCGAGCTGCTGGTAGTAACCGGCCAGAAGCAGGCGTACGTGTTCGACAAGAATTCGATCCAGCTCTTTTGCTGTTTTGTCGGAATATTTGTCGAGCGTCATCAATTGATGTTTGGTCAAATGCGGCAAGCCAATCAATTGAACCGGTCCATTTTTTGTTGCAATGCGCGTGAAAACAGGCTGGTCGACAATAATGACGCCGGGCACTTCCAGACTCTGAAAAACAGACAGCGAGTGGCTGGTTGTGGAGCGCAAAATCTGGTCGTGATTACCGACGACGAGAATTGTCTGGATATCGGCCTGGGAAAGGCGGCACAATTGGCGGGCGAACATTTTTTGATAAACAGGTTCGGGCGAAGCATTGCGATATGCATCGCCGGAGAACAAAAAGATATCTACCTTGTGCGCAATGGCGTGATCGACAACTTTAGCGAGGGCGGCCACGAAGTCTTCGAAACGAATGTTCAGCCCCGTCACGGGATTCACGCGTCCGTGCGATTCGCCGGAGCCGAAGTGAATGTCGGAGACGTGAACTAAAGAGGGCGGCATAATTTGAGCCTGGGTATATCTGACTTTCCAGAATGTTGTTTGTCGAACTAACACTATGCATTATAAGCATCGCGGCGATGTAAAGGTTTGTTTGCGCGCCGCTAAACGCTTGGGTTTTCGCCAAATCGCCAATAGTGGAGTATTTCTAAACTCTGATGGATGCACATTTTTGTTGATTTCTGCAAAAATCGTCATGCTGTATATCTTTATTCGCTGGAGTTTTCTCCTTGGCAGAAAGCCAACTCGTCTCGATCATCCTTCCTGTCTGCAACCAGGCAGATCATATTGAGGCGATTATCAATGAATACGTAATGGCGCTGAAAAAAGTTCAAAGCGCCTACGAGATTATTCTTGTCACCAATGGCTGCCGCGACAATTCGATCGAAGTTTGCAAGCGTTTAGGTGAAAACAACCAGTCCATTCGCACTGTCGAAAGCCCCGAGCCGGGCTGGGGAATGGCTGTGCGGATCGGTTTGCAGGAAGCAAAAGGTACACTGATCTGCTATACGAATTCAGCGCGCACGTCTGCCGAGCAGCTAATACTGCATATTCTCTACGCTATTGCTTTTCCATCCGTTGTCGTCAAAGCCAATCGAAAAATTCGCGATAATTGGCGGCGCCGCCTTGGTTCCCTTCTATACAATCTTGAATGCCGGGCGTTTTTCGACTTGCCCACCTGGGATATCAACGGCACTCCCAAGGTTTTTCCCCGGCAGTTTGAAAAGCTGCTCTCTATGAAGCGCAACGATGATTTGATCGATGCCGAATTCAATTGGATATGTAGGCGTGAGGGTTATCCAGTCGTGGAGGTGCCGGTGCTGTCCACCAAGCGCCATGGCGGCAAATCAACAACTAACTATGGCTCGGCGGTGAAGCTCTATTGGGGCGCCTACGAATTGTGGAAAGAGGGAAAAAACTGATGGCCGCTCCGGCGACCAAATCTGAGGAGCTGGAAGCGCTCTGGGCTCGGCACACTGCCGAGTGGCGCGACACCGCACAGATAGCCAGTTTTTGGAAAGATGCAGAACAAACCGATCCTGCGCTTCTGAAATACAAAGTCAAAGGTCAGTTTTTCGAATTGCTGGCCAGTCTCAAGATTTCCATTGTCGTAAGTCGTGAATACGAACATCTTTTGCTTTGCTTGTCAGCGCAAAATGGCAAGCCGGCAATTTCTTACCTGCCTCTGCCGCACCCCTCGGGCGTTGCGGTAGATGCGAAGAATAAGAGAGTTTTTGTGGCCAGCACGCGCAATCCCAACCAGCTTTTGGAAATGCGCCCTCTGTCCGGGTTCCTCTCTCGGCTTGATGTCAATATACCGGCTCGCGCCGACGATTCATTGATGATCACTCGCAGCCTCTTCTTACCAGGCTGCATATACATGCACGATCTGGCTTTGATAAACGGCCGCCTGCACGGCAATGCTGTCGGTCACAATGCTGTGATTTCTCTGGATTTCGAAAAAGGTTTTGAGAGAGTCTGGTGGCCAAAGTGCATAGAAAACCGCAAAGTGCCTGTATTTGAACAAAATCACATTCAGCTGAATTCGATTGCTGCCGGCAGAACGCTGGCGGACTCTTATTTTTCAGCGTCTTCAACGGCGCTGGAAAAACTCCGCCCCGGGCATGAGAAGTATCCGGTGGATGGACGCGGCGTAATCTTTTCGGGAAAAACGCGCGAGCCGATTTGCACCGGGCTGACAAGACCGCATTCGGCGCGCCTGAGCGAAGGGCGTTTGTTTGTCGACAATTCAGGCTATGGTGAACTTTGCCTGGTGGAAGGTGGACGGGCTGAGCCTGTCGCTAAATTGCCCGGTTGGACCAGGGGGTTGTGCATCGTCGGCAACATTGCCTTTGTCGGCACTTCACGCGTCATCCCGCGGTTTCGTCAGTATGCTCCCGGCCTTGATGTAGAAAAATCTATTTGCGGCGTACATGCAATTGATTTAAGAACCGGCAAGTCTCTTGGCAGCGTCCGGTGGGCTACCGGCAATCAAATCTTTGCTGTAGAAAGTATGCCCATGAGCCTTTCTAAGGCTCTGCCCTTCGCTTTAGAACGCGACTCGGAAAAGGAAAAGGTCGTTTTCTACGCCTTTCAGACCGATTCCTGTGCCAAAGAAAAAAGTATGAAGCCGCATAAATCGACATCTGCGGCGAAATTTGGTAGATCTTCTAAGACTTTGAGGTGAGGTAAAAAAATGACCGCTGACTTTCGTTTGCTGATGCTTTCTGCCATGTATGAGAACGGCGGCAACACGACTCATCGTTTTCTCGATGGACACCCGCAACTCTTCGTATATCCATACGAATCACAACCCGGCACCAAATACGTAAATGACCACTTCACTTCGATGTTCCCGGTCAAATACCGCTGGCCGGTATTTTCTTTGGAAGCGACTCCTGCCGAAGATTACAAAGCTATCATCGACGAAGAATGCAAAGTGCGCGCTTTGACTCCTAAAGTCAGCAAATTCCGCCACATGAATTTCGACTTCTCGGATCAAGACCGTCAACAGAAATACGTTGAGCATGTTTTGAAAACCGGACGCTCGCGCGCCAACAACGTTGCTGCTTTCTACCAGTCGACATTCGAAGCCTGGAAAGACTACAAGCGCACCGGCAAAGAAGTTTTTCACGTCGGCTACAGCCCGATCATTGTTGTTGATGCTGACAAGATTTTGACCGACATGCCTAATGCGCATGTACTGCACGTAGTTCGCAACCCCTGGTCTGCCTATGCTGACACTAAGAAGCGTCCTGTGCCGCTTTCCTTGCATCACTACATGTTGGCCTGGTGCCTCAACCAGTATCACGCCCTCATGTTCAAAGAAAAATTCCCGGATCGCTTGCACATCGTCAGAGCAGAAGATGTGATGGCTGATCCTAAGAAGACTCTGGGCGCTGTGCTCGAGAAAATGGGATTGGAAACATCCGATACTCTCAAAACACCGACCTGGAACGGCGAACAGCTCGAAGAGATCTTCCCCTGGGGAACGATCCGCACTGCCACACCGGAAGCGAATATCGCAACTGCAAACGAGTTGTCCAAAGAAGAGAAAGAAGCCATTGCCGCTTATACCTTCCAATATTTGGATACTTTCGATTACAAATCGATTCTCAAAGACAAGCTGTTGACTGCCGCTAAATAAGGCAGCGATAAGCAGCGCCCTGGCTGGGTTTGGCATTTATTAGAGCGTGCTTCTTAGCGCGCTCTAATTTCTTTGCCGGTGACTGCAGTGCTCGATTTGGCTCCGTCTAATGCGCGATGACAAGCATTGGCGGACAATATAGCGTTGATCCTGTTGTTCAGGAATTCGAAAAGATTTAAGAGGACGTCCATAGTGTGCGGAATAGTCGGTTATCTAAATCTAGACGGCGAGAAGCTGGACGGCTCGAAGAAAATCATTTCGCAGATGTGCCAGTCGATCTATCATCGCGGTCCCGATGAAGACGGAATGATAGTCATCGACTCTGCTGCGCTGGGCATGACTCGATTGAGCATCATTGATTTAACGACCGGGCAACAGCCCATCGCCAATGGAGACGAGAGCGCATGGATTGTTTTCAACGGCGAGATCTATAACTATAAAGAGCTGCAGGAATTGCTTCGCAAGAAAGGGCGCACCCTGCGCACTTCCAGCGATACCGAAGTAATTGTTCAGCTGTACGATGAATTCGGCGTCGACTGCCTGCAGTATTTGGAAGGCATGTTCGCTTTTGCAATTTGGGACCGCGATAAACGCAGGCTTTTCATCGCCCGCGATCGCATGGGTGAAAAACCGCTTCACTGGGGCATTTTTGGTGGGCAGTTGATCTTCGGCTCGGAGATAAAAGGCATACTAGCCCATCCAAATGCGCAGCGAGAATTGAATCCTGAAGCGTTGATGCGCTACCTCGCTCTCGAATATATCCCGGCGCCGCATTCCATCTTCAAAGGCATCAATAAGCTGATGCCTGCGCACTATATGATTATTGAGAACGGCGATGTTTCCATCAGGAATTACTGGAATCCATCTACAAAGCAAATCAAAATAAGCGAACCGGAAGCGCGCGAACAGCTCATGGCTCTTCTGAAAAAATCGATCGAGCTTAGATTGATCGCTGATGTTCCCCTGGGTATTTTTCTTTCCGGCGGGATTGATTCATCGGCCATCGCCGCCATTGCCTCGCAGCTCAAGGGCGAGCCTATTAAAACCTTTTCCATTGGTTTTGCCGACAAATCTTTCGATGAATCTGCGCACGCTCTGGCAGTCGCAAAACACATTGGCAGCGATCACAAAGTGATGACATTCGAGCCCGAGCTGGCGTTCGAAACCATGCAGGATCTCTGGCAAATTTTGGATGAACCACTGGCAGACGCCTCGATTTTGCCGACCTTCTTCTTGTCTCGCCTGACTAAAAAGCACGTGACAGTGGCTCTGGCAGGTGAAGGCGGCGATGAATTATTCGGTGGATATCCTACCTATCAAGCGCACGGAATGGCGAAACTCTGGAGCGCCTTGCCGCGTCCCTTGCGTCGAGGTCTGATTGAGCCGGCGCTGCGCAAATTGCCTGTCTCGCATAACAACCTCAGTTTTGATTTCAAAGTAAAGCGCTTCATCTCCGCTGCCGAAGAGCCGACACTCCGGCGCCATCTGCGCTGGATGGGATCAATTAGAAGAAGCGAGCACAAGCATTTGTTGACGCGCGATATTTTGAACGCCTGCAGTCTGTCGGAAAACGAAGACGAATTGTTCGACTCGCCTTTCAATCGCCTGATGATGCCTTCGTCTTCGATTGGTGATGATCCGACTCTGGCAATGCATTTGGATCTCAGCACTTTCTTGCCGGATCAATTACTGGTCAAATCTGATCGTGCGTCAATGGCTGCCTCATTGGAATTGCGTTTGCCTTTCTTGGCATATCCGTTAGTCGAATTCGCACTGTCGTTGCCGACTTCCTTAAAGGTAAATGCCACCAATACTAAAGTGATCCTGCGCAATACGGCAGCACCATTGCTTCCCGAATATATCTTGAAGCGACCGAAAAAAGGCTTCGGCATACCAGTGGCGAAGTGGATAAAATCTGACTTCCGCCCCATTGTCGATGAGTTTTTGAACGAGAATTTCTTGCGCTCTCAAGGAATTTTCGAGCCTGCTTACGTGCGCAATCTGCTTAAACAACATGATGAAGGCATAGCCGACCGCCGCAAAGAATTGTGGACGATTCTGCAATTCCAATGGTGGTGGAAAAAGTATCTCGGCACCCCGAGAGAATCTTCCATTCTGTCTGCTGTCGGACGAAGTTAGACCGAGCAGTCAATTATCTCGTTTGCTTCTTCTTTCGAAATTGTGCTGTTCAATTCTTCTTCAGTAATGTAAATGCGCTTGCCCTGTGATTCGTAATAAGTGCGAATCAGGACCTCAGCGGTCAGGCCCATGAGAACGAATTGTATGGATGCCAGACCGAACAATACTGCCAGGACGGGAAAGAGAATGTGCAGAGCAGTGGAGCCGCTCAAGAAGGGAACGATAAGCGAGCCGGCCAGCAAAAGCATCGAAATACAGAATGAGGTCAGACCGAAAGCACCAAAAACATATATTGGTGCGGTCATCGAATTGGACATGAAGGCAACGGTGATGAGATCGAGAATCACTCGGAAAGTTCGCGAGATTCCATACTTCGAATAACCGTAGGCCCGGGCGTGGTGAATGACGGGAATTTCGGCGATACGCGCACCGTGCCATGCCGCGTAGATAGGAATAAAGCGGTGCATTTCGCCGTACATCTTTGCGTTCTTTATGTACTGGGCGCGAAACGCCTTCAGGCAGCATCCGTAGTCACGCAGATGAACACCGGTAACTTTGGCAATTAGAATATTGGCGAACCAGGAAGGAATAAGGCGCAGGAAAAGCTCGTCCTGGCGTTTCTGGCGTCGTCCGCTGACGACATCATAGCCCTCATCTAATTTGCCGAGCAGTCTGGGAATGTCTTTTGGATCATTTTGTAGATCGGCATCCATGAACATGATGATTTTGCCGCGGGCTCTGTCCAGACCGGCGTTCATGGCAGGTGTCTTGCCGAAGTTTTTGACGAATTTGATAAGAACTATGCGTTTGTCATTCTTTGACAATGTTTTGAGAACTTCGGATGACCCATCCGTTGAGCCGTCATCAATGAGGATCAGCTCCCAGGTCTGCCTCATTGTGTCGAGCACGCTCAAGAGTTGTCCATATAAGACGTGAATGCTATCAACTTCGTTGTAGATAGGAATGATCAGCGATAGATCCGGCAGCGACTTATGCTTGCCGGATGCGGTTACCGATTGAATTTCTTGAGCACCGGCGAACTTCGCATCGGAGTGGTCAATTGCAATCGGTGATAATTTGCTGATAGAAGGTTGGCTTGACATGTGGAAAGTATACGATTGCTCGACAGGCAGAAGAAACCTCTTTATTTTATTTAAGGGCAACTTACGGATGATCGAGAGACTCTTAAATAGCCGATGTCGAATGAGCAACAAAATGATCTCAGGCTGACTAAAGAGGAAGCCTTGCAACACCAGCGTTTCCGGGTGTTGCCGCAGGGCTTGAAGGATGTCTTTTTTCTTCTCGTACTTTTTTTACTAAATTGTCTTGTCTTTTACAAAACTATTTTTGCCGGAAGACCGATCTCTCACGCTTGTTTGCTTGCGAACAGAGATGTGTTGTTTCGCGAGTTCATGACTAATGTCGTATCGAAATACGATGAGTCAGTTTATTTGATGGTTCTGCCTTATTACTATCTGGCGGCTTCCTATATCAAAGGCGCCGAACTGCCACTCTGGAACTCTTTTGCCGGGTGGGGACAGCCATTTGCCGGCGACATTATTTTGAGTGTGTGGTCGCCCTTGCGGTTTGTTTTCAGCCTGGCTCCGTCCATGCCGATGTACAACCTCATTCTCGTAACGCAAATAGGCTTGGCTGCTTCCGGCACGTATCTTCTGGGACGGGCGCTGCGGCTCTCTCGTTTATCCTGCGCTTTTGCGGCGATCTCTTTTGCTTACTGCCCATTCGTAGTCTGGTTCGCCGAATTGCCATCCGGCACTTCTACCTGCTTTCTGCCGCTATTAGTCTGGACTTTTGCACGACTGGCCAATCAAATGACGATTTCCCGCGCGCTTCTGGCCGGGATTTCATCAGGCGTTTTCATTTTGTCCGGACATCCGGAGGTCTCATTTTTCGGCATATCTATGGGCAGTCTGATTTTTCTATTGCGAGCGATGGCACTGAGGACCAGCTCGGGAAAGCGAGCCTATGGACTTTTGGGGCGTGCTTTTCTCTTGCTTGCGCTTGCTGGTTGTGCCGCTTTCTGCGTTTGTTCTTCCGTCTTTATAGAATTCATCACATACGCGCTCAATGGCTGCTCATACAAATTTGCTGCTCTGCCGTCGACTATGGCGTGGCAAGCCATAGCTATTAACATCATTCAGCCGTCCTATGGAAGTATTTCTCCCTTTGCCGGCACTCTTTGCGTGCCACTGCTGGCAGTGGCGCTTCTGGCGCTGCGTCGTGGCAACCACTATGTGCCTGTCTTACTGGCAGTTTTGCTTGTCTTCTTCATCATTGGCTGCAGACCGGGATTGCTGGCGGAAATTTTCAGAAACACAGTTGTGAACTGGCTGCCGGGCACATACTGCACACCATTTATGGTGCTTGCGGCGGTGCTCCTGGCCGGAATCGGTCTCGATATGATCGTTGCCGGTGTCCAGAAAGCGAAGGCGATGAAGGTCTTTGTGGGAATCTCATCGGCAATGCTTGTTGGTTTTCTTCTGCTGCATTTTTGCAGTTTTGACCTGTCCTGTGCAAATTTCGAGAATGCAATGGAAGCGCCGACAGCTTTTCACTGGAAACATTGGATTGTCAATCTGCTCGTAATTTCGGCCAGTTTAAGCTGCTGGATCTTCATCAAAAACCGTGACTTGTTTCGAGTGATATTTCCTTTGATCGTGATTGGCGGCAGTTTTTTCAGTCAGGCTATTGTTGTGAAAGGCTCCCTGCCGACTGTGCCGGAATTTCATTTCAAGATTAATGACCCGGTGCCGCTTCTTCAAAAATACGGTGAACGCTTATGTGTGATTGGATTTGACGTATTAAGCGCGAATGATAATGCGGTTTTCGGAATCAATAGTCTCTCTACTCATTCTCCGCTTGTGTTGGAAAGATATCAGCGCTTCATGAGCTTTTTGCAAGAACGCGACGACAGCAAAGCGGCGGCCGCTGGGCGCCCTTTCAACACCGTCATCTTTTCACCTGTGATGTCTGCGCGCTTCGATTTGAGCGGCGTGAATTATATAGTCAGCATGCAGCCGGTGCGAGATGCGCGCGAGAGTTTTGTCAATTTGGTCAGAGTGAAGCCTCCCAAGCCTATTTTGTTCGAAACTGATGGGCTCAAAGTCGCTCAGGCAATGCTTCGATACGATCCAAATCGCTGCGATGTGACCGGTTATATCGACTGGTCTTTGAATGCGAAAGATGGGGAAAAGGTGAATCCTGGTGTTCTCTGCAATCTGGTCGTATCTGACGAAAAGGGTGTTCCTTATTGGTTCGGCGGGGCACAGGTAATTTCGCCTGAGCAGGCTCGCAACGGAATCGTCAAAACAAATGTGGAAGCGATAGTTCCGCTCTCGCTAACGGCGGGCACGAAATTTCAAGTCCGGTTGCAGATTTACGATCAAACCAAAAATGTAATTCTCAAAACCATATCTGGTGTCGATGCTCCGATTCTGTCCGGCTTTACGGTTGAGACGCCAAGCGGAAAGGCTCACTATCAGCCGATTTATGAAAGCTCACCTCATCATATTCGCGTGTACAGAAACACAGAATCCGTAGGACGAGCATATATCGTTTTTGATGTTGAAACTGCAAAGAACGCCGAGCAGAGCCTTGAAATGCTGGGCCGCACTGCTTTCAATCCGCATGAACAGGTGATTCTGGAAACAAAGGACGCGGCAATCGAAGCGGATTATTCCGCAAATTCTTCCCGTACTGCGAATGAAACACGCAGTAGACCGAAAGTAAGGGTAGTTTCCGACAAGCCCAATGCTGTGGTGTTGGAGACTGAATCAGCAGCACCCGGCATGCTAGTTCTAACTGATGCTTTTTATCCCGGCTGGAAAGCCTCGATCGATGGAAAAGATACTGAGATTTATCGTGCTAACTTTCACTTTCGCGCGGT
>PNKB01000046.1 GCA_013997645.1 Cyanobacteria bacterium PR.3.49
AACTCTTGCGTGAGCGGAAATTCGTCCTTGCCGCAACGATCGTGGGTGGTAACCAGCCAGCGGGCACAGCGCTCTTCCAGGCTGTGTTTTTGAAGACAAGCGATGTTATGCGAGATCTGATCCGCGTATGCAATTAAGTAACGCAAGCAGACAGTTCTAAGCTCTTGCTCCCTGGAGCTGAGTTCGAGAAATTTTGCCGCGGGCAGGCGCCATACTGCTGCTTCTACCTGACACAATACGAGCTCTTGAATGGTGTCGACGCCCATCAGTAAAGGAAATCCAATCATTCCCTCGTTGCCTATTGTGGCAATTTCAACCTGTGTTCCGTCGTCCATCCGCCTTAAAACGGACATCACTCCGAATTCCGGAAAATCGACAAATTGGATTGACTTGTTTGCCTCGATCAAGCTTTCTTTGAGCTCTAGGTGAACGAAATCCGCATGTTTCAGAAGCATCTCCAGAGGCGCTGGCGATAGACTTCCCAGAAGCAAATTGCGTGGCTGTTGCGACACGGGCATGCGTATCCTCAATCGAGAGGAAGAAGGTGGAGTGATTGCCACTATGCCATCAAACTCCTCTAAATATCGAGTTTTCTTTGGAAAATGTCTCACTCATCTGTTAAGTTCTAAACAAATAAACATCGCCGGGATTGCTTGCTGCGGCTGAGCAAAAGTGTTGTTCCAAGCGGTTTCAATCGGGAATAGCTCAACGATTGCATTTTGTCGATAAGTTAAGTTCTGAACATATGCAATTTACATTTGCAGACTCTTGTCAGTCGCGCTAGTCAAGGGGTGAAAAGATGCACCATATTTGGTGCATCTCCAATATTTTAATTGCAGGTAAATCACTCCAGTCGCAGAATCTGGTTGGTGATAGTTTCAATCGGTCTGCCGTCGGAAAGGAGGCGGTTTTTGATTTGTTCGCAAGCAACCTGCGTTTTGGGGTTTGCCAGCAAGTTCATCAATTTGCGGCGCCACAGGTTCGAATTCTTCGTCCTCATAGTTTTTGCAATTCCGAGCTCTTCCAATCTGACAGCATTGTCAAATTGATCGTGGGCGAAAGGTGTCACTAGCTGTGGTTTGCCGGCCAGCATCGCCTGAATGCTGGTGCCGATGCCTCCGTGATGTTGAACAGCGGACGCCAGCGGAAACAATTTATCAAACGGCTCATATGATGAGTGATGAATATTTGGTGGTAAATTGCTTGGCAATGTTTCTCTAAACTTACAGACGAATATGCCGCGCAAAGGCTGGTTGCGTAACGCTTCTGCTGCACAGCTGAAATGTTCCGCTCCTTGTGCCATCGCACTTCCTGCTGTGAAAATTATGGGTGCACTTCCAGCTTTCAAAAAAGCTGCAGTTTCTTCACTTATCTCGGCCGTTGATCCATGTTCGAAAACCGGAAACGCTGTGCACAACGAATTCTCAGGCCAGTCCGGTTGCGGCGGCGCGAACCATTCCGGCCACGCCATAATTACCAGATCGGGAGAATGGATCCATTTAGTGAAAATGCTTTTGATGGGAGGCAAACCGATAGTCTGCCTGAAACGATTGAGGTCGTCTCGGCATGCGGCATCTAAAAGAAACCTGTCCAGCATGTTGACGTACAGTTGTTTGAGAGGCAGGGGCAAACCTTTCGGCAATGCACCAGGGGGACCAACGGGTGGAGTGTACGCCGAGATGGTGATGGACGGCTGGAGATGGACCGACACGAATTTTGCGCCTGACTTTTCTTGCAGCATGCGTGCAGCAAGAGCAAGAGATGTTCCAACTACCAGATCGCCAGGAGCATACCTGCTCTTCAAGACTTCATAAGTGATTGGAATCGATTCACTCATGATTTTCCACATTGCTTTGAAGGCATTGTAGGGGTGCCACACATCCTTCTGTTTAAGGGCACGCTCATACAGACTGCGGTCCCCGACAGGACAAAAATCCAGTCCTGCTTGATTCACCCTTTCCTCGAAATAGCCGCTCGCCAGAAATTCAACTTTACGGCCTTGCATCTGTAATTGAGTGGCGATCGCAATCATGGGATTTATGTCGCCATCGCTGCCCAGAGCGAGCACAATAATTTTTCGAGTTGGGGTTCCAGGATTCATGTCCTTAGAATAGCCGTAAGTTAACGGTTAGTGAATCCTTAAACGGTTGCTGAGCGCAGGTGCGTCAATGTATTGTTGTTTACATCGCGCATTGAAATACCTGTTGTTTCTGCTCCTGATTCATCATTACTTTCCTGTCTAAGTAGGAAAGATTCTTGTTTGAGTTGAGTCAGGATAGCTTGATATTTCTCGATGTTCGCCTTGTATTTTTCTTTGAATTGCGAATTATTCGAGTAGGCGTAGAGTTCGTTATCATTTAAGAAGCCATCGCTGTCAGAATCGATATCGGCAAAATTTTGCGATACAAACTGGCGGCGCTCTTCGGCTCTCGAAGAGACATAGCGGCTAAGAAGCGTCTGCATATCTTCAGACAGGGACTTGTTTCCATTTGCTCCGTTGCGATTGACGTAGTTCGCGATCTCGGGCAAGGTAAGAACGGCGTCACCATTAGGTCCATTAATATCGGTGAAGTGCAGCTCGAAATAACTGCGGGCTTTTTGCTCGTCAGAATCATTCAGGGTTTGACTCAACTTCATTTTGTCCTGGGCGTTTTTGGCATAGAGCTCACCATGCGTCCAGTTGTTTACGTCTTCCAAAGAGAGTTGTTCGTACTCGCCCCAAGAATTTTCATAGTTTGCATTCTTGATCGTCGAAACGTTTTTGGACAGGTATGCAAGATATGCTTTTTGCGATTCGTCCAGTGGCAGTGGGTTTTTGTATGCGTCAGGATTTAGGATTCGCTGATTTAGCTGATAGGGATTCAGCGCTGAACCCTGATTTCCATGCTGGTCTTGGCAGAGGAGTTTGTAGTTGGCCATCACGAATTGTCTGCCGGCTTCAAGTTGTTCCGGAGTTGGATTTTCAAGCGCCAATTTGGTGGCGGCGGCATTCGAAGTCAGCTCTGTAACGGCTCCTGTTTTTTCGTCTATCTCAACTTGTCCTTCAATCTGCATCTTGTTTCGTTTCCAGGGACCATTCCCTTCCCTTGTGTATACAACGTCATCGACGCTTGTCGCTTTGTCGTTGCCCACCACTGTGACAATTTTAGTATTGCCATTTACTTCGACTTTATTGCCATTCGGGTAAATCTTGGGCTCTGTCGTCGAGGCGTCCTTAACGGGGGTAGTTGTCTTGTCGATGACCGGAGGATTTTGATCGGAAATGGGGGGAGTGGTTTTATTGGTGACCGGAGGATTTTGATCGGAAATGGGGGGAGTGGTTTTATTGGTGACCGGAGGATTTTGATCGGAAATGGGGGGAGTTGGTTTATCGGTGATCGGAGGATTTTGATTCTCAGAAACGGGGGGAGTTGTTTCATTGTTGACCGGTGGATTTTGATTCTCAGTAACGGGGGTGACTGGTTGTTGTTTCGCTTTGCGAGCGGCCAGCAATGATTCAACAGTGGTCGTCGGTAGCGTCAAAGTGTCACGACCTTCTTTGATCCTGTCCGGATCTTTAAGTTGTGGATTTTCCTTGATGATACTGTTCATCTCGGTGTAAACATCGAGCGCGGATGCGGGTTTGTCCGGGTTGCGTTCTGCACAAATGCGCTCCGCAACCCCCCAGATTGTGTCACCTCTATCGATTGTATAGGTAGATTTGCCGGTATTCTCATCGATTTTGAAATCCACACCCTTCGCTTTATTGGCTTCGGTTTTGTTTTCGCTGTTGGTAGTAAAACTGTCTTTGTTAAGTGCGACGGTTTTACCATCTGTACTGTTGAATGTCATGCTGCCGTTCTCTTCGATTTTTACGAGAGAAAGCCCCTTGAATGCTTTGATGTCATTGTTATTGTCAGAAATTGCTTTATTGAATTCTTTTATGTCATCAGGGGTTTTTAGCAGCTTGCTGACTTCATCGTGCGCAGCCGTAATCTTGTCTTTGTCTTGGTTTTTATCATTTACTGCTGATTCGAGTTTTGAAACGCTTTCTGCAATTTTGCCAGACATAGAAACATTCTCCAGTGATGAAAGGTTTGAAGGGGGCTGGGTGTTTTTGCGGGGTGAATGCGGTACCGAGCTCTCATGTCGGCACAGTACGCGCTAGTTGTTTTGAAACTGTTAAATCGAAAAAAAATCCTGCCCGCCGCGTGGTTTATTCTCCAGCGGGCATAACTCCTCTTATGAAAGTGATCTATTAAGGAAGAACGCAAAGCGTCTGGAGATTCTTGGATGCAGGCTGGGCAGCAGAGCAAAAAGGCATTGGCTTTAGCTGACGATGGCATTGCGTTGTATAAGTCCGGGCGTTTTTCTGACGCGCAGCGAACATTTCAAACTGCTGTTCGTTTTGGGCGCGAGGAATCGCTTCCATTTCAGCAGATGTGCGAGTTGCTCAATCACCTTGCAGTCGTTCATATCTGTCTTTCAAAATATCTCGATGCCGAAAGCAATTTGAAAGAGGCCTTCGCGCTTTTAGATCGGCCCGGGGCTGCCGAAGCGCCCGGCTATAAGCTGATTCGTTCCGTTTGTTTGAGCACGCTCGCCAACCTTCAATATGTGCACAATCGATACGGACAGATGGAAGAGGGGCTCAATGAGGCGATTGAGCTGCTTGAGAGCGAAAACCATTTGATTTATGCAGGCGAAATGGTCTGGCAAATTGCAGTCTTGCGCCATGAGCAGGCGATGCTGGAAGAGGGCACCGAAACTGTCAACCGCCTTGAGCAAATGTTCAAGAAGCTGACCGATAACCCACCCGACAATAATACTCGCGCTTATCGCGATGAAGCCTGTTGTGGATGGCCCCGTTTTGCATTCGGCTGGGATGAGAAGCCGTACTTTCATAATGTTGAGAATGAATCGGCTGTAAAAATTTCGATGTTGCGGGCGGGTTTCTCTCAAGCGCTGGCCGAGGCAAAGAAGCATTGCCAGCACGGTTTGAGTATCTGCAGTGACGTGGAAAGAGAACCACTCTTTTACCTTGCTCGTCTTTTGGCGATTAAGAGCGACCTTTCCAGAGACTCAGACGAACGCACGAAAGCAGATAATTTAGCTTGTGATGCTGCCCAGATCGCCGAGCGACTCTATGGTGCGAAACACCCTGCTGTTGCCGGCTATTTGCTGAAAATGGTCGGAGCAAAAGTTTTTACCGAGCAGCGATCTTGTTACGAGCAGTTCGTCAAACAGGCAATGGAGATTCTCGAGAACAGTTTTGGCGAGCGCCATTACAGTACTGCTCGAGCCTTGATCATGTCTTCTGATTTCATGGCGCTGAAAGGCATGAATGCACAGACTCTAGAAGAGAGAGAAGCGCTAATTAAGCGTGGTCTAGATACGCTCAGCGATATTTTTGAGCAGACGCATCCTGATGTAGTGAAAGCCGAAGTTTCTCTTGCTGAAATTTATCGCGCGACAGGGCGATTGGATGAAGCGGAAGAATTGCTCAAATGCGCGGTGTCCAAACTAGAAGGGCAGGCAGAGGCAGTGCAGCTGCTGCTCAACATTCGTCGCACTCTGGTCAATTTTTACTTGCGTTTGGGACGTGATGATGAATTGCTAGAGTCTTTGCAAGAACAGAAGCGCTTGATAGCAACTTTGACAATGACCAAACCGCAGCGAGTCGGGCGCATGATGGAGTTGGCGTACGACTACAGCTCGATTACGAAATTCGATGAAGCCGAAAAACTCCTGAAAGAAGGGCTTTCGCTCTGTGTAGACGGCGACGATTGGTACAGAGCATTCGTCATGAAATTGGCACAGCTCTATGCTGATTCAGACAGAGAAAAGGAAGCACGCGATATTTTGTCGACTATTACTCTTGCGGAGGGAAACTCGGCAAATGCACTTCAGGAGCGCTTCAAAGTAGCAAGTATTCTGTGCGTTTTTGATCCTGAAGAAGCGATGAGACGCGCGCAGGAAGTTTTCGACATTGCCTGTGAGAATTTGCCTGAATGCGCTCAGCCATTTGGTTTTGCGGCAGCTCTTTTAATTGAGGAGTTTTTGCGCACCGATCGGCTTGATGATGCGTACCGTGTCAGCAATGTGCTTATGACCCACAAAGATTCGATGGGATTGATGGGCATCACTTCAATACCTGTGTTTTTGCGCGGCATCGCCGCCGCATTTGCTGAAAAGCGCGACAAGCGTGCCGAGATGATGTACGAGAAGGCTGTCGAAGCTGCTCATGATGTTTCCGGATTTCAGCCTGAAGTGCTCGAATACACGCTAGGCGATTGCGCCGAGTTTTACGTCAACATCAATCAAGGCGACAAGGCACAGAAGATTTTGAAGCGCCTGGCAGAATTGAGAATACATCTATATGGCGAGAAAAACCTCGAATATGCCGGTACATTGCTGGGCTTGTCAGCAATTTTGCACGAAATGAGAAGGACTGCCGAAGCAGATGGATTCAGCGCCAGAGCCGTATCTATCTTAGAAGACCTGGACGCTGAGGCGGACCTTTTGATAAAGGCATTGGAATTACGCACGGTTATTCTCAGAGCGCAGAACCGACACATGGATGCCAATGCCGCGGAAAAGCGCAAGAAAGAATTGATAGACCTGAAAAAAGAAAACGCTCGCTGAATTTGTCCAAAACTTACCAGTTTTGCATATAACCACTTAATCAAAGAGGTAATGCGAACCATGGGATTTTCTGAGTCCAACTCAGAGGGTGCTGACTGGCGCGCTTCTACTTCGTCTTCATCTTCTTCTTTATATGCAATAGGCAAGCAAGAGCAATTTGCTCTGTCGTTGCCTGGCGATGGAGTTAGGCAAACAGCCGGACTCGCTGATTGGCTGCCGGACTTTTTGAAGGGAAGAGCGACGGAGGGCAAATGCGCTCCGTCGCCGCTATACGATCATGCTCTCGACATGGCGGCTCGGCTCCATCACGATCAGCAAGCCGCAGAGAAGTTGCGCGATTTCAAAGCCAAATTCAATTGCCAAATCAAAACCGATGATGATGCCGTCAATTTCGCAAATGAAGCGCTGCAGGTGTTTGGTGATCCCTACACCAAAGTACTCAACAAAAAACAAGCTGATGAATTGAGAAATGCCATCGCGGGCGAAACGGAAGTCTCCGGCATCGGTATAAGCATTGGCATGCAGAAGAATGATCGCAGTGGTGCGTCGTATCCGATTGTCGGTGGTGTTTTTCCGGGAACACCCGCGGAGCGCGCTGGACTCAAGCCGGGCGACATCATTTTGCAGGTCGGCAATCAGTCGACTAAAGAAATGCCTTTGCAGCAAGTTCAGCTTCTGGTTAGAGGGGACGCCGGATCGAGTGCGCAATTGAAGGTCGACCGCGACGGCAAGTGGTTGGATATTTTTATCGTGAGAGAAAAGATGGAAGTGCCGGCGATCATGCAGCGAAGTTTCGACGACGTGCACTATGTCCGCTTGATTGACTTCATGAACGACAAGACGGACACGTCGCTCAAAACCGCTATCGCCGAGCATCCCAAGGCAAAAGCATTCATCATCGACTTGCGCGGCAATCCTGGCGGTCGAGTCGATGAAATGGTTGAGACTGTTGGGCTCCTTATGAAGGAAGGCAAGCTCTACACAGAAGACACTCGCACGCCGCTCGGCCCGGTCACTCAGACCCTCGAATTAGATGACAACCGCGTCAAAGCCATTCGTCCGGGCGCCTTCTTTAATGTGAGCGCCGAGCGCAATCAATATCTATTAAATGGCAGACCCTTGGTAGTCCTGGTCGACGAATACTCGGCTTCTGCCTCCGAATTGCTTGCCGGCGCCGTCAAAGACAACCGCGCCGGGCTTCTTGTCGGCGGCAAAACATTCGGCAAGGGCGTTGGGCAGGCAGTCGTGCCCATAGAAAACGGCACTATGGTGGCGGTGACCAACACCAAATTCACCAATCCGGGCGGCGGTTGGGCTGGCGACGGCAACTCGACGCGACTGGGCATCGAGCCCAATATCAGTGTCGCTCAGGAAAGAGGCACTGTGCTGCTGTCCGACGCTGATAAGCAATTCCAGCGAGCGCTTGCCGAAGCGCGCAGGATTGTGGCAGGAGGAGCCATGTTCGAAAGCCCGCTTCGACCGGCGGAATCGGCAACCGGTGTGAATCGCACACCGTTAGCCCCGAGATTTAGAGAAATTGCCCCCACCGGATTCTTTCATCGGCTGCCCAAGCAACCGCCCTGGCAGGGTGTGCAAAAACCCTACGGGAATTTCTAAGACCTGCCGCAGTTGGTGTTTTTTGTCTGAGGTTGAAAAATATGGGCCATCGTGGACTCGAACCACGGACCTCACCCTTATCAGGGGTGCGCTCTAACCACCTGAGCTAATAGCCCTCAGAATTGACATACTAACACCCGGGGCACCGATAAGCCAAGCCTGGCGCCTTAAGACGTAAACAAAGCCTTTCCTTAGAATGTGCTCACGGCTTGAAAAGTCACGCCTGCTGCCTTTTGGGCACCGTCAGATAAAGGTCAGGGCGGTAAATGCAGCACAAATCGGTGCTTTGATATCAAGGGGGCTGTCTGAAAGGGTACAAGATGTTAGCCCCGGTTGCAGCATCTATTGTTTTTGTTCGGGTCCTTCACAATGCGGATGGAAGACATCGACAAAGAGATGAAAGGCATTAAAGCCTCGATATCTGCTGCGCACAAGGCATTTCAGGAAGAGGACTATGTAAGTGCCGCCAAGCTGTTTTTGGCGGCAGCTGATCAGCTTGGGCGAATCTATCCGGCGGATCATCCTGACGTTCTTCAGTGCTTTCTTCAGGCCGGTGATTCTTTTTACTATTTGGAACGCTTTTCGGAAGCAGCGAAAACCTACGCGGATTTGGAAAAAACACTCATTCAATTTCCGAATGCACCAGTTGATAGACCAGTACTTACCTTTAAAATTGCCAAGGCCCTTAGCAAATCACGGCAATTCGACGAAGCGGAAAAGGCTTACGCGAAAGCGGTGGAAGTTTGCGAAAGTCTTCTGCCGGAAACGCATCCTTTGCTGACGATCGTCAACGAGGCGCACGCAGGGTTTGTTCGTCACGTGCGAAAGAACCCGGCAGCAGCGCAATCTTTCGAGCTGCGGGCGCAGCAATTGCGTGAGCGGAACAAGGACATTCACGGTCTTTACGAGAACTATTTGGAGCCGCTGAGGCGAAAAATCGATCCCGCCCACTCCAGTGACTGGGGTGGTGACAGTCGAGCATCCGGCTCTTACGCCGGCTCTTCAGCGGTCTTTTCAAATGACGGCGGCGGCAGACCTGGAGCAATGAAAAAGGGATTGGTTGTTGGTGCTGTTTTGGCGGGACTGGTTGTAGTGGGTCTTGCCACCGGAATGAAATTTAGAACCGCAACAGAAACCGCTCCAGCAAAAACCGGTGGGACCTTGCGCTCAGTCCCCTCGATGCCCGTAGCTGACGATGCGCAGTTCTTGAATTTGATATCGAATGGAAGTTTTGAAGCTGACAGAACATGCGATGAAAACAATCCTAATTGCCCCTATCTTGCTACATGGATCAAGGTGAAAGAGCCGGTAACTCTCACGAAATTCACTAATGTTCTCGGGCCCAGCAACGGAAAACAATTTTTGAATCTGGGAGAAACCGGAGAAATTACGCACGAAATTATTACAGAGCCAGGCAAAAGCTATACGCTAAGGATGGATTTCGCCACTCCCAAACCAGCCAAGGAAGGGCTTCTCTCCTACTCACTGGAGTCCGGCAAGTGGGAGCCGCTGCCTGTGGAAGCTGCCGACCAGTGGACGACATTGTCAGTTCCTTTTATAGCCGGACAGAAAAAGGTCATACTGCGAATCGCTGCCGGACCTGAAAAAGGTAACGACCAGCGCTATTTGGATAATGTGCGATTATTCGAAACTCCTGCTCCCTGGGATAAAAAATACCAGTGAGCAGATGTGCAATATTGTTGCGCCACCGTCTATGGTGCAATATGTTTTTCAATTCGTTTTCGAAAAAATTTGGAGATATGGGGATTCGAACCCCAGGCCTCACGGGTGCGATCCGTGCGCTCTACCAACTGAGCTATATCCCCACGTTCTTCGCCAATTATAACCCGGTCGTCTAAAGGTCAAGCAGTCAAGGGTTAAAAAGCCCCACGCCGGGAGCAATTTCGTGTCTAATATGACTGATGGGCGGAAGATTTCAACTAATCTGGCATTTTTTCACATTCGCTGCGGCAGTAATACTCTGCTTTGCCAGCTTTGTTTTTCTCGTCAATTTCATTGCCGGCGGGTACTTTGCAAGCAAAATGGGGGACAGCCTCAGCAACTTGCTCCTTTATTCAATCTATCCAGCGATTCTCAGCGCCCTGATACTGGTTTTGACCGCGCTGGATTTGCCCCGCAAATTATTCATGTTGATCGGCTACTACGCGATGCTGGAGCGCATGGCGCGTTTTGATATTGCATTGCGTGAAAAAGCTCGCGGACCGGAATGGTTTTGGGTGATGGGCGCCAAGGGGCAATTGGCTGATGCGCTTCTTTTGCAGGGAAAAACCGACGAGGCGGAGAAGGTCTATTACGATGTGGCAGAACTCTCGAAAAAAGCTGGATTGTGGGCGTCATTTCTGGTTGGACCGAGTCTTGAAAATTACGCCGAACGACTGGCAAACACTGGGCGGCTGCTGGACTACGGCGAGTGGAAAGGACGCTTTCGCGGTGCAACAATGTCACGCCGCTTCATCATTCTGCTGTGGCTGACGTTTACAGTATTGACCGGACAAATGGCGCTCAAATACACAGCGCAAAATATTCCAAACATCGCTTCCTCTTTGAGTTATCTGAGTCGCTATGAATTGGCTGACAGTTTGCTTTCCGCCGGTCTGCAATGCTTGCAAAAGTTCAATCCTAGTGGAAAAGTCGAGCAGAATGCATTCAAGATAAAGATGGCGCAAAATGACGTCAGGTGGGGGCGCCTGGCTGATGCTGAAGAACTTTACTTGGAAGTTTTGCCGCTCGATGAAATTCTTGCCGGAAAGCATGATGCCGAAATTCGCGATGAGATGTCGGCAATTGCATTGTTGCAGGAGTTGGCTGCCCTCAAAATGCGGCGGGGCAGACCGGAAGATGCATTGCGAATTCTCGAGAAGTTGTACAAGATTTATCCTTCACCGAGTCTTCTCATTTCTCTGTCTGATCTTTACGTGGAAGAAGGTCGCTTCAAGGAAGCGGAGGATACTCTGGCGAAGGCGGAGAAGTCGATTCCGAAGATTTCCGATGCCGATTCCAAACTGCTCATTCAAATGTCGACGCTGATAAGAACTGGCAGATTGCGGTTGCTGCAAAAAAATGCAGTTGCGGCGCAAGCCCAGTTTAATACGGCTTACTCTCAAGTGAAGGAGCAGAAGGGCAAACTAGACGCATTTAAATTGCCTATTTTGCTCGGTTTGATGGAAGCTGCACATCTCGAAGGCGATGCAAAAAAGGAAGATTCTTTGCGTACCTCGGCCCTTGAAGAAACTATGCTGATCGAGAAAAACATGCCTCCTCTCGATGCGTCCGTGAGCTGCCATCTTGCTGCAGAAGCAATGGTCAGATGCGGAAAGTATCCATTCGCCGATCAGTTGCTGATTGATGCAATGTCATTGATCGAGAACGCAACATCGTCAACGAATCCTGCTTTGGCTGGGTATTATGTGCGCCGCGGTGAGATTGCGCTGGAGCAAGGAAATGTCGATTCGGCAGCGCACCTTTGCGACAAAGCGATAAAGCTTATAGACAAGCGTAACCTCAGCTCGGAGCATCCCGCGGTACTTGATTCTACGGCGTTAGCGGGGATGGATGCAGTGAAACTGAAATTGACGGACGAGGCTGCATCATTCTTTGCTGAAGTGATGTCGGTTGTAGAGAAGAACGAACTGCAAAGAATTGATGCGAAAATTGCCGCAGCTTTGAAGCAATACGAAGAGATGCTTTTGGCGCACGGAAACAAAGATAGAGCCATGCAAGTTCAGGCTCTTCTCGCCCGGACGAAAGTGAGGCAAAGCGGTTACAATTAGCCGCATTGTGATCTAACCCGTATCCCAAACTTTTAAAGGTGGAATTTCGCATGCGCAACCACTTCCGTTCAAATATAGTGCACTCATTCGCTGCACTTATGGTTGTTTCGGTTTCTGCAGGGCTGTTGGCATCAACGCCTGTATTTGCTCAAGGTGCAGCACCGGCAGCATCAGCTATCCCCGCACCAACTGTCGGCAAACCCGCTCCTGCTTTCTCTGTTAAAGACTGGGATGGCAAGACTCGCAGCTTGTCTGATTTCAAAGGCAAAACAGTAGTTTTGGAATGGTTCAATTTTTACTGTCCCTTCGTCAGAAAGCACTACGATCCAGGCAATATGCAAAGTTTGCAGAAGAAGTACACCGGAAAAGGCGTAGTCTGGTTGGCCGTCTGCTCTTCTGCTGATGGAAAGCCAGGTTGGGCGACTCCTGAAGCACACAAGACTAATTTCAAAGAAAGAAACGGTGCGCCGACTGCGGTCTTGATTGATGCCGATGGCACCATGGGCAGAGCGTACGGTGCAAAAACAACACCGCACATGTTCGTAATCGATAAGAAGGGCGTTCTGGCTTATGCCGGAGCGATCGATGACAACACCTCCGCTGACAAAGAAGCGGTCAAGACAGCGAAGAATTATGTTGCTGCAGCACTCGACGAGACACTGGCGGGCAAGCCGGTTTCCACGAGTGCAACAAAAGCATATGGTTGTTCAATCAAATACAAATAAACAAAAAGATTTTTCCGCCGAAAAATCTTTTTTGATTTCGAAGTTGACGGGGCGACGCATAGCGTCGCCTTTTCCAAAGCAAAGATTTCCTCGAGGTGTGTTCGATGTCCCAGTCTAAGCTAGCCTGCCCAGCAACTCTGATTGAAGAAGTTAAGACCGTTGCTGATTGCAGTATCGCCGACTTTCCAAAACGCATGGAGCCGGGCAATGTCCTCATGTGCCCGCCAACTTACTTCACTGTAGAGTCAGTGCAAAATCCATTCATGGACGGCAAGGTCGGTACGGTCGACCAAGCATTGGCGCAGAAACAATGGCATGATTTAAAGGACGTTTACACAAAACTTGGTTGCGAAGTCAAAACGGTTGAGCCTGTCGAAGGTTTGGAGGACATGGTATTCGCCGCTAATCAAGTGCTGCCGGGCATAGACGAAAACGGACACCCTTTTGTGTTGCTCGGCGAAATGCGCCATGAGAAAAGGCGTCTGGAAGTGCCGTGGTATCGCCAGTGGTTTCTGGCGAACGGATACAAGGTTTTGACTATTGCGGACGGGCTGGAAGCAAATGCGCCGGTGCCGAGATTTGAAGCGCAAGGGGACGCGATCTGGCATCCCTCGAGAAAACTACTCTGGGGCGGATATGGTTCCAGAACCGACAAAGATGCCTATCCGGTAATCAGCAAGCTTTTGAACGTGCCTGTCATTTTGTTGAATCTAAACGATCCGCGCTTCTATCATCTCGATACGTGTTTCTGTGCCATCAATGAAGACAGCGTCATGATCTTCGAGGGCGCCTTCGATCATGCTGGTTTGGAGTTGATCAAGCACTTTTTCAAAAACGTTATCTCTGTCAGCGAGAAAGAGGCTCTAAACTTTGCACTGAATGCGGTGCCGATCAATGGCAACGTGATTCTGCAGAAAGGTTCAGCCAAAATTATTGCGGACCTTAAATCGCATGGTTTCACCCCCATCGAAGTCGACACCTCTGAATTTATGAAATCCGGCGGCAGTGTTTTTTGCATGAAAATGATGGTTTACTGAGATAATCTGATAGTGGTGGTCAGGTGGAAATTTTGGATTGCTGGAAGACCTGATGAGCGGGCAAATGCAGTTTCGGCAGGAAGTGGCAAAGCGTAGCTTTGTGGTTGCGCCACTGTCGTTTTGTCTTCTGGCAGGAAATTTTCCCGTTGCGGCAGCCGACAGTCCTTATGACTCCGGCGTCAAGCAATTTGGACAGCGTAACTATCAGCAGGCTCTGACCTTCTTTACCAGCGCCGAGTCCGCCGGCAGGCGCGATGCGAATACTTACTATTACAAAGCACTTTGCTATCAGCAGTTGAGGGATTACGCAAAGGCGCGAGATTTGTTTACCTATGTCCGGACCAATTTCCCCGATTCGGATGCCGCGGTTTTGTGTGAGCAAGCTCTGGTACGCTTCAACTACAAACCTGCCGCACCGGCAGCTGCCTCCAAATCAGATGCAAGCCCCCCGACCGGCGCGCAAGAAACTGTCGTTCCATTTTCTCGATATCCTACCGGCAGCCATATTTTCGTGAGAGTGCTTGTAAATGGACAGCCGGTGACGATGATGCTCGATACCGGCGCTTCGATTACGACTTTCCCTCAGTCTGTTTTGAACAAAGCGGGTGTGAAAGTTCAAGCGGTAAGAAACGCGCTGCGTGTGACTGGAGTCGGCGGCGAAACATCCGCTTCGGTCGGACGAGTGACGATTCAATTCGGCGAAATTTCTCAGTCAGTGGCTTGCTGTATTCAGGATGATGCGGTCGGTGGTGCCGCGCCGGAAACCCCGCTCCTGGGTCAGACCTTTCTGTCTTCGTTTAATTACCGAATTAATTACAACGCCAATACCATTCAGCTCTCTCGCATCAGACCGGAAGCCGTACAGAAACCAAAGCGTGGTGTGGCAGCTTACTCCCGAGATCAGAATGTTGTTCCGTTTACTCGCGAGGGCAATCTTATGTTGGTTGTCGTCAAGGTCAACGGCAGAGAATGCGAGATGATTTTTGACACCGGCGCGGCCAACGTCAATTTCTCGGACAAGACTCTCGCGGCGCTCGGAGTCAATGTCCCAATCAATTCTCGCCGGCAGCTTTCGTCCGGCGTAGGCGGCAATCGGGAAGGATATGGTTTTACCCTTGATGAAGTGCAAATGGGCTCGGTGGTGAAAAACCACGTCCGCGCGAGCATGGCATCATACTCAACTATTCCGAAACCACTGCTTGGCTTTTCCTTCTTAGAAGGAACTGATTTCATTGTGGACAATGAATCGAGCGTGCTCAGATTTTCGCCATAAAGGAATCCGATGTTTGAATTGCAGCCTACTTTGACCGGCAAGCTGATCAAGCTGAGACCATTGCAGCTGGACGACTATGCTGCATTGCATAAAGCCGCATCTGACCCTTTAATTTGGGAGCAACACCCAAATTCAGACCGCTACAAAGAAGAGGTCTTCCGAGGATATTTCGACGGTGCAATCGAGTCTGGTGGCGCATTGGTAATACTTGATGCGAAAACAGGCGAGGTCATCGGCTCGTCTCGATATTATGGATTGGACGAGAGTGCCAGCGAAATTGAAATTGGCTGGACGTTTTTAACCACCAAATATTGGGGCGGAACTTACAATCGCGAACTCAAAGATTTGATGCTCGGTCACGCGTTTCGCTTTGTCGACCATGTCCTATTTTTCGTTGGTCCGAATAACAAGCGTTCACGCAAAGCAGTTGAAAAGCTCGGCGCCACCTACGTTGATACGAGGTCGCGATTTGGCGGCGAGAGTGTTGTGTATCGGCTTTCGAAATCAGACTGCGTTCTGGAGTCCTGCAACTAAGTTGCTCTTGGTTTAGGATCCGACGAGTTTTACAAATTTGCGGCGTCCAACTTGCAAGACGATATCGCTGCCTTTGTCGACGGCGATTTGATGATTGGGGTCTTTCACCTGCTCGCCATTGATGCGCACTCCGCCTTCTTGTACCAGGCGTTTTGCTTCTCCCGAGCCTGCGCAAAGCTTTGCATCGACCATCAAGCGAAATACGGCTGTCGGCTCCGATACCGTATGTGATGGCATATCATCGGGAACTTGCTTTTCGCTGTGCACTTTTTTCCATTGAGCAAGCGCCGCTTCTGATGCAGCTTCGCCGTGGTATTGTGCAACGATCTGCTTGCCGAGTTTTTCCTTTGCGTCTTTGGGATTGCCGCCTTTTTCGAGCATCTCTTTTATTTCGTCGATTTCTTTGCCTGTGAAACTCGATGTCAGCTCGAAATACTTGATGATCAGCTCATCCGGAATGCGCATGCACTTGCCGAACATATCATCGGGTTCGTCTTTTAATGCGATGTAGTTGTTGTATGTTTTCGACATTTTCTTGACGCCGTCCGTGCCTTCGAGCAGCGGCAAGAGCATTGCCATCTGAGCATCGAGCCCGTAATGCGGCTGCAGCTCACGACCCTGCAGAATGTTGAAACGTTGATCGGTTCCGCCCAGTTCGATGTCCGCGCGGATGGCGACTGAATCGTAGGCTTGCAGCAGAGGGTAGAAAAGCTCGTGAAAAGAAACGGGTTGTTGCTTGTCTAGCCTGTCGCCGAAAGCTTCTTTGGCGATCAGTTGATTGGCGGTGCAGGTGCTGGCAAGCTTGATGACGTCTTTTAAGCTCAGCGGGTCGAGCCAGTCGGCGTTATTTGTCATCTCGACTTTGCTCAAGTCGAGAATCAGCTCGATCTGGTGGAGGTAAGTTTCGGCGTTTTTGGCGACATCTTCCGCGGTCAGCGGAGGACGCGTGGCGTTGCGCCCGGTCGGGTCGCCGATGCGAGCGGTAAAGCCGCCGATGATTAGAACGACTTGATGTCCGAAGTCCTGAAAACGTCTTAGCTTGCGCAGAACGACAGCGTGCCCGACGTGCAAATCTGCTGCGGTTGGGTCCACACCCAGCTTTGCTCTCAGAGGACGACCTTCCTTGCGCGCCTGATGAATACGGCGTGCCAGTCCCATATAGCCTTCCGGCAGCACTTCGGCGCCTCGGCAAAGTTCTTTTGCTTCCTCGATGATGTCTTGAGGAATGTTTTCCTTTACGTCCTTGTTCTCGTCTGCCACTTGCTGTTTCACCATCTCGCTGTTCTGAGACATTGCGGGTTCCCTTCCCAAATTTGTAGCTAAGAATCTTAGCATGGACCTCTTCTTAGCTTGTTCCAATGTACCTGCTGAGATAAGATGGCTGTTCCGGAGCTTGTAAAAGCGCCCGGATGAAGTGTGCGTGAAAATGCAACATATTTGGCATCGAAGCAGTGGAGCAGTTCAGACATGGCTAGCCAGTACGTCCCGCAAGATATTGAAGAAAAGTGGCAAGAAAAGTGGGAAGAATTAGGTATCTATCAGGCACATGACCTTGATGAGAAGCCGAAATACTACTCGCTGGTCATGTTTCCTTATCCGTCTGGCGACCTTCACATGGGCCACATGCGGGTGTACACGATTTCGGATGTGATTTCGCGTCAAAGGCGCATGCTTGGTTACAACGTGCTCAATCCTATGGGTTGGGATGCTTTCGGATTGCCCGCCGAGAACGCGGCGATGTCGCGTAAGAAACACCCGGAAGAATGGACGACGAGCAATATCAAATACATGCGCGATGAGCAGTTGAAGAAGCTCGGCACGAGCTACGACTGGCGTCGCGAAGTGACGACCTGCAATAAAGATTATTACCATTGGACGCAGTGGATAATCCTCAAGTTCTTTGAAAACGGACTCTGCATCAGAAAGGAGGCCCCGGTCAACTGGTGTCCTGATTGCCAGACCGTGCTCGCTAACGAGCAGGTCGAAGACGGAAATTGCTGGCGCCATTTGGAAACACGCGTCGAGCAGAAGATGATGAGCCAGTGGTTTCTCAACATCACCAAATACGCAGACGCGCTCCTCAACGACCTGGACAAGTTGGTCGGTTGGCCCGAACGTGTGCGCATCATGCAACAGAACTGGATTGGAAAATCCGAAGGCGCCGAGCTTGTCTTCACTGTGGAGAGCAAGCCGAATGTTCAAATTCCTGTTTTCACCACTCGCCCTGATACCGTATTTGGTGTAGCCTGCATGGTGCTCGCGCCCGAGCACCCGCTCGTCAAAGAGCTCACAACGCCGGAATGCAAAGAAGCTGTTGAAAAATATGTTGATGAGGCATCTCACAAGTCCGAGCTCGATCGCATGTCGACCGAGAAGAGCAAGACCGGCGTGCCGATTGGATCTTCTGTAATCAACCCATTTAACGGCGACATCGTTCCGATTTGGGTTGCCGATTATGCGCTCGTCAATTATGGCACCGGCGCGGTTATGAACGTCCCTGCTCATGACGAGCGCGATTTCGCATTCGCCAAGAAGTTCAATTTGCCTGTTAAGCAGGTCATTTCCGAAGACGGCTCCAAAGTCGAAACGATGAGCGAGGCCTACACCGGCTCCGGCACCATGGTCAATTCCGGCAAATTCGACGGATTGTCCAACGATGAAGCGAAAAGGAAAATGATCGAATGGGCAGAGCAGAATAACTGCGGAAAGGCTCGCATTCTCTTCCGTTTGCGTGATTGGTTAATCAGCCGCCAGCGCTACTGGGGTTGCCCGATTCCACTCGTTCATTGCCAGAAGTGCGGAGTCGTTCCCGAGAAAGAAGAAAACCTTCCTGTCGTCTTGCCCACCGAAGGTGTTCAAATCACCGGTGAAGGCGGCTCGCCGCTCAAAAAAATGGAAGACTGGATCAACACCTCCTGTCCTAAATGCGGCGGCGCGGCCAGGCGCGAGACCGACACCATGGACACTTTCATCTGCTCGAGCTGGTATTTCCTTCGCTACCCGGATGCCTTGAATCCGAAAGAAGCTTTTGCCAAAGACAAAGTCAATTACTGGATGCCGGTGGACCAGTATGTCGGCGGCGTCGAGCATGCCATTCTGCACTTGCTCTATGCGCGTTTTTTCACCAAAGCTTTGCGCGATTTGGGCTATGTGAATTGCGATGAGCCTTTCACCAATTTGCTTTCGCAAGGCATGGTCACTAAGTTGTCGCCTGATTCGGGTCGCATCGAGAAGATGTCCAAGTCGCGCGGCAACGTAGTGGGCACAACCGATTTCTTCAAAAAGTACGGCGCCGATTCGGCCCGATTGTTCACGTTATTTGCCGCGCCTCCCGAGCAGGAGCTCGAGTGGAACGAAGATGGAGCAGTCGGACAGTACCGGTTTCTTGGTCGCGTCTGGCGCCTTGTAAGCGACCTCATCGAAGTGGGCGCTCTTTCGCCAAACGACACGACGCCGCCTGCCATAGATTCTTTGAACGACCGCGCCAAGCCGGTGCTCAAACTCGTCCACAAAACTATCAAGGCAGTCACCAAAGACATCCAACCGCCTCGGTATGTTTTCAATACTGCCATTGCCCGCTTGATGGAGTTGGTCAACGGCTTGGGCGACTATTTGCGCGACACGAAAGCGGTCGAGAACGCGCAGAATTTGTCGGCGGACGAGAAGTCGTTGCTCAGCTTTGCCTGCCGCCACTTGCTCTTGTTGCTCGCACCCATGGCGCCGCATATCTCGGAGGAGCTCTATCAGCAGTTGCCGTCCAGAAAGGGCAAAACCGGCTCAATTCACACTGAGACCTGGCCGAGCTTTGACGATGCCTTGACCGTGGATGACGAAATTGAGCTTGTCATCCAGGTGAACGGCAAGATCGTCAACAAAATTTCGGCTCGCCGCGGTCTCGACAAGCAACAAGCCGAGCAAATCGCCTTGACGGATAACAAGGTGAAAGACAAGCTGAACGGAAGCTCGGTAAAAAAAGTGATTGTCGTGCCCGACAAGCTAGTTAACGTGGTAATTTGAGAATAATAAAGCCTGGCTTTATTGACCAAACCCCCGCAAATTTCAATCACTGGAATTTTGCAAAAGCTGACGGGACTCGGCGGATCTGACCGATAAATCCGAAAGTCACTGATTTTTGGTGTATCTGAGTTCGGCGAGTCTCAATTGCCCAACATGGCTAAGTTAATCACTGCACTGATTGGCATGCGCCGCTTTGAGGTAATTAGTTTTTGGAGAGTCCTTTGGCCTCAGCAAGACCCTTTAGGATGAGCGTATGAATCAATCAACTCCCGCGGCTAAAGCTCAATTCGAGTCGAGCACCGCATTTCCCATCTGCACAGTGGCGATTCTGATGGGCTTGATGTATGTGTACTACTTGAGTTCCACCACCGCCAACGACCGATTTTTCGAGATGACCGGGCACGGTTTCAGAGCGGACGATGCGGTGATTGCAGCGTCATCCGGGCAATGGGGCAAGGTCGCCAACATGCTGTACGCGAACTTCGCCAGTTTGCACTACGTCCAGTTATTCTTCAGTGCTTATTTCGTCTGGGTCTTCGGTGTTCATACCGAGTCCAAAATGGGCGCCGGACGCCTGATGTTCGTCGTTCTTTTGGGCGCCACGCTGCCCTGGCTGGCTACGGCATTTCTGCATTCCAACAAAGGAGATGACACGATTTTCGTCGGGCCGCTCTTCATCCTCTGCTCTCTTTTGGGTGCCTACATGGTCATCCCGCCGGAAAAGCAAAAGATTAGAAGCTGGATGCCGAAGAACAGGCAGCAAATCTTCAACATTGAAGAGAAGAAAGACATCACCGAGCACTACATGCAAAATCCGATGATTTATGTCGCTGTTTTTGCTGTGGTCCAGATTGCTTTTCACTTTGCCTGCACCATGATCTATCCGGGCTACGACACCCTCGACCTCGCCGGCGCAGCCATTGCATACGGTATCGGTTACGGTATTGCCTATATGCTTTTGGCGTCCGCCACCGGCAATGTGCAGGATGCGCCTATGAAACTCGGCGTTTTGCAGCACTACCGCAAGCTGATCGAGATCGACGTACCGCACGAACAAGCCCTTATGGGTACATCTAAAGCTTTGGGTCTTCCCTATGAGCAAGTTCGTGACTGGGTCAACAAGGACAAGGGCAAGATGAAAATTTCGCGTCTTTAGTCGCGAGTCGAATCTAAACCAATATAAATTAACGCAAACTAAAGAAAAGCGCCTGTCAAGTACACGGTAAATAGAATGGATCTATTACCCCTGACGGCGCTTTTTAACATCATGAACAGCATTTACATCATTCTGGCTATCATGGTCCTCAGCTGGTTCGGAATCGTCACTTTCCAGAACCGCCAGCGAGTCAACGCAGTACTGGGGCAATACCTGCATCCGCGTTCGTACCTGTGCACCAGCCAGGGCGTCTGCAAATATTCGGTTGTTGTGGCACTGCTGGTTTTTCTCTGGGTCGGACTGGTCGTCTGCACCATGAAAGTGCGCACCGAGCCTGTAGTTTTCAGCAAGAGCCGCGGCTACGAAGTTCAGTCGGCCAATGCTACCAGCGAACGCCACCGCCACGGACGCCGCCATCATCACGTCCATTCTTGAAGTGATTTCAAGCCTAGACTCTTGCTCAACCATGGCCCGCTGCTCTTCAATAATTAGAAGTCTTTGAGGTTTCTAAGTGAGCTTCTAATAACGCGCCAGGCAGGATGTCGAGGTAAGATATGACCTTGGTCTTGGCGTCCGGATTCAGCCTGTTTGAGGCGATTTGAACTTTCCGGAGCCGGTCTTGAGGAATTACTGGTGGTCCAGTCACAAGTCGATCGCTCTGCCTCTCCGGAAGGGCAAAAGCCCGAAGAGCAAAGGAAAACTGCGCAACATGATCAAAAAGATCAATTGGCGCACGGACGGATGATGCTCCCCACAGAAGAAGCGGCAGACGCCGAATCAAACAGTTCAAGCAATCCGACAGTCGTTTCCGAAATTTTGGAGACGATCAGATGGAAACGAATGATGCAGGTCTTCTTTGACGGACTGCTTATCTTCGCGTCGTTCTCCAGTGCTTTCCTGATCCGTTTTGACGGACACCTCAATCACCATTTCTTCCAGCAGCTGCTTATCTTCGCGCCCATCATCATCTCGCTGCGCCTGCTCTCCAACTGGGGTTACGGGACTTACAGGCGCTTATGGCGTTACACCGGGCTGACAGAAGTGATGGAGCTGGGCTGCTCCGTGCTCACCGTCACCACTATTCTTGTAATTGCTCGCGCTCTGGGCCTGATGTCTGCCAGCGGCAGCCAACTGTCTTATGGCATCATTCTTATCGATGCCGGACTTTGCTTCTTGCTCCTCTGCGCCAGCCGCGTGCTGCGCCGCCTGCAGACCGAGCACAATCAAAGAAGGCACTGGCGCCAGCCGGTTCGCAAGCGCGCCCTTGTCGTGGGAGCCGGTGATGCCGGACAGATGGTGTTGAGAGAATTGGCTCAACGCGCCGATCTTGGCGTCGATGTTGTGGGCATGGTCGATGATGATCCCATGAAGCTCAAAAAGCGCATCGGGCATATCACCGTATTTGGTACCACCAAAGATTTGCGCAAATTGGCTGAAAACCTCTTTGTCGATCAAGTGATTATTGCAATGCCCTCGGCTCCGCCGCACGAAATCCGCCGCATTGTCGATATTTGCCGAGATGCCGAAGTCGAGCCGCGCATTCTGCCCGGACTCTTTGAATTAATTGACGGGCGTGTTTCTGTCTCGCAATTGCGTGAGGTTTCGCTCGAAGATTTGCTTGGTCGCGAACCGGTCAACCTGGACTCGGCGGCGATTACTTCCTATTTGGAAGGGCGCTGTGTACTGGTTACAGGCGCCGGCGGCTCGATCGGCAGCGAGTTGTGCCGGCAGATTCTCAAGTTTCAGCCCAGCAAAATTTTGCTCTTAGGTCGCGGCGAAAACTCCATTTTTGCCATCCATCAGGAGTTGAAGAAACGTCCAGAGCCCGTCGAGATTGTTCCAATCATTGCCGATGTGCGCGATCAAGAACGCATGCAATCGATTTTCGCTCGGCACAAGCCGGCTGTGGTTTTCCACGCTGCTGCTCACAAGCATGTTCCGCTCATGGAAGAGAACGTTTCTGAGGCAATCACCAACAATGTGCGGGGCACGCAGATTCTCGCCGAGCTTTCTCATGCATCGAAGGTAGAGACCTTCGTGCTTGTTTCTTCCGATAAGGCGGTCAATCCGTCGTCGGTCATGGGTGCCACAAAACGCATGGCGGAGATGATTGTCCAAAGTCTCGACACCCGTTCCGAGACAAGATTTGCAGGCGTGCGCTTCGGCAATGTTCTGGCCAGCCGCGGCTCTGTAATTCCACTTTGGAAACAGCAGATTGCGCAGGGCGGTCCGGTTACTGTTACTCATGCTGACGCCACTCGTTATTTCATGCTGATACCGGAATCAGTTCAATTGATTTTGCAAGCCGGTGCGGTTGCCGCCGGCGGCGAGATCTTTGTTCTTGATATGGGCAAGCCTGTGCGCATCCTCGATCTTGCTTACGACCTCATCCGCTTCTCCGGTTTGCGTCCCAACCAGGACATCAAAGTTGATGTGGTCGGCTTGAGGCCGGGCGAGAAATTGCACGAAGAACTGCTTACAGCTGAGGAAGGTCTGACCAAAACTACTTTCGAGAAAATCTTCGTTGGTCAGCCGGTGAAGATCGATCACCAGCAACTCTACAGCCAGATCGACAACATGGTCAGCTCCGCTCGTCGCGACGATGAGACGTCGGTGCGTGCTCAACTTGACACAGTGCTTGGCGGCAGTCTGAGCGCCAACACACTCAAATAATATGCCTGCAGTCACTGATAGCCGACTGGCGCAGAGAGAGAAAAAACTGATTGACTCTCTGGCGCGCCTGGAGAATGTCGTCGTCGCTTATTCAGGCGGTGTAGACAGTTCGCTGCTGGCATATTATGCAAGAAAAACTCTGGGCGCGCGGGCGAAAATTGTCATAGCGATTTCGCCCAGCCTGGCTGCCGATGAGTTGGATGAGGCTCGTGAGCAAGCACGACTATTCGACTGGCAGTTGATTGAAGTGAAAACCTATGAAGTCGACAATCCCGAATACAGAAAAAACGACGGGCAGCGCTGCTATTTCTGCAAGGGGGCTCTCTTCGAAGCGATGAATATAATCGCTGAGGCGGAAGGTTTTAAGGCCCTGGCATACGGCGCTAATATTGCTGATCTGGCTGATCTGCGTCCCGGACACCGAGCAGCTCGAGAGTACAAGGTGCTCAGTCCGCTGCAGGAAGCAGAACTTACTAAAGAGGAAATCCGACAGCTGGCAAAAACGGCCGGTCTGCCGGCGTGGGATAAGCCGCAGTCTGCCTGTCTTTCTTCGCGATTTCCGACATTCGAAACTGTGACGCCGGCGCGATTGAAAATAGTCGAGGCTGCAGAGATGGCGCTTCGAAAGCTGGGACTGAAAGGTTTTCGCGTCCGATTTCACAGCTTGAACACTTCTGAAATCAGTGATTCGAAAAACGGCAAAGACATGGCGCTGGCAAGAATCGAACTGAGTGCCGAAGATCTTCGCGCTGTCCTGGAAATCGAATCGCTGCGCTCTGATATTTCGGCGGCAGTGAAATCGGCCGGCTTTGCCTTCGTAACTATTGATCTGGAAGGTTATCGCCAGGGCTCGTCCAATATTGAAACCGACTTTGTAAAAGTGGAGTTGAAAGGACGTGGATAAAGCGAAACTACTCTTCTTACTTGAGAGCATTGCCCAGGGTAAAGTCAGTCCAGGCTCGGCGCTGGAAACCCTCAAAGACCTGCCTTATGCCGATCTTGGATTTGCCCGTATCGACTCACACAGAAGTTTGCGCCATGGTCATGCCGAGGTGATTTTCTGTCCCGGGAAAACGGCTGAGCAGATTGCCGCCATCGCCGGCAAGTTGAGAGAAACGCACGATCTAGTCATTGCCTCGAGGGCCAACGAGGCTCTGTCCGCTGAAGTTTTAAAACTGTATCCTTCGGCAACATACGAGAAATCTGCGCGCGCCATTGTTTTCGGCTCCATGCCTGATACCGTCATTGGTGCGCCTATCGTTAACGTCGTGACGGCAGGCACTGCTGATATACCAGTTGCAGAGGAGTGCCTGCTCTTTTTGCAAGCGGCATCAGTGCCCGTTCAGCGCTTATACGATGTCGGCGTCGCCGGTATTCACAGGTTGTTGGATAATCTGGAGCTTTTGAAGAAAGGTTCGATAACAGTTGTCTGCGCCGGAATGGATGGTGCGCTGCCCAGTGTTGTCGGCGGGCTTATGGAAGGCCCAGTCATTGCTGTTCCGACCTCTGTCGGTTATGGTGCCTCTTTCGAAGGGCTGGCGCCGCTGCTTTCCATGCTCAACAGTTGCTCGGCCGGAATTACCGTCGTCAACATCGACAATGGTTTTGGTGCCGCATATGCAGCATTGAGAATGCACAATGCGATTGCTTCACATCAAGCTCAGCGGCTGGCATTGAGAGTCGGCACTTGATCGATGCGATACTTTTGCATCTCGCGGATCAGTCGAGCCGCGCGCTGCGTAGCGTCTTGCTGTTGATTGCCGGTAGCACGGTTCCAGGAATTGGACGGTCGCAATTGCTGGATGAAAGTCTCCCAATTCCATAGACTTTCGTGTGGTGAAAGAGCCATGCAGGATAAAACGCTGTCGATAACCAGCGCCGAGAAATTGTCCAAATATGGACCATAATGCCCAAGTGTGCGCGTCGGATGTTGAAATAACGGATGACCGATTTCGGAGCTCTGTAAATGTGCCAGCGCCGGTACATACATGTTGTCGTAATCGACGAGCCTGAGATTGCCGCGGCTGTCCACAAGAATATTGCTGGGCTCTAAATCTCCGTGTGCGATGCCGGCAGCATTGAGCGCCCAGACCATGTCGCGGAATTGGTTGATGATGCGCTGGATTTCATGCTTGTTTTCGTTGCGCAGCTGAAAGCGAACATAGTCATCGAGTCTTTTCCCGTCGATGTACCCCATTCGCAAAATCGGCAGCCACTGCTCGCCGACGTGCAATCCTTTGGATTGATATTGGAAGCTCACCAGATATTTGCCGGCTTCTTTCATGTTGTGCCGCGCTATCGACTCATATCTCTGTTTGCGTTCGGGGCTGTCGGCGAGAAAAACTTTCACCGCGTAGTGCTTTTCTTTGCCGGCAATGCGCAGCACAAAACCGTTTTTCCCCTCCCACTGATCGTCTTTCAATGCTCGTCCCATCTTCAGCTCTGGATCGGAAAAGGCGTCATCGTCTAAAAGAATGGCGTCTTTCATCAGCTGCAAGCGCGGGAAGCGCTGCGGTATGTGCACTTCGGAAGTGTTGCGTTGCTGCGCTCCGGCTCCTGAATTTACTGCCGAGTACGAACCGGTGGTCGCATTTTGGCTGGGGCGCGCCGGTGCGGGCGGTGGTGACGAGTTGAGAGGATTTGAAAGAGCGTCCGAGCTTCTGTCGGATCGGCGCGGAATTTTTATCTCATCGCTCTCAGATTCAGCGAGCTTTTTGCTGTATTCCTGCGCTGCCTTGAGTACACTGCCGGGACCGCCGGAGCGACCGTGCGCGCCACTGCTGCCTGCCGCATTCTTTGCACCGCCTGTCTCTGCATACCAGGGTGCATCGCTCTGTTGTGAATTTTGTGGTGGCTTGTTTTGCGCCTGGTTGCCCTGCGCCTGAGTGGCACTGGAGCCCATCACAAATCCGGTTGCAGGAGCAGCGCCGGAACCTGGTTTTGTGTCCGAGCTAGAGCGGTTTGCTGTGTTTTTCGGTGGCGCATCGGTGGACTGTTTGGGTTTTGCATCGGCAGCCGGATTTACTTGCACCGGTTTGTCGACGCGCGTGTCACTGCCTGCCGGTCTGAAGGGCGGGATTTCGTGCAAGCGCATCGACAACAGCTTCTTTATCTCGTGTGCTCGCTTCTGTATGTCCGGCACGGGATGCCTGAGAAGCTCGGACAACAGTCGCGAGCCGTCCGGATTTTTGTAGTCGGCGCTGGAGAAAATTAGCCTCTCATCTCCTCCTGCGTGCCGCTGCCAGAGCGTATTGTCGAGACGCAGCACATGCATGGAGTGATGAATAATCCAGGCCGAAAACCGGTCGATGGTGGCATCGAAATGTTCTGCCGAGCGCTCAGGGTGTTGGTAATTGACGTGTCCCAGCTCGTTTGCTTGCTCGCCTTCCATAGCTGGAACATAGATGCCGTCATAATCCACAAGCATCAAATCTTTCTCGCGCACGATAATATTGCCATGCTGCAAATCACCATGAGCGATACCACTCTTTTCCAGCTCGAGCACCAGGTCGGTAAACTGCGAAATGAAACGATCGAGCTGCTGCCTGTTGTGCATGTTCTTGCGGAAAAACTGATCGAGTGTATGTCCTTCCACCCACGGCATTTTGACGATGGGAAACCAATTGCCGTTGACCAGAATGCCCTTGAGCAAGTACTCGAATTCGAGCAAGGTCGAAACGTGATTGAACGTAGTAAATTGGCTCAAGTGCCCATAACGCTGGTGCTGATTGTAGACATTGCGCAGGAAGCATTTCACCGCAATATTGCGCGTGGCACACTCGAATTGGTACACGCTGGCGAAATTGCCGCAAATCGGCTTCGGCAAACCCATGGCATTGGTCTCAGGAGTACCTTGCTGCAACTCCTGGTTGTCAAAGCAGAAATCTGGCGACTGAACGGTTTCGTTATAGTCCTGCGGCGTTGGCCACTGCATGGCATTACCTGATGCGCTCTACCAAGTGTTTATTACCACTTTTGGCAGCGCGAATATCCGCCCTGCGATAGGCTGGGATAGGTTTTTCTCCCTTGGCAAGGGCTGTAATTCCGGCTGTTTGTGCAATATGATCATGAGCCCAATCTCTCGAGGACACCGGCGTGCCTTACCAAGCTGAAATCAGCCGCACCAATCCGTCGTGCTTTCTCTTTCTGGTCGACCAGTCTTCCTCGATGAAAGACCCTTTCTCGGGCGGGTCTGACGGCGGCACCAAGGCTCAGGGTGTAGCTGAAGCAGTCAACAGTCTTTTGCAAAACCTGGTCACGAAGTGCACAAAGTCCGATGGCATCCGCGATTACTATCATGTCGGTGTAATCGGGTATGGCGGCAACGGCGTGGCTTCTGCGTTTGGCGGTGCACTGGCACGCAAAGAACTTGTGCCAATCAGCCTGGTGGGCAACAGCCCGATTCGCGTCGAGCAGAAAGTACGCCAGGTCAGCGATGGACGAGGCGGCATGGTCGATCGCAAATTCAATGCACCGATCTGGTTCGAGCCTATTTGCGGCGGCGGAACTCCTATGTGTGCGGCGCTGAAAAAGGCCGAAGCGGTGTTGAGGCCTTTTATGGCTAAGTATCCTTATTGCTATCCGCCCATTGTTATCAATATTTCCGATGGCGAGTCTTCGGATGGTCACCCCGACGCGGCTGCCAAAGATCTCACCTTGCTGAAAAGCGATGACGGCAACGTCATGCTTTTTAATTTGCATGTGTCCTCATACGGCAATAAAACTATCGAATACCCGGACCGCGACGACATGCTGGAAGACGATTATGCCAAAGACCTGTTCAGAATCTCCAGCTTGCTCACCAGCTACATGCGCAAAGTGCTATCCGACGAAGGCTACATGATTACCGAGAAGTCGCGCGGATTCGCATTCAATGCAGACTTCATCAAGCTGATCAAATTTCTCGATATAGGCACGCGTCCAAGTAATCTGCGCTAGCGGTCGCGCAAGATTTGTTGTGAAACTGCTACTTCAGAGTACGGCCGCTTATGCGTAGCGCGTATTCGAGTTGCGACCGCCGACAAACTTAAAGTGCACAAGGTCGCCTGCGATAGGACCGTTGCCGTCTCCGTGAACAAAGCCATACTTCTGCAGGTAAGGCTTAGCTTGTTGCCAGTTTGCAACGTCAATAGCCATGCCGTCTTCATGGTTGGATGTGCCTGGTCTTGCGACTATTCGCGAAACGCCCGGAGTGCCGCGCCGTGCATAAAGACTTGCTTGTTCTTCGTAGGTGCGACCGGCAGAGTTGATCTTAATTTCGACACCATGAGCGCGGGCTTCGGCTTTAGCAGCATTAAGCGCTTCGGCGGCACTGCCTTCCAGCCAGCGGCCATCGCCGATGCTGACACGTCCTTCCGGCGTCCACTTCATTGAATCGTTCTCGTGCTGCGCCTGCTGGCGAGCACCGGCGATTTCGAAGAGCCGTTTGCCGGCATCTTCCATTTGTTTGAATCCAGGTGAAGTCAAATCTTGCTGTGTCAATTCGGTCGGCGGTTTGCCTGTCATCATAGCTGCCGCTGCCGCACCCGGATTGTCCTGGAAAAGCTTACTGTATTGACCAACCATGTCCGTAGCCATGGTTTCTTGCAATTCCTTAGGCAGCAGTTTCATATCTTCTGCTGTTGGCGCCTCGCCCTTGGCCATCTTTTCGGCCATGGCTTGCATCTTCTTCAGAGATTCCGCGTTGAAGCCTTTCGGAAGTTTGCCCTGCTTGATCAATTCTTCGATTTTTGCCGGGTCCGGCGGATCGCCGAGATCTAACCCAGCCAACCAGTTGTGAATTTGTCTGCCACTAAAACCATATCTGCCGACGCGATGGTCGCCGTCAGGGTGCTTGCGCACCGTCTCGTATGGTTTGGCACGATCGGCGTTAAACAAACCTGCTACCGCTTCTTTCATTTGAGCAGCCTGGTCGCTTTCATTCGCCTGTCTTGGAACAGATCGCTCCGGATAGTAATCGTTGGTGTTATTGATCGGCATCTCGCCGCCTCTGCCGCCGCGGAAGCGATTCATATTACCAACACTTTGTTGAGTTTCTGGTGTCATACCGGCATTCTCTGCCGGCTGACGCATGCGTTCGCGCTGGCGAGTTTCCGGTGACACGACTGCATCTCTATCGTTTACTTCCACGCCGTTTCTTGCCAGTTCAGGATTTTGTCCTTTCAGGCGTTGCGATAAGTATGAAACGAGCTCGTCTGCAGCTTTCTTTTGATCATCACTGGGATAGATTTGACCTTCTGAGCGCTCAATCTGAACCTTGATGTCTTTAGCATGAAGTTTTTCCGGGTCTCCGTGCATCTCAATGGACCCATCTTGCTTGACCACGAAGTGTGGCTTTTCGGGCGGCTGCGCGTTCAAGTCTTGCATGGAAACAGAAATCTTGGGTGGTGCATTGTCGCCGATTGGCGGCATCTCCAAGGATTGCTCTGCACTAGCCTGTGTTCTGTCGACAATGCGGCGCTGCTTGCTGGGCGGCTGCTTTGGATCGAGACTGTCGGTGGTTGCGGCGGCTACCGTGCCGGTGCCATCACCTACGGTGCCGACGTCTCTGGCCGGACCGGAGATGCTGGTCGCCACTACTGCATGAAATTTCTCAGTCGGCTGGCGGTGATCGTGACCATGACTGTGTCCGTGGCCGTCATCACCATCGTTGCGCTGGACTGAAACTATATCTTGATGCTTGGTCATGGATTCCGCTGTGAGTGGTAATGCCGATGCTCTACTTGCAAAGCACGATCTATAAGCAAGATCGTTCGGGCGAATCTGCCGCGCGTACGATGTAGAAAGGTAAAGGGAAAGTAGAAGCCGGAAGCTCGGCACTTCACAACTTGCTCCCCTTATCTTACGAGCGCTCGCGGGTGCTGGCAAGGACGGCTTCGTATTTCCACCATGCCTGAAAGGAAGTTTTAATCTAATCTTCGGGGCTGTCTAGTTAGCCGAGGCTTCCTTGATGCTTTTCGCTTTAGCCTCTATTGCGGCTGCTTCTTCCATCTTGCAGGCGCGCTTTAAAACATCGGCGTACTGGTCCAGCAATTTGGCGGTCTTGGGAGTCGAACCACGCCCCTGGCTCTCTTCAAAGTCGATTTTTTGCTTCAAAATGCCCTCGGCCGCCTCGTAGTTGCCGCCTTTGATGTTCATATCCAGAATTTTTCTGCTGTATTCCTGAACATCCGGATCGTCCGGCCCATATTTCTTTTCAGCCGTCACGAGCAGATTTTTGTAATAGTAGATAGCATCCTGATATTTGTTGGTCTTCTCGTAGCACTCAGCCAGGTTGAGCTGGCATTCCTTAACTTCATAAGCATCGGCGCCCAGCCCCTGTGACGCCATTGAAAGCGCCTGCCGATAATATTTTTCGGCGTCCTCATATTTGTTGCGCTTGCGCAGCACTTTGCCGAGTAGATTCACACCCTGGATATATTCTTTGGCTTCCCGGACCTTATTAAGCTTGTCGCGGCATTCAATCGATTTTTTCAGATAGGACTCGGCAAATTCCATGTCGTTTTTGAAAAACGCCTTTTGTCCTGCCTCGAAATAGGCATTAGCTTGATAAACGAGATTGGGCATGTTGGGAATCGGTTTGCCCGTAGTGTCGTATTGCAGGGGCGGAGGCGTGTAGTACATAAGATTTTCGCCGGCCGAGTCGAATTTCTGCGCGGCCGGCGGCTTGCGCGCTGGTGTTTTGCCGAAAGCAGGCATCTGAACTGGGCTAACTGCCACACAGAGTGCCAGAAGGCTCAGGACTATCGACGGGGAAGTGCGAAACATGAAAAAACCTCGCATGCGATTCGGGAGCCGAACAAAGGTCGACCGCTCATATCAGTGAAAACATTCCACGCCGCTGGCTGCGCTAAGCCGCCTCACGTTTTTGATTTTCTTTCTTTAGAGATTCCTGAGGCTCTTCACCCGCGTCCGACTGTTGGGTCTCTTCAGA
>PNKB01000047.1 GCA_013997645.1 Cyanobacteria bacterium PR.3.49
TGGAAGTCGAGCCTGTGACTGCCTTCAGAACGATGTCGATGAATGTGAATAGCGACACGAAAATTAGATTGCGCAGGCTGTTTTTTTGAAATTCCGTTGGGGGAAAGAGGCGGTCGGCCAGGCGGCTGAAAGTGCCGTTCTTATTCCTGTCTCTTGCGCCTAGAAGAGAATGCATGGTCCAGTTCCAGAATGCCGGAGCCGGGTGAAACGCTGTTTCTACAACGGTAAAGCCGCATTCTTCCACCATGCGCTTCAAGGTCGCTTGACTGTAGAAGAACCAGTGTCTGGGAAAGTGATAGCCTCCCCAGTGACGGTTTTTGAACCATTTGGCATCAAGGGCCTCAATATTCGGTGTCTCGATAAGAAAGATCCCGCCTGGTTTTAGTACGTTGAAAGCACGCTTAGCAAAAGCTTTTGGATCGGCTACATGCTCGATTACGTGCGTGGCGACGACCAGATCAAAGAATTGCTCGGAAATCTCGGCACTTTCGAAACGCCCGCTATACACGGTATGGCCTGCTTGGCGAGCCAGCTCGACTGCCTTATCGTCGAAGTCGACTCCGAACGTCTCTACTTTTGCGCTTCTTACCTGTTTGTACCAGTTGAGTGCGCGTCCATCCGCGCAACCGATGTCCAGGACTCTTAAATTGTCTTTTTCAGTGCACAAGCAAAGCGCCTTTTCCAGGCGACTCAAATATACGTGCCGCCTGGCTTTATAGAGCAGTGAATTGGTGTTTTCCTTCTCGACATTTTTTGCGGCCAGGTGATATGCATAGTATTCGCTTGGATAAATCGTGGACAGCTCGGAGATATCCGGGCGCGGATTGAGGTAGACCAGGTTGCAGTTGTTGCACTTGACCACGCGAAAAACATCGGACGTAGTGTTTTTATATTCGTGCTCCACACCCTCTGTGACCAGGCTGGAGGCTGTGCTGCCGCAGTTGTTGCAGCTGACTTCCACTTTCTTGATTGCAGTCTTCATGGCACTTTGCACGATTTTAATTCGCTTTTCATATAACCGCTTCCAGAATACAATTTTTACGATAGCAGGCTTTAAGATTCAACCTATGCAGCTCACCTTCCTGCATAATGCTCAGTAACCGGTGCCCCATCGCAATTCAGTGACCCATGCCACGTAAGCAAGCGCCAGCGCAAGAAGAAAAGCAGACTCGCTCTGGTTCGTGGGTTCAGGTTGAGGGTGGGCCGATTTTGGCTTGCATAGATATGGGCACCAACTCTTTTCACATGATCGTCTGCCAGGCGAGCCCTGAGCGAGATCACTTTGAAGTGATTACCAAAGTAAAAGAGGCCGTGCCCTTTTTCAGAAGATCTTTGACTGCGCACTATATTGACGAGGTCGCTCTCAATTCTGCAATAAGCATTTTGAAAGTAATGCGCAAAAAGGCTTATGAAAAGGGCGCCGACAGCATTGTTGCCGTGGCTACATCGGCAGTGCGCGAATCGCGCAACGGGGCCGAGGTCTTGAGCAAAATCAAAGAAGAGCTGGAAATAGACGCGCGCATGATTTCCGGAAAGGAAGAAGCCAGGCTTATCTATCTTGGTGTTCTCTGGAGCATGCCGAAGCTGAAGGGTTCATTTGGCATAGTTGATATCGGCGGCGGATCGACTGAAGTAATAATGGGCAATCGGCACGGTATCACTTTTGCCGAATCGTATAAACTTGGCGCCGCGCGGCTCACTCAGCGGTTTTTCAAAAAGGGCCCGACGCAAGAAACGTTGCGTGAATTGCATGATGAAGTGCGCGGCGTACTCAGACCTGCTGCTGCGCGTCTTGACGAGCTGGGCGGGGTGCAACAGCTGATCGGAACTTCTGGCACCGTGCAGTCGCTGGCAAAAATTGATCGCGTGCGCCAGGGCAAACCGGGACACGAATTGCACGGCTGGCGGCTTTCGCAAAAGCGTTTGGAAGAAATTGTGTTGCTTATCGAGGAAAGCTCGATCAAGCAGGAAAAAATCAAAGGTGTAAGTTCTGACCGCAGTCAAACGATTCTTGCCGGTGCCATCGTCTTGCTGGAGACAATGCGCTCCTTGAATGTTTCCGAGACGATTGTTTGCACCGCCGCATTGCGAGAAGGCTGCGTCGTTGATCGCTTTCTGCAGACTGGATGGCTGGACGGAGGATTGAAAGAGCACCAGGATCCTCGCTCTGCATCGGTGCATCAATTGATGGATAAGTATCATGTTTCATACTCTCATGCCGAGCAAGTAGCAAAAATTGCCTCAGACATTTTTATCCAGACGCGCGGCATCCTGCATGAATACTCATCCTATGTGGGGCATTTGCTCTGGTCTGCAGCGATGCTGCACGACATCGGAATGTTTATCGGCAGAAATGGACATCACAAGCACTCATATTATTTGATCAAGCATTCCGGTTTGCTTGGGCACTCGGAAGAGGAAGTGGGCATCATCGCAGCCATTGCGCGCTATCATCGGGGCAGCGAACCGAAAGAATCACACGAAGCCTATTACACTGTTTCGCCGGAAAATAGAAAAGTGCTCACCGACATGGCGGCGATTCTTCGTGTAGCTGAGGCTCTGGACAGAAGCCACAAGCAAGTAATCGAAAAGGTCACCGTAGCTATGCAGCCCTTTCAGAAAGGCGGCTACGAGAAAAAACTCTTGTCTTTGATTGTAAAACTAAAATCGGGCGAGAATTGTTATTCAGAAAGCTGGGCCCTTTTGGAAAAGAAAGAGTTCTTCGAAAGCCAATTCCAGGTCAGGCTTAGCTTGCAAGTGCAAGCGGAAGCCGGATTTGCAGTGAAGTCGAAGAAATCAGGCTAGGCAAAGCTCAAAGCTAGTGAGTTCCGCCGCCCGGCTTTCCTGCCACGCGCGATTTTTCCGCCAACTCGCGCACTGCCGAGAGTCTGCGCTCCAGTTTCTTATGCGTGGCGCCGTTGATCATGCTTTTCGGCACGGGCAAGCCCAGATCAATATGAGTGGAAAGTTCAAGAGTCGTCGTCTTGCCGTCTGCAGAAGGGGTGAGAATCCAGCTGCCTTCCATCGCTTTGAAGCGGTCGGATTTGATCATTTGATAGTCGATGCGACGATTCGGCACTTCCTGAGTATTCATTGTGCAAACGGCTGTACCGATCATCGGGATGACGGTGAACTTTTGCTCGAGCACTGCTTCGTTCACGCCCTGTTTGAGCACTTTGCTGTATGCCAGTTCCGGGTCGGTCTTTCTTTGTTCGTGCACAGCATCCCAAACTGCTTCAGGAGGTGCTTTGATAACGATGGATGCTTTTACTCTCGGCTTGCCGCTGTTGAGATTTTGGCGCACCGGCGCTTCCTGCTGAGGAGCTGCAGCTTGTGCTTGAGGTTGCGGAGCCGGGGTTTCTTTCTTGGCCCTGGAGAGTCTGTCCCCGAAATAACCGGGCAACATACGGCTGCTCTTAGATTCAGCTTTCTCATCAGCTTTTTCAGCCTTTTCTCTTTCGGCTTTTTCAGCCTTCTCAGCTTTTTCTTCTTTCTTGGACTTTTTCTCGCTCACCGCAGGTGGTGTCACGGCAGCCGGCTTGGCGGCTATGGAAACAGGCTTCTTATGCGCGGCCGATGCAACTGTTTCGGCTGAGTCCAAGTCTTGAATGTGTGACTTGTATGCGGTAGTTGCCTTGGTGTTCACTTTGGCGACTTCGTAATCGGCGCTCTCTTCCAGAGTCGGTTGCGGCGGCTGAGTGCGCGCAGAAGGATTGCGCACTGGCTCGACTTGACGTGCCACTGCTTGAACTTGGTGTTCGAGCTGTTTTTCTTCGCGATTCAAGCTGTTGAGAATTGCAGATTGTGCTGTCAAAGTTTCGTGCAGTGAATTTTGTTTTTGCTCAATTACGGTTGTGCGCTTGTTCATTTGCAATTGCAATTGAGTCATCTGCGCTTGCAACTGAGTGAGACTTTGCTGAATTTGATAGAGCTGAGCTTGCACCGAACCCTGTGACTTCGAGTCCTGGTTTTCTTCGCCGAACAAACCTTTTGCTTGCGCTGAAGGCAATGCGCTGAAGCTGATGCATGTCAGCGAAAGGGCTAAGGAAATAAAGTGTTTGTCTGTCACGAGCGTCTCTCTTCTGTTGGAGTTGGCTGCGCGCTATCTGTAAACAGGCTGTAGATGGCGCTCTTCGCACTTCGGGTTAGCTTATCATGACAAGTTGGGGATTTGAAGAGGAAGGAAGACTAAAAGAAAGTCATGAGCTTGTCATGAGTTTCTCCAGCCTGTCTGTGGGGCTATTCGAGCCGCAAACTTGCAGATGAAAGGTTCGTTGGACTTAATTACACGCCAATTGGGATGAATTTGGGCACCAGTCTGCGCCACTTCATCTTCTCGGCATATTCTCTGTAGCCTTCACCGAGGTTTTCCAAAAGAATCTTCTCTTCGTACTTGGCTCTGTTGAGCCAGAGCGGTGCCACCACGCCGACGGTAAAAAGTACCAAAGGAACGGATGTTGAGGCCAGTGAGGCGCCGAGAAGCGACTGGATAATGCCCGAATAGGCCGGGTGCATGACGAATTTCAGCAATCCATCGCTTTTCACTTTGTGATCTTCCAGAATCTCCGCATCGGTAGTGAATGCTTCACCGAGCGAAATCCAGCCGCCGATCATGAATATCAATCCACTTATAAGGACAAGAACGCCAAGCCAGGACATAATCATTGCGATTCCCTGTGGCTCACCCTGTCCGATAGTGATAAGCGGATGCGCCCATTCGGCTTTAATTACGTCCGAGTAAATCAAGAATGCAGGAACAAGCATAAAAATAGTCAGCACTGAAGCATATTGTGGTGCGCGCTGAATGATGAAGTTCTTCTCGTATTTAACGCCGGTACCACGGCGGATGAAGGCTTTAGTCAGCACAGGTGCGGCAATAACCGCTCCCACTGACACCAATGCGACGGTCACCAGGGTTGGGACGTTGAAACTCACTTAGTTATCTCCCTTTAAAGAGAATAAAGCGACGGGCATTTGGGGATCGCTTTTGAAATTTTGCCAGGAACTCTCTGAAGACAGCTTGCCATCTTCATAGTCGTACCACTCTACAGGCAGGTAGTTGTTCGCGTCAACGAAAACGCGTTTGAACAATCGAGACTGTGTCTTGTCGGTATAAACTTCGATCAAGTGCGAAGGCTGGTGCCTGAGTCGCTCGGATACAGTGTGGGTGGTGACCTTCGCTACGGCACCATCATCGAGGAATTTCTTGAGGGCCTGTGCGAGTGAGTGAAAATCAGACTCGACCATCGGATATCCGTTAACTGATTTCAAAAATTTGGAATCCGGCGCCAAGGTGATCATGGAAGCAAAAATACCCAGTCCCGGAGCTTTGCCGTGCACGCGACCATCTGATTGCAGGACGGCGACCGAGCCTTTCCGTTTTCCTTCGGTAACTTCAAGACGCATCAAGCGTGGTTTCTTGAAATAGAAATCACCTTTCTCAACAATTGTTTTATCGCCTTTGATAGCGCTCATTTTGTAATTGAAAGAATAGCAATTCAGGTTGTCCGCTGCACTGAGCATCTGCTGCACAAAACTGTGACCATCGGTAAAAGTGGCAGTTTGTGCGGGTTTCATATCGGCAAGCGAGCTTATCAATCGTTTTGTGTTATGAGTGTCGTTGGCTGCCAGAGCAAAAGCCTGCCCGGACAGCACAGCAGCACAGCAGATGGCGGTCAGCTGTGTGGAAATTCTAGACGCACGTGCAGCCGCTTTCTTACTCAATTGCTGATCCTCCCAACCAATTGAACTAGCGAGCGTCTTCCAGGAGCTGTTCATCGGTTTCCGTAGGACATTTCCAGAGGCGATAAAGCGCATCGAGCACTGTTTGCGCCGGGGGCGGCAACTTGTCGCCGGGCGCTACTTCAATATCGTCGAGCATTCGACGCATCCAGAGCGCATGACGAGTGTGTGGACGCGAATGATGTCTCAACCACTCCAGACCATCTTCCACTTCTTCTTTGCTGTAGCGGTCGGCATGATCCTGGAGAAAATATTTCTCGAAGATCTCGAGAGTCTGTCTTGCGTAAGCAGTAGCTGCCAATTCGGCAGTTACTACAGCCAGAACACCGTCTTTATAATTCGGGCTTTCGCACCATCTGCGAATGACCTGGCACAGGTGCAGACTGGCTTCATTGAGAATATCCGTTTTCAGTTGTTCGTCCGTGATGCCCGCCAAATGGCACTGTTTAACGTACATTTGCTGATAGGTGAGCTCTTCGTCAGCAAGTTGGCTGAACAATTTCTTGCCGGCATCCATGTTTTCCGGCAAGGAATCTCTGACGAGCGCGATATTGCGCGGCAGCTCTCTTATGAACGGCCATAGGCTCAGACAGATTTCGCTTCCCAGCGGAATGACGGTTGCGTCTTGAATGCCGCCGCTGAACGGACTTGTCTTGCATCCAATCGTGATTCTCTCGATGAGGGTCGGCATCCACCCCGATTTACGCGACATATTAGATTCCAATAACGTGTAAAACCCCAGTCATATACTTTACTACGCAAACTAGACAGGTCTGTGTAATCTAACTAATGAATGTTAAGCACTGGTCAAGAATCTCCTAAAAGTCTGCGAAACTCCGTTATCAGGGGGATATAAAGATTTCAAGAGGTGTTAAGCTCAGGCGCTGGCGCAGATTTGCGGATTTTTACGAATATCTGGCGCCTTTTCAGGCCAAAATATATATTTTCCTTTCTCCTTTTTAGGCAAACCGCCCAACCTTGATGCATTTAGTCGACTCAACCGCCAAGCGTCAACCTGAAGATAGGGGTGCTTGTTCGCCTACCTTGCCGCTTCAGAGCCTTGTGTCCGGAGAGAAGCTACCGCGTGAAAATGACGGTGACGTAGATGTAATCAATGTGAATGGTGCAGAGATACGACTGCGAAAGTTCGCCGCGCATAATGCCGATGGTCCGGTCGCTCTCTATCTTCACGGAATTGAAGGTCACTCTTACTGGTTTGCCAACACCGCGGCCCTTTTGAACAAAGCCGGAATAACTGTGTACGCACCCGACAGGCGTGGTTCGGGGCTGAATACATACCAACGCGGACATGTGAAAAATGCCGGTCAACTTTTGAGCGACGTTGAGTTTTTTCTCAATTTGATTGCTGAGAAACATCCGCAACAATCTCTTTTTCTGCTGGCAAATTGCTGGGGAGCAAAATTGGCCACCATCGTTTCGTCAAAAACGTACAAATGGAGTGGCGCCGCACCGGGCGTTCCACTCAGTGGACTCGTGCTCATATGCCCGGCCATCAAAACCAAGCCGGATTTGAGTTTTTGGCAAAAGATTTCCATAGGCGCTGCTCTGATTGCAGGCGGCGAAGCATTGCAGGCAGAATTTCCAATTCCTCTGACTTGTTCAATGTTCACAGACAACCCGCTTTTTCTTAATTACATCGACAGCGATCCCTATCGTTTGATTTCCGCCAGCAAGGCTTTTTACTTCGCCAGCTGGATTTTGTCTATGCGGGCGGCTGGTACTGCCGGCAATATCGAATTGCCGACCTTGATTTTGCAATCGGACGATGACGCCATAGTCGATGTGACTGGTTTGAATGCCTGGTTTAATCGCCTGGCAAGCAGCGACAAGAAGATGCAAACTTACCAGAGAGCCGCACACAGCCTTGACTTTGATAAACGACATTTCGCCGATTATGCGCGGGAAATGAGCGATTGGATCCTTGCTCGAAGTGCTCAAGCCGGTGCAAAGAGAGGGACGTCTCAGTGACAGGCCTGCGCATCGCCGACATCCAGGTATCAACAGTGCTTCTGCCGTTTCGCTTCGCATTCAAACACAGCCTGGCGTCCAGATCGTCTTCTACCAACGTCATTGTCAAAGTCAGACTGGAGAATTCGTCCGGTGCCACCATATTCGGTTTTGGTGAGAGCGTGCCGCGGCACTACGTGACCGGGGAAACTTGTCAGACAGCCGTCGAGGAAATCGAAAAGAATTTTGCGCCCATGCTTGCCGGGCAGACTCTGGGCAAAGAATCGAGCCCGACGGACGCGGCCGCACATTTGCTGGAACAAGTAGCATCTGCAAACAACGTTTATTCAAAGCGCATCGGTGCAGCATTTTGCGCGCTCGAGTTGGCTATGCTGGATGCTGCTGCAAAAGCAGAAGGCATCGCGTTGTGCGACTGGCTTGCGAAGCGAAAAGACAGATGGCCAGACCAGTTGATTGAATACGGCGGTGTCATTCCTTTTGGCAAACGAAAAACATTGTCTGCTCTTTTGTTTTTCTACAAGCTATACGGCTTCAAGACTGTGAAATTGAAAGTGGGCGACGATCCCGAGTTGGATATCTTTACAGTGCGAAAAGCTCGCGAACTTTTGGGAACCGGAGTCGTCATAAGAGTAGATGCCAATTGCGCCTGGAATTACGATCAAACAGTCGATTTTTCCAATCGTACAAAGGGTTTCAATATTGCATCGATAGAGCAGCCTGTTCCATTTGACCGGCTGGACGAGCTGGTGGAGCTCACTAAAGTTTTGCAACCTGAGATTGTCGTTGATGAATCTCTATGTACTGTGGACGAAGCGGAGAAGCTGGCAGCAATGAAGGCTTGCAGAGGTTTCAACATAAGAATATCCAAAGTGGGCGGTTTGTTGGCCGCTCAGAAGATTGTCGATATTGCTCAGAAAAACCGCGTGCACGTCCATCTGGGGGCACAGGTAGGCGAAAGCGGCATATTGACTGCAGCCGGACGGGCGCTGGCTGTGGCTAATCAAAAATTCGAAAATTACGAAGGGGCAGCCAATTTCTTCTTGCTCAAGCAGGATTTGACAAAAGAAAACATGACCGCCGGCTGGGGCGGTCTTGGCAAAATGCCGTCAGGCAACGGCATTGGCGTGACGGTTGACGACAGGAATTTAGGTCGCTTTGAAATGAAGCTGCCGGCGGCGAACGCCGCACAAGATACAGCCGGAATCGAGGCAACAACAAGGGGACTTCATGCATAAGTTTAAGGGTCCGAGTCTGATTCATCTGGGGCAGTTCTACAGACGCGCCACTCATATTCGCCGCTTTTTCAATGCTGTGAAGAAGCCGGAGGAAACACAAGCGAAAAAATTGCTCAGTTTCATTCGCGCCAACGAAAATAGCGCCTTCGGAAAAGCTCACAATTTCGACAAAATTCGCACAGTTGAAGATTATCAGCGCTACGTGCCTGCCTCCAAGTATGAGGACCTTCAGCCCTACATCGATCGAGTCCGAGCCGGCGGCTCGAATCAATTGACCAGGGAAAATCCGTTTATGTTTGCCACCACCAGCGGCACTACGGCACTGCCCAAATTTATTCCAATAACTGGCAGCCATATTCGCGACTATACTCATGCGTTTCAGGTTCACAACTATCACTTGATCAAAGATTACCCGCGCGCCGCTGACGGCAGGTTTTTGCTCATCACCAGCAATGACGAGGAAGGACGCACCGAGTCGGATATTCCTTATGGTGCTGTTTCGGGCATGTTGAATCGCCGTCAGCCCGAGGTTATTCGCAAACATTTCGCTACTCCATATGAATTGTGCAAGATCAAAAATGTCGACACCAAGTATTATTTGATGCTGCGTTCGGCTCTCGGATTGGACGTCACAGCCTTGATTTGCTGCAATCCCTCGAGCTTGCTGTTGCTTGCCGACCAAATGAAAGAGCACGCCGGCGATCTGGTCGCCGACCTTTTCGACGGCACGGTAAGACAGGCGCATCGCCCGCCGGCGATTTATGCCGAAGCATTCGGCAAGTTCTTTTTGCCGAATAAAGAACGTGCTCGTCAGCTCGACAAAATATTGGAAAAAGAAGGCACACTCTTGCCTTGCAAAGTTTGGTCCAATCTGGAGATTCTTGTCTCGTGGAAAGGCGGCCCGATGGCCTTTTACCTGGACAAACTGCCTGAACTATACGGCAATATGCCGGTCAGAGACTTCGGTTATATGGCCAGCGAAGGACGCGGGTCGATTCCGCTTTCCAGTGATGGAGCCGGCGGAGTCCTGGCCTTGACCAGCCATTTCTTTGAATTTGTCGAGGAAGAAAATCATGAATCACCCAATCCCAAATTCTTGCTCGCGCATCAGCTCAGAAAAGGCGGTCGCTATTATATTTACTTTACGACTGCAGCCGGTCTTTATCGCTATAACATCAATGATTTGATTGAGGTGGTCGGCTTCCAGGACGCAACGCCGATCATTCAGTTTGTAAGAAAAGGTCTGGGCGTCAGTTCGATTACCGGTGAAAAACTTACAGAAGAGCAGGTTCTCGTTGCTTTGACGATGGCTAAATCGCAACTGGGTCTAAACGAAGTGGAGCATTGCACTGTCGAGGTAGAGTTGGGCAGCCCGCCCTTCTATGTGGCTTTTGCAGAAGTCAGCTCTGACCTTCCGGATTCCGTGAAAAATCAATTCATACGCATATTTGATGATTCGCTCAAAAATCAAAATCCGGAATATGACGATAAACGTTCTTCAAAACGCCTTGGTTTGCCGGTAATGCGCACGCTGCCTTCCGGCACGTATATGAAATTGCGTCAGCAAAGAGTCTCTCAAGGTGCGCCTGAAGCGCAAGTGAAAATACCTCTGCTGAGCGCGTACAGTTCTTTTTCCGGGCAACTTGCGCAGATTCAAGTAACTTGATTTTTGATTGCAAGAAACCAAAATTATTGTTGTTGTGTTAGCAAAGGGAAGGAAAATCGATGACAGCAAAAGCGAAGGTGGCGATAACGGGAGCCTCGGGGCTCGTTGGCAGCCATCTGGCAGAACACCTTGTCGGCAAAGGCTACAACGTGGTGGCTATGTCGCGCAATGCGGCGAAAGAAGAATGCCTGACCTCCATCAGTGGTCCGGGTAGTCTAATTTTAAAATCGGTTGATGTGAACGATCAACAGGCGATGGAAAATGCATTTGCCGGATGCGATGTCGTAGTGCACGCTGCCGGAACCGTGGATCCTTATGGTTCTCGCGAGTCGATTTTTAAAACCAATGTAGAAGGGACAAGAACAGCTCTGGCAGCGGCTAGAGCTACCGGAGTAAAACAGTTTATTTTTGTCAGCAGCCTTTCGGTGATCACCGGTCAAGGTGATCAATTCGATGTCGATGAGTCGGCGGAATTAAAACCCTGCGGTGAGTCATATGCAGACTCGAAAGTGGAAGCCGAACGTTTGGTGATGAGCGAACCGGCAACATCAGCATTGAAAGTAACGGCAGTGCGTCCCGGATTTATCTACGGACCGCGCGAAAAAGCCTGGATGCCGCGTTTGATTAATTCAATCGGCACCGGGAAAGCAATGCTTATCGGCGGTGGCGTAAAAGAAACAAATGTCATTTATGTCGGTAATCTCAGTCAAGCGATCGAGAATGCCTTGTTGAACCAGAATGCATTCGGTCAGGTTTTCAATTTGACGGATGGTGAGCGCATAACAAAAAAACAATTGTTTGACGCGATTGCCGATGGACTGTCGCTTCCTCGGGTGACAAAACAAATACCGGTTCCTGTAGCTCGTATTGCTTGCGAATTGATTTCCTCTTTTGCGCCGATGCTGCCGGTAGAAAAACAACGCACTCTGGCTCGTTTTTCCAGAGCGGCATTTCGCCTGGCCGGTGTCAACCAAGGTTTTTCAGTGAAGAAAGCCGAAAAAGAATTGAATTACACAAACCGTGTTCCCTTCAATGCCGGCATGCAAAAGACTCTGGAATACTTCAAGGCGGAGCGTAAGGCGAAGAGCGGCAAAGAGGCGGTGGCTCGCTGATGAACGCAAAAGAATTTGTAATCGACTATATTGGACGACACAAACATCCGGTTAATGCCTGCCTGCACATTGTTGGAGTGCCGGCGGCTTTCTACGGCATGTTCCTTTTCGCAACTGGGAATTTTTCTCTGGGAGCCGGTCTTATTTTTGCTGGATACTTTCTGCAGTATCTGGGTCATAAGGCGCAAGGCAATGAAGTCGGCGAAGTAACTTTGATAAAGCATATTTGGAAAAAACTGACAGCAGATAAGAAGGCGAGAACGACGAATGAGTGAGATTTTGATGCAGCCGAAAGATTTGCAATCGCCTTACAACCTGTCACAGAAAGGTGCGATTCTTGTCGACGGTGCCACCGGCTATCTAGGCAATCATCTGGTTGCGGCCCTTGCCGCCTCCGGTGCGGAAATTCGCTGCCTAGTGCACAGGGGCGCTAAAAACGAAGATATCGAAGTATTGAAAAAACTGGGCGCCAAGATTTTTGTAGGCGAACTGACCGGCAACGACGACGAAGTCGCCAATGCCTTCAAGGATACGCGCGTTGGTGTCCATTTAATCGGCAGCATAGCGCCGAAAAAAGGGACCAATCACAATCACTTGCATGTGGAAATGACCGATTCCTTTATTGAAAAGGCCAAGGCGGCCGGCGTTGGCAGCGCGCTAATGGTAACGGCACTGGGCACCAAATCCGATGCCGTCAGCACTTATCACTCGACTAAATTTCTTGCCGAAACAAGTTTGCGCAAAAGCGGCTTGGCATCGATCATATTACGTCCATCATTGCTGGTCGGACGTCAGGTAGGCAGACGCAACAGCAAGCTCGTAGAGCGCCTGCTCAAGGTGATAAGCGAGAAGAAAGCGGTGCCTTTGGTCAATGGAGGTGTAAATAAGCTGCAGCCCTTGTTCATCGGCGACATGGCTCTGGCGGCAGTGGCGTCCATCGACCGGCTGCTTTCCGGCAAAGCAGAGCAAGAACCTTTTGAGCTGGGTGGCCTTGAAGTTCTGACCATGCGCGATCTGGTCAAACTGTTGATGTCTGTTCGCGGAGTGGACAAACCCGTAGTCGCTCTTCCCTACCCGGTTGCCATGGCTGCTGCAACTGTCTGCCAGCTTGTCCAGGATGTGCCCGTTCTTTCTTGCGATCAGGTCAAGCTGTCAATGCGCGATAATATCTGTACCGACAATCGTATCGAGGAGCTCTTGGGAGCAAAACCGGTGCCCTTGAGCACCGCACTTCAAGTCTATTCTAGTAAATGATCATCTAAAACCAATAACATGGAATCTCAGAGTCCCCTAAAAATCTTGGTCACCGGCGCAAGCGGTTTTATCGGCACCAGTCTTGTGCCGAAGCTGGTCGCCGCTGGTCACCATGTGCGCACCATGGGGAGGAGCAACTCGGTTCCGAAGGCGTTTCAGAATTTGATTTTGGAGCACAAGCGTGGGGATGTTACCAATCCCGAACATGTGCAGGAAGCCGTATCAGGCTGTGATGTTGTTTACCACCTGGCCGGACTGGTCTCCTACAAAAAAAGAGACATGGCCAGACAGTATGCCGTCAATGTACTGGGCACGCGCAATATCCTCGATGCTTGTTTGCGAAATAACATCAAAAGGGTAATTCACACAAGCTCGGTTGCTGCCATGGGCATACCCAAAGAGGGCGAGCTGGGCGATGAAGAATTCGAATACAACCTGCACGGACTGGGGCTTTCATACTGCGACACCAAACACGAAGCAGAATTAGAGGTCAATTCGTTTGTTCGTCAGGGATTGCCAGTGATCATGCTCAATCCAGGCATCATATTTGGTGAAGGGGATACTCACCCTCACCATCATGTGATTTTCGGTGCTATGGCCAAAGGCTGGGCGCTTGGAGTTCCGCCGGGTGGTGTGCCTTTTTCCGACATCAATGATGTTGTCGATGCGCATGTGAATGCTCTTGCTCAGGGACGCACCGGCGAGCGCTATGTGCTTGTCAGTGCGAATCTGACAATGCGCGAAGCCGGAACCATCTTTTCCAAGGTATTTGGAACCCGCGCTCCGGTGCTGGAAATTCCCGGTCCAATCATCGTAGGTCTGGGCACCTTTGTCGAAGCTACTTTTCCATTGCTCGGCCTGACTCCCGCTCTTTCACGTCAGGTCGCCTGGCTGAGCCAGCACAAGATCTTCTTTTCCTCCAAGAAGGCTGAAGAAGAGCTGGACTTCCATCCGACGCCGTTTTCCGAGACAATCAAAAGAACGTCGCCTTATTATCTGAAGAAGGCGAAGGCTAACGGCAAAGACGCCGCGCATCTTTCAACCAATCACTAGAGATCTTCTTGCTTTTGCTACGCACTGCAGGCGGTGCAGCCTGAAATGCCTCTATGGAGTCGTTGTTTGTTGTTGCTGTTGCTGCTGCTGATCTTGCATTCTGTGCAAGGAAAGCTTTTGCTCTTGCACGTTTTGATAGAGAATGCGGTAATAGCGGGACATCATTTCAGTCTTGGCTGATTTGTATCCCGTTATGCATTCAGTAAATGCTTCGTCGTACTTACCTGTCGAAGAAAGAGTCTTGATCAAACTGGCACGAGCCGGATCGTAGTTGGGATTGGCTTTCAATGCCTCTCTGAAGCAATTTTCCGCGTCAATCATTTTGCCCATTTTCGAATAGGCTTCGCCGAGAGTAAAACTGTCAAACGGCGTCGCTTTAGACATGCGCTGAATGATCAGCATCTGGTACATTGCTTCTTGCGAATGTCCATTGCGCATGAGCGCGAAAGCCAGATAGCGGCGGGCGGATATGCTGTCAGGATCGCTTTTTACAGCCGCAGCTAGTGTGGCAACTGCCCCATCGTAATTGCCTTTGCGCATCTGCTCATAGCCTCTTTGAAGGAGCAGGCTGAGTTGCGAGCTGATTACTTTTCGCTTTACCGGAGCGGATGCGGATGCCTCGGCGTCGGCAATATTGAAGGAGATGCCGCAAGCCACGATTATCGCCCAGAAGGAAAACATCGCTTTGTTTCTGCCTGACATCAAAAGCACTCCTTGCCGACTAGCCATTTGCACGTTGAGACTATCCTAGCCAAATAGTAACACCATGAAAACGCTCTGAATGAGTTTTAGGCATTGCTGGGCAGCAGATTTACCACTTTATGCCGGTGGATAAAGCTTCCCTTTGAAACCTCGCGGTTCTACAATAACAAGGAAGAGGTCGCGATGCGGATTTTTTCATGGCTGAAAATGAAAATTGCCGAACGTTTTGGTCCGGCAAGAATTCTCACATTTGATGGACACTGTCGCTTGTGCAGAAAAGGCACCGCTCTTTTGCACAACCTGGATATATTCGACCGAATAGAACTTGTTGATTTTACTGACGAAAAAAATATTCCAAGGCTGAAAAATTTTGACATTGCCCGTGCTCAAACCGAGATGCTTTTAGAGACTGAAAGCGGCTGGAAGGGCGGGTTTAACGCCTTCAAAGAAATGGCCCTCAGCCTGCCTTTGCTGTGGCTGCTTGTGCCTTTTCTCTACCTGCCTGGAATCACTCCGATTGGTGAGGCTATCTATCGCCAGTTCGCTAAAAACCGTTATCTGTTGCTGGGTCGCTGCGACGATTCCTACTGCCAAGCGCACACCGGCGGCACCGAGCATGGTGATAAAGAAATTTCTAAAAAGAACGAACTTGTTGATGGCGCGAGCGAGACCTAAAGGCTACGCTCCTGGCTTCTCTTCGTATGGATTTCGCAGATTTTCTGGAGAAACATCCGGTCTGTCCATCTTCGGAGTCTCCGGTACAGGCGTCAATTCGAGTTTGCGAATACTGATGCGCAAACGGTAGAGATAACGGCGCATCTTTTCGTCATGCGTATCGGCGATCAACTCAGCGATCAATTGATAGGCTGACTTGAAATCGCGTTGCATGGCTTTGGCTCTGATTATGCCGCAACGCGCCCAGAAGAGACTTTCATTCAAGCTCAGCGCGTCTTTGAATGCTTGTTCGGCTTGTTCGTAACTTCCGGCAATCAAATAGACTTCGCCGAAAGTGCACCAGTCGGCGGCGCCGGGCGGTGCTAAGCGTGTCAAGAGGATTAGTTGATTGAGCGCATCTTCGGCATCGCCGCTTGAGAGAAGTGCATACGCCAGGCAGCGGCGAGCCAGGGGATCGTTAACGTTGCGCTTGACTGCTTCGCGGAAAGTTGTGACTGCCCCTCTGAAATCTTGTTTTTTGAGCTGCTCATAGCCTCGCTTCATGAGGACCGGAACTTCCGGCGGTGTCGGACTTGTAACTACCGCAAAAGCGGGAATGTTAGTCGACGATAAAGTGAGAAGCGTCGCCGCAGTCATCCAGAATTTGGTGACCTTTCCGACCGTCTCGACCTGCCGCACCCGCAAACTCATAAGACTCTCCCGACTGGATTCACACCGGCTCACTAAAAGTCATATTAACACCTCATGTCCTTCCTATCACGTATGAAACACAAGTCTCCTCGGCTTTACATCTGGTTGTCAGGGAAGTTATATCTGTTTGATAACCAAACGATTCAATCTGCTCCATCATGGTCGGATGATTTCAGTTCCAGGTGTTGTTGCAGGCGTATGAGAATCCCCTTCAAGAGGTCAGCCTCGCGCTTGGTCGGCGAGGTTTTTTGCCAGAGCTGTCGAAATTCGCTGAGCACCAAATGTTTGTTGAATGTGCGGGAAAAATTCACAGAGTCGGATATCTGACTGAATAATTGCAACAACTCCGTATCACTTTGCCCGGTTGATAATTCGGCAGCTTCGGTGGTTTTCGCCGGGTCCGGTTGTTGGCGGCAGAGTTCATAACCGATAACGCAGGCGGCTTGTGCGAGATTTAAAGACGGCAAGAGCGGCGAAGTCGGTATGGTGACAATATGGTGGCAGCGGTGCAAATCTTCCTGCCGCAAACCGTCGCGCTCATCGCCGAAAATAAACGCGACTTTATTGTTTTCAGACGATTTTTCTATCACCGATGTAATTTCTGAAAGTGGCACAGGAACAAGCTTTCGCTGTGTGCCTGCAGTTGTCCCGACAGCGATCGCCACGTCCTGCAGCGCTTCGTCCAGAGTGTCGAATAATTTAGCGCCCTTCAAAATGTCAAATGCACCTACGGCCATTTTGCGCGCTTCGGCATCTTTGTAATTTTTGGGTGGGCAGACCAAACGCAAGTCGCTCAGGGCAAAGTTTTTCATGGCCCGCGCGACAGCGCCGATATTACCCAGATAAACCGGTTTGACGACTACAAAGGAGATATTGCTCAACATCGGAGTCGAGCTCTTTGAGAGTTCTTAACATCCATGAATTTTCAAATCCTGAACTTTGTCGTGCAAGAGATGTTTGATTTCGTCGAGGGACAAGTCGCGCAATTCATCTGTTTCGAGCGGTCTGCCAATGGAGATGCGCACCGCTGCCGGGCGAGGAGTTTTTCTGCCCCTGGGCCACGCTTCGAAGCCGCCGCAAATTGCAAACGGGACGATCGGGCATTGTGCCTTCTTCTGTAGCCTGGCCACCCCGGATTGAAACTCGCCGATATTGCCGTCTCGTGTCAGACGACCTTCGGGAAATATCAGTACGCTTTCTCCTTTGTCCAGACATTTGCCTGCCGACTCCAGCGCCTGGTCGCCCTCTCCTCGTCTCAGCGGAATGGCTCCCAGCATCTTTGCCAGCGTTCCGACAAGAGGCCAATCCATGGCTTCGGCCATGACAAGAAATCTTGTGCGACGCTCGAAGATGGCGCCGACAATCAGAGGATCGAGCCAGCCTGTGTGATTGCCCGCCAGAATAACCGTCCGCCTCCTGCCCCAGTGGTTGATACCGGAGGCGGTATCATCATGGGATTTATCAATGACATTGAAATGAAAGAACACTTTCAAAAGCGCCCTTGCAAATAAGCGGCAGAGCAGAAAAACCAGATCGTTCCATACGAAAGCCATCAAGACTGCAAATGCCAGAGCGGTGATTGATAGAACGCGCAGAGCCGGCAGAAGGGAAACGGCAGGTAAAATTCTCTCTAGATAAACGGCTGCGATAATCAGCGGAATGAGCTGCAACGATGTGCGCAATCCCAGCGCCCGCCCGCGATATCGGCGCGGGAAAATGCTCTGGCAAAGAGTGTCGAGCAGCGATTGAGACTTGCTTGCCGATGCTCCAAGAGCGAACACACCTAATTGAGCAATCAAAAAGTGGCTCGTCGAGGCCGTTACGAATGCGGCAATCGAAGCGATTGCCAATACAATTGCCAGCCCTTCGGTAAGCTTCGTCAATCCGCCGTTCTTCACGGTGATGTTCGCCGCCAGTCCTCCCGACAATAGACCCAGAGCCAGAGCCGGCAGAAGATCGGTCATCATGGTCGGGCTCAGTCTGTGCCCTTGCCATGCAAACAAGGTCAGGCAAACAAAGAAGGCCAGCGAAAATGTTCCTATGCCAGCGCTGACAAACAATGTTTTTGCTGCGCGTTTGTGCCGCTTCAAGTATTGGAAAAACGTCAAATCGGCGGGCGGATCTTTTCTTCTGAAAGCTGCTGCACAAGCGCTTTCCAAATTGATCCCGGCGAAATATGCCAAAACGTAGAGTATTACCGAGACCCTGAGCAGCAACCAAGGCATAGACGTTCCGGTTAAAAGCCAGAGCAAAGTCGAAGTCATAATTGCCGCAGCCAGACTGGCCCAGAATAGCGAGTTCAGTCTCACCAGCGGTGCAATGTTGTTTTCGCCGGCACATGAATGCTCTGTCAGTTTCACCACCCTTGGTGTTATCTTCAAACGACAAATATCGAACAAGGTCGATGCAGAGCCGAGGGCAAACAATACGAGGCAGGCAATCAGGCAACGTTGCACTTCATCGAGCAGCTGCGGCAAGAGCATCGAAGTGGCAAGAATAATAGTTGCCCGCGCTAGATTGGACTGATTGAGCAGGCGAAATGGATTGTACTTGTCGGCAAGCACGCCTGCAGGAAAAGAAAAAATTATGGGCGGCAGGAGCACCAGGCACGACGACAAGCCCAGCAATTCACCCTGCGGTCCGAAAAAAATGAGCAGAGAAAATAGGCTGAGGATCGAAAGTTTGTCGGCTGTTTGAGAGAGAAAATTGCCGACGATAAAACAAAGTCTGGCATTCTTTCCCGAACGCAATTGTTGTTCCAGGGCCTGCTGTGTGGAGGACATGCTCAAGATCGACAGATCGGGACCGTCTTGAGACCCAGCCATGCCTGTTGCGCCATTTGATTCATAGCTGGTCGAACTCAGCAGACTTTCCCCTAGCGATCTGTAGCGTTTTGTTGTTGTGCATATTGAACAGCTATGCAACTTGCTGTGGCTGTTTTTTCATGCTTGTTAATCTTACTTTCTTCGGTGTTGTCGCCGCAAATGAAACAAGAATCAGCCAACAGAGCAAGAACGTGAGACAATCAACATTCTTAGTGAATTCGAGGCTTTGAAAATGACGCTTAAGGCGTCCGGCACTTTATTTACTGCGCTGTTAATTTTCACGACGGCTGTTTTCGCTCCGGAAGCAATGGGCGAAAAGTCGAAGCACAAGTCTAAATCAGAGTCTACTGACAAGGGTAAGAGCAAGCGCAAAGGGCGTCGAGGCACTCCTCCTTGCCTTTCATGGGTCGATTATGAGCAGCCGGTAAAGGCTGTTTTGCTTTGCGTGCACGGTTTGGGATTGCACAACGGCACCTATGACCCTTTCGGCCGGCGCATGTCCAAACTGGGATTTGCCGTGTATGCCATCGATGTTCGCGGATTTGGCTCCTGGATGGCGGCTGAAGGACGAGAGCGGGTAGATTTCGACGGTTGTATGGAAGATGTGCGAAGCACGCTCAAAGTAATCCATCGTGCTCATCCCGGTTTGCCTGTGTTCATTTTGGGTGAATCGATGGGCGGAGCAATTGCTCTTAGAGCTTGCGCGCAATTCCCGGAACTGGTGGATGGGCTGATTTCCTGTGTGCCTGCCGGCGATCGCTTCAAGCAGGGGCAAACCAAAATCAACGTGGCTATTCACCTGCTTGCCGCTCCCAATCAACCCTTCGATATTGGCAAGTCGGTTATCAAGCAGGCGACTAATAAGCCGGAGTTGCGTGATTCATGGGGAAACCATCCCCTATCGCGACTGAAAGTTTCCGCCAATGAACTAATTCAATTTCAGAATTTCATGAATCAGAACCACAAATGGGCGGTTTTGATCAAAGATCGTCCTGTACTTTTTGTGCAGGGTTGTGATGACAAATTGGTCAGACCGGAAGGAACGGTCGAACTTTACAACCGGTTGGCAACCAAGGACAGGCAAATAGAGTTGATTCCAAATGCCGAACACCTAATTTTCGAAGAAGGGCAGTTTACCGATCGTGAGGTGGAAATTGTCAATACCTGGCTGTCTTCGCATCTCGCCTCGAAAATAAATTCAACCACGGAATTCGGCAGTAAGCCTCAGTCGGAGAGCAAAGAGCAAGCCGGCGAAAGTAAGCAAGAATAAGTCTGTAAGTGAGGTTAAGGCGTTATGTTGCGTGTAAGTTCTAAATCCATCGGTTCGGTGGCGGCATCGATTCTCTTGAGTTCGATATTCGTCCTGCAGGCCTCTGCAGTTCCCGCGCCTTCCGCCAGCCCCTATGCGCGCTGTCTGACTCAAGGAAAAGCTTGTCTGACTAAAGGTCAAATCAAAGATGCCATTCAGCATTTTCAAATTGCTGTGAGAGAAAACCCCACCAGTTGCGAAGCTCACTATTTGCTTGGACAGTCGTACTGCAAGGTCAAGCAATTCGTCAAAGCAAAAGATGAATACAGACGTGCGATCCGATTGGGCAAAGGCAATAAGAATGCTCAATTGGCCAACCAGGCGATGATGCAATTGCCGAAAAGTGTTCTGAGTCCGAAAACCGGTGCCGATACTCGCATGATTGCCTCGGTTCTTGGTCTGGCACGAGTGCGGGGAGCCGAAGGCGAAAGTAAGCCGACCGTAATCGACTTCTATGCATCATGGTGCCAACCCTGCAAACAAACCAATCAGGCACTGGATAAATTGAAAGGCTCATATGGGGACAAAGTTTCTTTCATGCGAGTCGACGTCGATGATCCCAACAACGAGCGCATTATCGATCAATACGAAGTAAGCCCTATACCAACACTCGTTTTTCTCAATGGAGAAGGTGAAGTCGTCACTTTCACGATTGGTTTTTCCGGCGAGAAAGGCATCGATGACGGTATCAAGAAAATCCTCGCTAAAGGATAAAGAGTGGAGAAGTGGCAAAACAAACAACACCGCTCGAAGAAGACAATTACTGGTTGGATGCCAGAACGAGCCCTCCAAGCTCGGCTCAGACCTTTTCGAAAGAAAAGAGTCTGCCTTGCAACAGCACTGTTCATAAGTGCGATATTGCCGGGGTTTCGGTGTTGCGAATTGACGTCTGGCCGGAAGGTCAAAGCGGCGTGCCTTTCTCTTATGCTCTGGATATCGATGCGGAAGAAGATGGTGGCGCCGGTGGTTTTGATGGTGCGGGTAGCAGGGAAGAGGAATTCTCTTATTTCTCTTCCGGAGAAGCCGGCCGCCTGGAATGGGAAAAAGCTTCCGATGCGGATCTTGCCGAAATTTTTCCATTCGACTTGCAATATCAGCGCAGTGCTGAAAGCCGTTTTGATTTCCGCTTTCAAATGCCCGATGACACCAGGTGCTATGGGCTGGGAGAGAGGCTGTCGGGATTAAATCGCCGTGGAGCCGTGCATACGCTCATCAATACCGATAATTCCAAGCATCTGCCATCCATGGACGCTATGTACAAATCATTGCCCCTGCTTTTCTTGTGGCACCAGGGACAGTGGCATGCTGCATTTCTCGACTCTCCTGCTTGCCAGAAGTGGGACCTCGATTCCGGTATGGAAGAAGTGGCACAGATTACTCTGCTCAGCCGCCGGGGCTGGCAATTGTATTTGTTCGGCCAGGCGCCTTTGAAAGACCTGGTGGCCGCTTATACCATCCTGACCGGTCGCTCAAAGTTGCCGCCGCACTGGGCGCTCGGTCATCAGCAATCACGCTGGAGTTATCCCAACGATACGACGGTGCGAGGCATCGCTCAGGAATTTCGCAAGCGCGCTATTCCTTGCGACACCATCGTTCTTGATATCGATTACATGGATGAGTATCGTGTATTCACGACGTCGGACGAACGTTTTCCCGACATGAAAAAACTGATCAGCGATCTTCATGCAGACAACTTCAAGGTGATCACCATAGTTGATCCTGGTGTTAAGGAAGACCCGAAATACTCGGTGTTCAACGATGGGATAAAACAAGATTGTTTCGTCAAGAAAGCGGACGGCAAGTTATACACCGGTAAAGTATGGCCCGGTGTGTCCGCATTTCCAGATTTTTTGAAACCGGAAGTGCGCAGATGGTGGGGCGCGCAGCATGGTTTTTACACCGAGCTTGGCGTCAAAGGCATCTGGACCGACATGAATGAGCCGGCCATCTTTGATGCCAACGAACCGCTCGATGGCATTGGCGACGTCCTGCCGGAAGCAGAAGATCAACTTTTCCTGCAAGATGCGCCGGAAGGAAAAGTCGGACACATGGAAGTGCGCAATCTTTACGGCATGCAAATGAGTCGTGCTACCTGGCAAGGATTGAAGGCCTTAAGACCGAAAGAACGTCCCTTTGTTCTTACGCGCGCCGGTTATGCAGGCATGCAGCGCTATTCGGCTGTCTGGCTGGGAGACAATAATTCGTGGTGGGAGCACTTGCAGATGAGCATTCCCATGCTTGTCAGCGTCGGTTTGTGCGGCGTGCCCTTTGCCGGTGTCGATATAGGTGGCTTCGCATTTGATACCACAGGCGAGCTTTTGGCGCGCTGGTATTCTGTCGGGCTCTTCTATCCGTTTTTCAGAAATCATTGTGCTCTGAGCGGTCGATTGCAAGAGCCCTGGCACTTTGGAGCCAAGGTTGAACTGGCCGTGCGCAAATTTATAGAATGCCACTATCGCCTGCTGCCGTATTTGCAAGGTCTGTTTTTCGAGCACATGATCAATGGTTCGCCAATCATGCGTCCTCTGGCTTATCATGCTGAAAATGACGTGCATGCATTGGATATCGACGATCAATTTTTCTTCGGCAAGGACATCATTGTGGCGCCGATTTTGCAGCGCGGAAAACGCTCGCGACCCGTATATCTTCCTGAGGGCAATTGGTATCGCTTCCAGTGTGGAGAGGACGGAAAGCCGCTTGCCGGCGGGCGAACCTATGAGATTGCCTTTGCACTGGATGAGATACCTGCATTCGTGAAAGAAGGCAGCATCATTCCACTGGCCGATCTGCGCATGACGGCTGACGAAACACGGACGGCGCCTGTGACCTTCGTTGTATTCGGCGACACGGCCGAGGGCAGCTACCTCGAGGAGGACGGCATCAGCTTTGATTACGAAGCGGGCGAGTTCAATCTCTTTCAAATGACTTACAGAGGAGGCGAATTTGCTTGCCAACCCCTGGCCTTAGGATATTCCGCCCCACCGCGTGAGTTTTTCGTGGCTCGCAAAGATGTAAGCCCGACAGCCAAGAGAACAAAATTCTCGATCACTCGATAATGCCTGTTGCAGGGTAATTTCGGCACTTGGTTAAGAGCCCTTAACAAGCCAAGAGCCAAAATAGATTAGACTTTACGCGTCCCAGCCCCTGTGCAGATAATCGAAAAAGTATGAATTCGTGGAACGCAACATCAGCTTCATCGTCTAAGCTGCCAAATTCCCAGGGTGACTTCAAAAATGTAGCTGAAATTCTCTCCTTTCAGGCAGAGACACAGCCGCAAAAGGTAGCTGTTCGCTATCAGGGTTCCAGCTATACATACGGTCGTCTCTACGCCACCAGCCTCGACATAGTCTCAGCGCTGTTTCGCGTCGGCGTGGTTGCCGCAGATAAAGTCGCCATCCTCTTTCCCAACCATCCGGATTTTATTTCCGCATTCTTTGCCGTCGGCAGTCTGGGCGGAACTGTTGTTCCGATCAATCCGCTTTTGAAAGCCGACGAGATCAAGCACATTCTGTCCGATTCGGAAGCCAAAATTCTGATTGTGCATGAATCGACCGCTACGGAAGTTGCTGATGCAGTAGAAAATTTGCCCAATCTGGAACACGTTTTTGTCCTTACTTATGGTGACAAAGGCGGTTATACAGCAGTGACGTTGAGCGAGAATGCAAGCTCGCGCGTGAAGATGACTCAATTGTGCATGTCCTATGTTTCGGAGTCGATCAGCGGCACGAATATGTTCGGCAAAATCACTAAAGTTTCGCCTGAAAGTGACTTGGCTGTGCTGGTTTACACATCAGGCACTACAGGCAAGCCGAAAGGCGCCATGCTCACTCACAACAATATGTTTGCAGCAGTCAACGCTGCTCATGCCGCTTTTCCCGTCGGTGCCGAAGATCGTTTGTTGGGAGCGTTGCCGCTTTGCCATATTTATGGCTTGACTGTGGTGATGCTTGGAACATTGCACAAAGGCGGATCGCTTGCCTTGATCGACAAATTCGATGTGGTGCCTGCGCTCAAAACAATTGAAGAAGAAAGAGTGACGGTGCTTCCTGCCGTTCCGACCATGTACCAATACATGATCATGCATTTGGAAAAAGAAGCGTTTGATCTCTCTTCGCTCAGACTTTGTCTTGCCGGCGGAGCGCCGCTGGCTAAGAGCATGTACGAGTCGCTGGCTCGTTTCGTGAAAGCACCGCTAGTGGAAGGATATGGACTGACTGAAGTTTCTTGCGTCGCCACTCTTAATCCGGTGGGCGGAAAGGTGGTGCAGGGATCAGTAGGACCGGCAATTCCTTTGGTGACCATCGGTATCTTTGATAAAGACGGGGTGCAACTGGATGCCGGAAGCGAAAATGTCGGTGAAGTAGCCATCAAAGGCCCGAACGTCATGAAGGGCTACTATCATTTGCCTGAAAAGACTGCAGAGGTTTTGAAAAACGGCTGGTTCTTCACCGGTGACCTGGGATATTTGGATACTGACGGCTACCTCTATATCGTCGGCAGAGCAAAAGAGTTGATCATTCGCGGTGGGCAAAACATCTATCCGTGCGAGATCGAAACAGTGATTGCCAAAATGACAGGCGTGGTCGATGTAGCAGTCATCGGCGTGCCGGAGCCGATCATGGGAGAGCGTGTAAAAGCATTTGTGGTGCTGGCCAAAGATGCGTCAGTGACACCTGACGAAGTAAAAGAATATTGCCAAAAACGGCTTGCAGACTACAAAGTGCCTCGTATTGTCGAGTTTATTGAGAAGTTGCCTCGCAATTCGACAGGCAAGATACTTAAATCGCAGCTGGTCTGAAAATTACGCCGATCGGTCGGCAAAAATACCTCTTCCGCGTGACGATCACACTTTAGTGTGATTCGGCTCGTTTTTGTATTCCCGAATTGCTTTACCAGTCAGTGTTTCGATGTTCTACCTATACATGGATCGGGTAGGGTGGTGTCAAAAAAGTACAATCAGGATCTTTGATAATATAGGATTTAGCTTTAACCAGCTAGCGGTATCAAACGGTCCTCCGGCACCCCCGTGCTGAGTTTCACCACTCGTGTTGGGCAATTCGTTGCCCTTGTTGCTTTAGGAATTCTTCGGGTATTTATCTTTCCTGCCATATAAACCTTTCAATTTTTTACGCCGGGTAACTATACTTACACGGTAGGAGATTTGCCCTTTTGTTTGTAGAGGAGTCTGGAATGCAGTCGTCGACCAAGCAAGAAACAGTCAACGTGTTTATTGCTGAGGATCATGAAATCACTCGAGTTGGTCTGAGACTGACGCTCGAACAGATGACAGGTTTTAAGGTGGTCGGCGAAGCCAATGACGGGCGCGTTGCAGTCGACAGCGTGATCAGCTCTAAGCCTGACGTCGTGCTGATGGACATCGGCCTGCCCACAATGGACGGTATCGAAGCCACCAAGAAGGTGAAAGAGCTGGCACCGGACAGCAAAGTTATTATGCTTACTTCGCATGACAGTGATAGAGATGTTTTCGCGGCACTGGCTGCGGGTGCTGACGGCTATTGCCTGAAAGAAGTATCGGGTACGCAACTGGCGATGGCCATTCGCTGTGTGGCAGATGGCGCCGCCTGGCTTGATCCAGGTGTTGCCAGCCGAGTTCTCAAAGCCTGTGCAGTGGGCGGCAATGTCCCCCAGGCTGCCGTCAACATGACGCAGAAGTCTTCGTCCGGCGCCCAGCAGACTCTTTCTCAGCGTGAGTTGGATGTGCTCAAACTAGTGGTGGACGGCTTGAGCAATCAGGAGATTGCCGACAAACTTGTCGTCAGCGTCGAAACCGTAAAAACTCACATGCGGCACATCATGGAAAAGATGGCCGTTTCCGACCGCACGCAAGCCGCCGTCAAAGCCATGCGCGAAGGGCTAGTTTAGACTTAGACTTTGCTGTGCATCTTCCTGGCCATTTGTTGGAGGCGGAAAATTCGCTCCTGGGTCGGCGGGTGAGTAGACATAAGCTTGAACATCCAATTTTGAGGAAATGGATTGGAGATGTACAGTGACGCATAGGCAGGATTGCCGTCTGCCATCGGCCGAACTTCCACGCCGCGTTCTATTTTTGCCAGTGCATCAGCCAGCTCCAGCGGCTTTCCACACATTTCAGCGCCGGTCGCATCCGCCTCATATTCGCGCGAACGCGAGATTGCCAGATTGATAAGGGTGGCTGCTATCGGTGCAAAAATTGCAGCAGCCAGCATCACGATTGGATTTGGTCCGTCTTCATCGCGAGAACTCATAAAGTACATACCGTTCTGCGCAATCATCGTCACTACGCCGGCCAGAACCGCAGCGATGGTCGTCAAAAGAACGTCGCGGTTTTTTACATGTCCGAGTTCGTGTGCAAGCACACCTTCTAATTCTTGCTCCGAAAGTATTTTGAGGATGCCGGCTGTCACTGCTACCGCCGAGTGCTCGGGATCGCGACCAGTGGCAAATGCGTTGGGCGAGTCACTGGGGATCAAATATATAGGTGGAACAGGAATATTTGCCTTGGCTGCCAGTCGCTCGACGATTTCGTAGAGCACGGGTGCCTGAGCTCTTTCAATAGGTTGCGCTCCGTGCGCGGCAAGGGCAATCTTATCTGAAAACCAGTAGCTGCCCACATTCATTACCAGAGCAAAGGCAAAGGCAAATATCATGCCGGTCTTGCCCCCGAATATTCCGCCCACCACCACAATCAAGGAGGTGAGAATACCCATGAAAACCAATGTCTTCAGCGTGTTGGCAAAATGCATAGTGTTTACCTGCTACCCCTTTATTACAGCTACATTTACTCTATTCATCCCAAGAGCAATTTTGTCCGTTAATAGCGATTTCTTAAACATCTTTCTTTCGGCCCCTCTATAATCGACACCTCACTGACAAGGAAGTTGCAAGATGGGCGAAATTCGCAGAGAAAAAGACTCGATGGGCGAGATGGAAGTTCCTGCCGATGCTTACTATGGTGCCACCACGCAGCGAGCTGTCCTCAATTTCCCGGTGAGCGAATTGCGGTTTTCGCGCACCTTTATCCGCGCGCTTGGACTGATCAAAAAATATGCTGCGCAGGCAAATGCTGAGTTTGGTGATTTGCCCGCGAAGAATGCTGATGCAATCTCTAGGGCTGCGCAAGAAGTAGCCGACGGTAATTTCGACAAATACTTCGTTGTCGATATCTTTCAAACGGGTTCAGGCACTTCGACAAACATGAATGCCAACGAAGTAATTGCAAACCGTGCAATGGAGCTTTTGGGCGGCAAATTAGGCGATCGTCATCTGGTGCATCCCAACGATCATGTCAATTTTGGAATGTCGTCCAACGATTGCATTCCAACGGCAATCCATATTGCTGCATTGATTGACATCAAGGAAAAGTTGAAACCGGCATTGGAGCAACTCGAAAAGAGTTTGCGCAGCAAGAGTGATGAGTTTATGCCGGTGATAAAAACCGGTCGTACACATTTGCAAGACGCGACGCCCATTCGGCTTGGACAGGAGTTTCTCGGTTATGCAGGACAAGTGGAACGCGCCCTTCAACGTTTAGACTACGCCGTATCTCGGCTCTCTGATGTTGCTCTTGGTGGCACCGCAGTTGGTACCGGAATAAACAGCCGTCCTGATTTCCCAAAAAAAGTTTTGGATAAGGTTTCCAAAGATCTCGGTTTGAAACTCAGGGAGTCGGATAATCACTTCCAAGCGCAAAGCACATTGGATGAGGTTGTCGACTGTTCAGGTCAATTGAAAACTATTGCAGTCGGTTTGCTCAAAATTGCCAATGATATTCGCTGGCTGGGCTGCGGACCTCGCGCCGGAATCGCGGAGATTGCACTGCCTGAGGTGCAACCTGGTTCCTCGATTATGCCCGGGAAGGTAAACCCGGTGATCGCCGAATCTTTGACGATGGTTTGCGCACAGGTGATTGGCAACGATGCCACCATTGCCCTTGCCGGCGCGTCGGGGAACTTTGAATTGAATGTGATGATGCCGGTTGCTGCATACAACCTTCTGCAATCGATCAACTTACTTGCAAACGCAGTTTCCAACTTTGACGCAAAATGCGTTCAGGGAATAACGGCAACGGACAGAGGGCCCCATCTTGTGGAGCAAGGTCTAGCATTGTGCACTGCTCTTGTTCCTGCCATAGGCTATGATGCAGCCGCTGCCATCTCGAAACAGGCATTTGCCAGCGGTAAGACGATTCGAGAAGTCGCTCTGGAAGAAACGAAACTATCGAAAGAAGAACTCGATAAACTTCTCGATCCATTCAAGATGACCGCGCCCGGTTTGTAATTTATGGCTTCTTCATACTCGTTACTTTGAAAAATAATGCTTTTCATGGCTTCCATGGATTGGGTCCCGGGGTTGGTTTTCGTTTTCCATCGCTTGCGTTCGGGTTGGGAGCTCATGACGATGAATGGGGAACTGCGAGCGACTAACTCTCAGTCACTTCTAATACGGGCTTCTATCACAATATCTCTTTTAAACTTGATGCACAGCCAGTCGGAATCAACCGAATATAAACCTCTTTCAGGACCGAGCCAATATACATAGTCACATCCTTCAAAGTAGGATGTGTCCGGCGGAATTCCAAGTAATTCTTCAATTTCCGATTTTGTTTTTCCTACTAGTGAATGTTTTGCAAGCAAATCGTTAACCATGCGTGATTTGACCGGCTTTTTGGAGTCCAGATTCTGTTTCCATACAACCGAATTAAATTTCTCATGCGGCAAAGTTCCTACTCTATATTCATTTTGAACTATTAGAGAGGCGATAAGAGAAACAATAAAGATGAGTCCGCCGCCGCCAAGCAATGTAGCCAGAGCAATAGCTTTTGGCAGAAGTGATTTTCTGTCGCCAGGCACTACGCTAGTCATCGCTGCTCATCATTTTGGCGAACCGCCAGTGCGGCAAAGTGTGTCCACCCGGAACACTCATTTGTTGGCGCGCACGCGTTTCGGCTTCCTCATATTTTTCTTTGTTTGACTTGATCGTTTCAATCGCTTTCTGGAAATAGTGCACTGAATCTTTCAGAGGTTTGTTTCTCGCCTTATCATATGCGTATAGAATTTTTGTATCGTCGATGAGACGTCTTAAATCCGCACCCGTCAAGCCTTCTGTGTCTTCAGCCAGGCGATCAAGTTCTATGTTTCTCAAAGATTCGGGAAGTTGTTCTGAGCGATCCTTGAGAATCTCCAATCGCGCATTACGATCCGGGTGACGAGTTTCCAACCATAATTCGATCCGTCCTGAACGCACCAAAGCAGGTGGCACGCTGGCAACATCCATTGTCGTCATCATCACGCAAATTCGCTTGTTGCTTTCGCCTTCCAAGCCATCGAGCATGGTCAAGAGATAGCGGTACAAGCCGAAGTCTTCTTTATTCTCAAAAATGACATCGCTGTCGTCGATGAAAATAACTGCAGGCGCGTTATTCTTCGCGGCTTCAAAAACGTGTTTGATGCGTTGATAGAAGTCGCTGCTTCCAGAGATGTAAGTTCCGTCAATAAGGAAGAATTTGCTGCGCAATCTGTGCGCCAGAGCGCGCCCTACCGTTGTTTTACCTGTGCCTGGAGGTCCCGCTAAAAGAACTCCGCGTTTGGGTTTTATTCCGAATTCGTTGGCCAGTTCATCTTGCTCCAGTGGAATAATGATGTTGGCTTCCAGTGCCTCGATAACGTCGTCGAAGCCTCTCAAAGATCGCAGATCTACTTCTTCGACTTCATCGAGCTCTACATTGCTGACCATGCGTTGACTGCGCAGATAATCAATAAATGAGTCCGTATCAAGCGCTTTGTGATCTTTCATCCAAATGCATGCAGATTTCAACTGATGCGAATTCAACTTGGGCGCAAATCTGAAGACCTTAGGCATTTCTATTTTCTTCACTTTGGCGCCAAGGAAATGCGAACACAAAGCTACGTAATCGTTGACTGTATATTTTTCTATGCCTGCCCAATACGTGCGCGTCTCGATGGCATCCGGGATTGGTCCCTTTGTGCCGAGCACGAGTTTTTTATTGCTTTCCAGATAATAGTTGCAGAGATTTTCAAAGACCGCTTCTACGAATTTTCTTCGCGGGTAGGGGTCATCATAGCCACAGCCACAAATCACGTTGTAGATCAGATCGATGTCGTCCATGATCACCAAATCCGATTCATCCATGGCTTTGCGCAGCATCTCTTCGAGAACTTCTTCCATCTGAAGCGGGTCTTTCAGACTAATTTCTTCCAGAAATTCGCGGGTGTCTAGAAATTTCGAATCCTGCTCAGAATGCAGTTTTTTCAGTATAGTCGTTTTGCCTCTGCCGGTCTTGCCGTGAACAACCACAAAGTTGCCGATCGTCAACGATTTTTCGAGGGCTTCATAGGATGCTTGTTGCGCAGGACTCAGCTTAGTCATATCTTGCACCTTGATTTTAATGCGACAAATTTCAGCTTAACAAGCGCGGTCTTGCCCAGTCAAGCTAAGGCGCCTGTCGGTATTTTCGGCAATGTACTCAATCGTATCGTTTGACCTTTGAAGATTGCTGGTCACTAGATTGAGGCGAATCATCCGTCTTTTTTGTTTTTGTTTTGAGATCGAACGTAAATTCAATTTCGAAGCTTTCCGGCGCACCACGTCCAGGTCGAGGCAGAGGGCTGGCTTTGGCAATAGCTCTCAAAGCGGAGACATCGCAAGCTGGATCCCCTGAAGACTTGTATATTCGCACTCCGGAAGTTGCCCCGGATTGATGTACTGTAAACACTACTGCTACTTTGATTGGTTTTGTAGTGGCAGGATGGTGCCATGCCCGCTTTATTATCGGTGTGATTTTTTGCATATAGGTCGCGCCGTCGAATTCTTCATTGCCCGTATCCTGCGTTTCATCTGTCGATGTTTCTGAAGTCTCCGTTTCTTCCACTTGCTCAGCCCTCGGCGTTCTTCTGTGGCGACCATGACCGAGCTTGGTTGCGTCCATCACCGCCATTGTGACGCAGCCGCCGAACATGGTCAGCACGACAAGCACTGCAACGATGCCGCTCGATTGCCTGATGAATCTTGTGGCGTTTCTCTTCTTTGCTTTCTCAACTTGTTTAAGCAT
>PNKB01000048.1 GCA_013997645.1 Cyanobacteria bacterium PR.3.49
GATCTTGGCGTTGGCAAAGAAAAACAACCTTGATTGGAGTGAAAAGAAAGAGGATGGTATCACTCAAGAGGTAAAGGCTCTTCTTTCGAAACAAACCAGTCCCCATGCGCTTGCCACTATTGCCATTTGGGCATGGATGAATCGAGAGGATAACCCGCTTGTTCGCAAGGTTTATCACTATGACAGAATAATCGAGTCTGCTTTTTACCAGGCAATGTTTCGAATATCGGATATTGGCGGTGATGATGCACAAGCGGCGCTTCTGCGTATTGTTCATCAAGTCGATATGAACAAAGACGCGATGGAGAAGCTTCGTGATTGTTTGGACTCCGTAACTCCTGATGGTTATAGAAGCGAAACTCGCGTTCGCGTCACATTTAGCGATGAACACCTCAATGAGCGTCCTGCACCGGAGGAAGTGGCACAATTTACGGTGCCATTGCGCGAAGCGATCTGGCGCTCATGGAAGAGTCCAACATTTATTGCCTCTGAAATTCATGCTCGAGCAAAATTTACTGTTGACGAGTCGATGTATATTTCCAACTTGAGTGTCGATGTTGTGACGAAAAACGCACCAAAATCAGTAATGAGCATGAAGGGCGAGTATGCAAGAAATGCGATTAAAGGTTTGAAGAACTTACGCATTACGCAACCTCTGCCGTTGCTCACAAAGCAAACCGATGTGATTGTTGAATTTTACGGACCTTGACCTATTTCAGGTCGATTTTATAAATCAGACTAGGTCCGGTGCCGAAAGCATCGCTCTTTTCTTTAGCCAGTTTGCCGCCATTGTGCTCGATTAGCCGTTTTGAAGGTGAATTATTGGGATTGCAAGATACGTAAATGGAGTGAATTCCGCGCGCTTTGAAATGTGTAGTTGCAAGTTGCAAGGCGAGCATGGAAGCTCGCACTCCGTATCCTCTGTTGAGCAATCCCGGTCTGATTGCTATGCCGACGTGTCCTCCGAATTCTTCGATCAATTCCCGATCTCCTGAATAACGAAGTGATACAGAGCCCAGATAGCGATTATCGTCGACGAGCCAATAAAGCTCATGATCGGTGACGGAGTATTCCGACCCGTCAGGCATTTGCACTAGGCGTGGGGATGTGTCATTGACTCGACGAATGTAATCGTCCGGATTTTTCGAGATGTCTTCCGGCGACTCATCAGCAAAAGCTCCCAGAGCCATGTTGCAGAAATTGCCTTCAGCCAGTGCCTCCAAATATGATGGCAGAACTTTTGCGGATGGTTTTACTAATTCAATCGGCACTGCTCAGGTCTCAGTTAATCCCAAAAGCGCATTCTATTTTCCACAGTCGTAAAGGTTGTTGAATGCATTCTATCTATGTAGAGTATGCCGTTCAGATGATCGATTTCGTGTTGAAGAATACGAGCGTACCATCCTGATGCGTTTAGTGTGATTTCCTCTGCGCTCTCATTCAGTGCTGAAACACGAACCGATTTGTATCTCGATGTGTTCGCGGCGAATCCATTGACGCTCAAACAACCCTCGAAGAAGTCGACTTTGTCATCTCCCATCGGCACTAGCTTTGGATTGATGATTACATGAAATGCTACAGGATTTCTCCCGCGTTTTTCGAGTTCGTCCTTGCTCAACTTTGTTTTTTCGCCCGCCTCATCCTCAATCACAGCCAATTGAATCGATTCACCGATTTGTGGTGCAGCGAGTCCGACGCCGGGAGCGGCTCTCATAGTCTCGCGCATCATCTCGATCAATTCTTGTATCTCTTGCGATTTGATCTCGTCACGCGACAGCTCCCGCGCTTCTGCGCGCAAAACCGGATGACCTGTTTGAACTATTGGAAGCAACATAAATAGATTCCTCGAACCGCCAATGATTTTAGCAGTCTTTGTGAACGGCTTGACAATGTGCGACGAAACCGGATAATGGTAGGTATGGATATTTTATTTACACCGAGCCGCAGAGAAATGAATGGCACCGTACAGGCGGGGCGCGGAGTGACACAAGTGTAGATAACTGATCAATAGTATCTGTAGTCATTCAGCGAGCCCTTTCTTAACGAGAGGGCTTTTGAATTAATCACCTGCAGATGAAACAACCAGAGGATAGGGGCATGGAGACAATCAACCCAAAAGACAAAACATACGACATTATGCGTACTGAAGGCGGAGTGCCCGTCAAGATGTGGACGCGCGGCGTGCAATTGGAAGACGAAGCACGCAAGCAGCTCATCAACATTACGAAGATGCCGTTTGTCTATAAGTGGGTCGCTGCCATGCCCGACTGCCATTGGGGTATGGGCGCCACCGTCGGCAGTGTTATACCGACCAAGAAAGCAATTATTCCTGCCGGAGTAGGTGTGGATATTGGTTGCGGTATGGTCGCTGCACGGACGAGCTTGCGCGCCTCGGATCTTCCCGGCAATCTGGCTTCATTGCGGCACGCGATCGAAGCTGCGGTGCCTCACGGCAGAACCGATAACGGAGGTCCCAACGACAGAGGTGCGTGGAAAGACGCGCCAAAAGCGGTGGTGGACGCCTGGTCCGGACTTGCCGAAGGACACAAGCGCATTGTCGAAAAGCATCCCAAGTTGGCGAGAGCAAACACTATCAACCACCTTGGATCGCTTGGAACCGGCAATCACTTTATCGAGATTTGCATTGACGAAGACAATGCCGTATGGATCATGCTTCATTCCGGTTCGAGAGGAATCGGCAACTCCATCGGTAAATACTTCATCGAACAAGCGAAGAAGGAGATGCAACGATGGTGTATCAATGTGCCCGATCAAGATCTGGCTTACTTAGCCGAGGGTACGGACAATTTCAACGAATACTGGAAGGCGTTGATGTGGGCGCAAAAATTTGCGCAAACAAACAGAGACGTCATGCTGAATTCGGTAATTGCCGCCCTGCGCAAGTGCAATCTGCCCGACTTCGAAATTACATCCGAAGTTGTTAACTGCCACCATAACTACGCCGCACTGGAAAATCACTATGGTGAAAACATCTATGTGACCAGAAAAGGCGCAGTGCGAGCGCAGGAGGGAGATCTGGGAATTATCCCGGGCTCGATGGGCACCAGGTCGTACATCGTAAGAGGTAAGGGTAATCCTGAAAGCTTCAACAGCTGCTCACACGGAGCGGGGCGAGCAATGTCTCGTGGAGAAGCGAAGAAGAAATTTACACTTGCCGATCACGCTGCGGCAACTGCCGGTGTCGAGTGCCGAAAAGATGCGGAAGTCATCGATGAAACACCGATGGCTTACAAGTCAATCGACGCCGTAATGGAAGCTCAGAAAGATCTGGTGGATGTGGTGCACACTTTGAAGCAGCTTGTTTGCGTCAAAGGATAGTTGAGTTCCGGTCCAAACCCAGATAAAACAGTAAACAAACCTGTTCGGTATAAACGCTGTGGCACTGTATATGGTGCTGCAGGTTTGTGCCGGGCGAATACAAACTCTGGAGGTGTGCTATGAAAGTATATGTTCTTCTTCGTGACGGTGTTCCGCTCGGTTACTGCCTTGCTGCTGCAACACACGGTACTCTTGGTGGCATCTTAATTAGCTACACGAAACCGGTTCATCGGATCGACGTCCCGCGGTGTTCTAATGTGCACCTCGGGCGGTCCGACAATTTTTCTTCCTAGCGCGCCTTCTGCCAGTTCCTTAGCTGTAGGAACCGTAGTTTCTCTGCTGGGACCTGAGAACATAGAGCCGACTTTGGTGTTTCCCATGCGCGCAAATATTTTATCCGAAGCTGATTTAACAACTTTGAATGCCTCGTCCGCCATTGTCGGAGTGCCAGGCGCAGGTGCCTTCCTGAATCCAAGGCGTATGCACGCCGCCAGCACCAGTAACTCGGCGGCGACAATTGCAAAACGCGGAGGCTCGTTCGCCTTTTCATTCTTTGTGTGCTGCACCTGTTCTGCACGATCTGTTGTATCTTGAGGCAGGCGATCAGCCACTTGTTCAGTTGGAGCCGTCAGGGGTTCAGCAGGGAGAGATTGCGTTTGTAAGGCTGGATTGACGGGAGTCAAAATTTCCTGGCCGGGTTGGAGGCGAATTTCCTGAGCCGGCTGACTGTTGAATTGACCAGGGGCGACTATGTACGGTGCGCGATACTGCGCAAGCGGGTCAGAAGGAAGCGACCGCAAGTTGTTGTCGAAGAGACTCTCGTTGGCGGAAATCTGGATAACAGAATCCTGTGTGACATTCGCAGAAGCATATGGACTGTCGAACATTTCCAACACCCTTGGCTGGTGAAAACTGCTTATTATTGTGGTGAATTAAGCGTATACCCATTCAGTAACTGAACTGTGACTGGGTCGAGTTTCGCTAGCTTATATAAGGATGCGTGCAACTGGCGTGCAAAGAGCGCAATTCATTGGTGCGGCGGTTTTATGGCTTGGGTGGACTAAATTCGTCGGCTTCAATTCGATCGATGAGAGAACCGCTCATTGGTTGTATGTTGACCGTCGAAAAACGAGGATGCTTACCGACTATTTTTAGAACTTCGTTATAAAAAGGAGAGTCCTTTACGATCATCAGATTGAAATAATGCTCGTTTAAAACTTGCAAGCAATCGACGTCAGACAAAAGCTGCCACTTACGAGCCATAAATTCCGCGCCTGTGGGATAGTTTTTGTCGGGCAGACTTTCGACGGCAAAAGAATCTTCTTGGATTTGGTGAAGGCTTGCAAGCTCGAAGTACCTTGCCCTATCCCTGTCATCCTGCATCTCAAATAAGCGTTTGAAATCATTACGGATTCTGTCGGCTGTTAGCTTGTTTTTTTGCAGTTGAATTTGTCCATGCTTGCCGTTCCAGTTGGTGACGGCGCTCACAAACTTTTTCTTAGCCAGGGCGAATTTTCTTACCTTGAGTGCTTCTTCCCCTTCCTTCAAAAGTGCGTCAGGATCTGGTGCGGGTGGTGGCTTGACAGAGCGAGCCGTTGTTCTTACAAAGCCGGAAAATTGTTGCGGTTTTTCTTTCCAATAACAAGACAAATAATCGCCATCAATTTTTCCTTCATGCTCCATCCAGGTTATGACAAGATTGCCGATACGCGCAGAAGCAGTCTTGGAATGGGAATGAGGGCCCTCGAAATAAGCTTTATAATCGCTGGATCGATTGAGCAGAGTTTGCACCTGCAGGGGCTCTACATGGGCGCTCATGTTCATGGAAATTATCGGATATTGCTGCGGCTTGTTGCGAGAAAGACAAAAGAGGACTGGCTTCGAATAGTCCCCGGAAAATGAAGACTGAGGGTATATTGTCACTTCGCAGGAGCCGCCAAATCTCTGCTGTATCAATGTTCGCAATTGTTCGTCGGAAGGCTTATCTTTCAATTTCCCTATCTCCTCGAGCAAGCTGAGAGCTTTGGAAAACAATGGTTCGGCAGGCATCTTCTGAGGAGGTCCTACAGTGGCGCCCAGTTTTTCGACCTGTTGAATAGCTGATTTGTCCGCGCAATTATTCATTCTTAGCACTCTTACAGCAAGCTGCGCCTCTGCAATAGCCTCAGTTTTTTTTCCTTGAGCAGCTAGAATTCGAGACTTTGAGATGTGGAAGTAAGTATCACGCCCATACAAGTCGATTGCTTTGGTCACAGCTTCTGCGTCTGCATATCTCTTTTCAAGGATGAGAGCATCAATTGCAGAAAGAAATCTGTCACCCTTTTGTGAATTGGTGGCTAATTTCTCAAATTCCTTACGAGCTTCCGGAAACCGCTTTTGCTTTAAATAGGCCAAACCCAGACCGTATTGAGCAGCCGCTTCTTCAGGTTTGACTTTCAAATATTTCGCATAGACTTGTCTGGCAAATTCATAATCCTTCTCTGCTAGGGCGTTTTCTCCAGCCTTCGAAAGTTCCTCATAGAGGAATGTCTCTGCATAAGTACTCGAATCCTGATTAAACGGCAAGTGCAGCGCTCGTACCCTATCCTGGATCCTTTGGTCGTTAATGTCTGGTAGGTGTTTGGCCGTTTTTGACTGCTGCTGGGCGACGCTATCTCTGTGTGATTTCCCGTCAACGGCGATTCCACAGGTCAGAATGGCGAGGGTTAATGCAAAAACTCGTCTTTTCACTTCGTTTGCCCAGGTTAGGTAAGCTGCACTTATACTTCGCATCTTACCAGGGATGCCGTAAAGCATCTCCCTTCTGAGCATACAGATATGGTGAGTCCAGGTGTTCTTCCGCTAATTTGCTATTTAGCAGCATGCGAATTTGCGGCACCATCTCTTGAGCTGCGTTCTCGCCCGCCGCAATTGCACGTTGCGCATCGCCAACTTTGCGCGAATAAACCGGCATTGGTGTGATCTGCGGGTGAATTTCAATGTCAGCTATGTTCGCATGATGTCCATCCAGTTCCGCCAGAATGATGCTCGCTACGCGGTTCCCGAAGGAAGTTGCTTTGCGCAATTCCAGCGCCTCGATGTTCTTCAAACTTTCATCGACATTGACTGAAATCACAATGTCCGCTCCACTCTTTCTCGCCTGAATCGTCGGGACGTTGGCACGAAGCGCTCCATCGACCAGCACTTTGCCATCGATGATCACTGGTTTTACATAAAATGGAATAGCGGAACTCGCCTGAAGCGCTTTGCCCAGGTCACCCCTTCCCAATGAGTAGGCCTTGCCATCAAGCAGGTTTGTTGCGACTGCAACGAAGGGGATGTCTGCATCCTCTATGTTGTGTTTGGATGGTGGCACGTGTTTGTTTATCAGCCGCGAGAGATTGTTTGTTGCATACAATCCGATCATTTTTGTTTCTAAACCAATCGCGCGTTTTGCAGAGCGGACGAACATTGATGCTGGAACCGTCATCATCTTGAACGTGTCCGGAACTGGTGTATAGGCCCTGAATATTGATCGATCGATGAACATTTTTTCGAGCTTGTCTAGCGGCACACCTGCTGCATACATACCACCGACGATGGCTCCCATGCTGCTGCCGGCGATAAAATCAATCGGCAACCCTTCGCGCTCGAATACTCGAAGAACTCCAATGTGCGCCGCACCGCGGACGCCACCACCACCGAGAGCAAGCGCGATGGTTGGACGATTCGATGTTTGTTCCGCCGCAAAAGCTGGCGTTAGAAAAGTAAAAATGGTAATTAGCGCAACGGCTATTTTGTGAATCTTGAACATTGTCCTTTCCTCTCGCTTGATCAGATCGATCTAATCGATCTGACTGATCTTATTGATCTGATCGGTTCAGCCGAGAGAGAGCCGGGGTGACGTACTCTCTCTGGCGGACACCGACCGGGAGAACTGGAAGAACTGCAAGAAACTCCAAGTACTCCAAGTTGTGAAGCTTACTTAGACAGAGATATAAGTGCTTCTTTTACTTGGTCTTTGAATTGATCGCACTGTTGCTTTCCTTCAATTAAGTACGACCATTTCTTGTGGTTTCCTTCGGCTACCAGTTTGGCTAGCGCGTCCAGTTTTGCGCCCGCGTTCTTTTCGATTTCCTTTTTGATCTTTTCTTTTACGACTTCTTTCCAGGCTTCATCGGCCAGGCACAGCAGTTTTTCAGGCATGTTGCAACACTCGCTGTCGCCGCCGTGTTGGGCTGCTGTATCGCCACAGGCATCTGGGCCTTTAGTTTGGTCGCATGAACTGCTCATTTAATTCTCCTTGGTCTGTTGGGCATGTTGGTAGATAGGACCGGTCTGTACTAATGATTGAATCATACCGGTCGGTCCTAAACAAGTCCCTCAGTTGAGATTTAAACTTGCAGTCTGATTTGGCGCCAGGTCTCAAACTGCCCACCAATTCAAAGTTTTGGGTGGCATGCTTGATTTGTGCGACAATTAAGATATACTTAGGACAGAACGGTTCTACTGAGGCGATATGCCCACAACGACGGACACCACAAGCGGCAGCCGGCAAAAGCTCATTGAAGCGACGATTGAGCTTATGTCATCTCGTGGCTTTGAGGCCATGGGTATAAATAGTATTTTGGAAGCCGCCGGTGTGAGTAAGAGTAATTTCTATTACCACTTCAAATCAAAAGAAGATCTCTGCCTGGCGGCCCTCGACACAATGAGCGATCATTTCTTCGCTCAGATGCTTGATCCGGTCTTAAACAATAAATCGCTCAGCCCGCGCAAGCGATTGGAAAAGTATCTAAAAGGAATGTCCGAGATGATCGAATCCGAATGCTGCAACAAAGGTTGCCCATTCGTTAATCTCGGCGCCGAAACCAGCGACTTTCTTCCCGCTTTCCGCGAACGGATTTCGCAGTATTTCGAGACCTATCAGCAGCGGCTTGCTGAGTGCATTCAAGAAGGAATTCAACAAGGCGAGTTTCGCTCCGATGTTTCGGCAAAACTGGCCGCGCAAGTTTTGCTTGCCAGCATGAATGGCACCATGGTGCTCACAAAAGTGCACAAACGCCCGCAAGTGATGAAGGAAAACATCAAGTCGTTTCTTGCATTGCTTTCGGCGCCGTAGTCGAGCAACATGCACGATAAGCAAAGGTCTCAATGGTGACAAGTTCAAAAAATCGCACAGCAGACGAGAATAAAGTTTTCTATGCTGAAGGGCTGGAGAAGCTTCGTGCCGAACCGCTGGCTGAGAGCAGCGGAAAGTTGATCATGGACTTGCTGAATGCGCAGGCGGAAAAGGTATTGATACCATTTGCGCGCAATTGGATCAAAAAATATCCCAACCATGAAGTAGCCCCGCGTCTTGCAGGAAAATTGCTGAGACACTTTGACACTAACGACGCAATGTACATGTCGATTTCGTACATGAAAACTTATCCCGACGTGAAAGCGCTAAATCAAATCGTTTCAGCCGCTGCCCATCTTGGAGGTAGCGACCAGAAACTTATGGATGCGATTGAAAGGCGGATGGCTAAAGATCCAAACAGTCATATCTGGGGCTTCTTGCAAGCGAAAGATCAACATAACGAAAGCATCAATGCACTCTTGTGTAGCTGGCTCAATCAAAATCCATTTGACGAAGATATCGTAGGAAGTTTGACCAGCGTGGCGCTATACACTGACTCCTCGCCGGTATTGGAAGCTTGTCTGAAATGGACGGAAAAAAATGAAGCAGGTCCAGAAAAAAAGTACATGTGGATGCTGTTTATGATGTTTTTCATGGGTGGTTCTCCCGCACATGCAAAAATTTTGCCGCGTGTAATCGACTATGCCAGGGGATGGCTTCGGAGAAATTCAGATGATGAGTATTGCGGGACCGTTTACTGCGATGTCATCTATGCAACCAAGTCAATGGACGACATTCGAAGCGCCAAGGCTTGGTACCTAAATAATTCGAGCACAAAAACTTCCGTGAAGGTCCTGTCTGCCATTATTTGGACAATGCACAAAATTGGCGAAGCACCCGATGTAGAAATTGTCGCATTGGCTAAGAAGCGTCTTGTCGAAGATACTGATCTGGACCATCGAAAGTTGAGCAAGTGTTTGCTGTTGGCGTGTCCTGATGAAGAAACAATAGAGTATTCGCGACGGGCCTTAAAGAGAACGAGCGATCCATTGCTACATGCAGCGCTATTGTCCGTCTCACCGGATGAGGAACTATTGAAAGAGGCAATTCATGCCTTGCCTTCAATAACCTACGGTGTGTTCGAGCTAACGGTTTCTGTTTTGAGAATAGATCCGGGCAACGAAGTGGCGCGATCTGCGGCTGAGAGTTGGATTCTAAGCAACCCTGACCACGAGAAAGTGAACGAATTGACGGACTTACTGTCGAAATAAACAATTGCAGGAAAGACTTTCAACAGGCCCTGATGGGTGCAAACAGTCGGCAAATCGTGAGAAAATACACTGACTTGCCGCCCTAGCTGGGTGTCCTGTTGCAGCCCGTTCCTTTCGAACAGGTTTCCGTCTGAGCCGGTTTCCCCGTCCAAGCAGGTTCCAATGAATAGAAGAACATTCTTGAAAGGCAGTGCCGCCGTTGTCATGCTGAGTGGAGGATTCGTCATGAGCAAACCGTCCGTCGCAGAAACAGTGACTTTGGGACCGCTTCTGGATAAATGGACCGGAACCCACAACGGTTATCCGAAATTCGATCTAGTCAAGATAAGCGATTTTAAGCCGGCTATTTTGAAGGGGATGGATCTCAAGCGCGAAGAGATTAAACGCATAACCAGTCAGAAAGACGCTCCGACTTTTGAGAACACAATAATCGCGTACGAAGATTCAGGTCGCCCGCTTAGCAACTCGATTCGATTTTTCAGCATTTACACTTCGACCGAAAACGACAAGGCGATGCAAGCGATTGAGACGGAGATGACTCCGATTCTTGCCAAGTTTGATGACGAGATTGTTCAGAATGACGAGCTTTTCCAGCGTATCAAGACCGTATACGAAGCACGTGAGAATGCCAACCTGACTGACGAGCAAAAACGCCTTGTTGAAGTTTTCTATAAATACTTTACTCGCGCTGGTGCCGGCCTCGATGCCGATAAGAAGAAACGTTTGCGAGAGATCAATGAGAAGCTGGCGAATATTTTCACGAGCTTCCGACACAATCAGCTGGCGGACGAAGAGAAGTACACATTGGTGCTGGAGAAAGAAGACGACCTCGCCGGTCTTTCCGACAGCTTGCGCGAAGCAGCTGCCGCTCAGGCAGAGGCGCATAAGATGAAGGGCAAATGGGTGATTACCAACACCCGCTCTTCGATGGAGCCCTTCCTCACTTTCTCGACGCGCAGAGATCTTCGGGAAAAAGGTTGGCGCATGTGGACAAATCGCGGCGACAACAATGACGCCAATGACAATAAGAAAAACATCGGCGAGATTCTGAAGTTGCGCACTGAGCGCGCGCAAATTTTGGGATTCCCAACACATGCGCACTGGAGTCTCGACGACTGCATGGCGAAAACGCCGGATGCGGCGATGGCTTTGATGTTGCGTGTTTGGAAGGCATCTACTAATCGCGTCAAAGAAGAAGTTGCCGATATGCAAAAAATTGCTGATGCAGAAGGCGCGAAGATTACGATCGAACCGTGGGATTATCGCTTCTACGCAGAGAAGGTGCGCAAGGCGAAATACGATATCGATCAAAATGAAGTAAAACAGTATTTGCAGCTCGACAAAATTCGCGAGGGAATGTTCTGGGCGGCAAAGCAGGTGTATGGTCTCGATATGGTGAAGGTGGAGGGACTGCCTGTTGTGCAGCCCGACGTCACAGTTTACGAAGTCCAGCGCGATGGAAAACAAATCGGTCTCTGGTATTTCGATCCCTATGCACGTGATGGAAAACATTCAGGTGCATGGATGAGCGAGTATCGAACTCAGGAGAAATTCAAGGAACCGATTACTCCGATTGTTTCCAACAACTGCAATTACGTCAAAGGAAAACCTGGTGAGGCTGTTCTCATTTCATGGGATGATGCCAACACCCTTTTCCACGAGTTCGGGCATGCGCTGCATGGTTTGCAATCCAATGTAAATTATCCATCGCTCGCCGGCACCAGCGTAAAACGCGATTTTGTCGAGTTTCCGAGTCAGGTCAATGAGCGCTGGTTGTTGACGCGTGAAGTGCTCAGCAAGTATGCGTTGCATTACAAGACCGGCAAGCCGATTCCGGAAGCGTTGATTGCAAAGATTGAGAAAGCGAAAACTTTCAATCAAGGTTTCAGCACAACTGAGTATCTTGCCTCCGCGATTTATGACATGAAAATCCACCTGGCAGCAACTCCGGATAAAACGATTCAGCCGGATGAATTTGAGACAGCCACTATGACTGAAATCGGGTGCCCGAAAGAAATAGTTATGCGCCACAGACCAACCGCCTTCGGGCACATCTTCTCCGATGACGGCTACGCTTCCGGATATTATTCGTATATCTGGGCGGACACCATGTCGGCGGATGCGTCGGAAGCATTTATCGAGGCTGGAAGCTTCTATGACCGCAAGACTTGTGATCGTTTCAGGGAGACCATTTTTATGGTCGGCAACTCTATTGCGCCCGATGTCGCTTTCCGCAATTTCCGCGGACGTGACGTCGATACCAATGCGCTGATGCGTGACCGTGGTTTCCCAGTTTCGTGAGAAAGTTTGATACAGTGAAGCGATGCGATCTCTCGTTGTAATCATTGTTATCGCCCTTTTCACCTTTTGCTCATCGGCAGCATTTGCTGTCGATGAGTTTTGCGATGTCTATGTCGGACATTCAAAGATTTTCTCAGTATCGAACACTCGGCTGCTTCCTGCCCTAGAACGTGGTCAGCGAGTTAACGATGCAATTCAAAGCGTCGTAGATGATCCGGATACAAATCCATCCGAGTTTAGTGTGCGCACCGGACTTGATGGCGTGCCGGTCATATATCTGGACGACAAAGTAATTTGCAGTGTCACCAAAGCTGATGCCGATGAGGCAGGCACTACTCAAGAAGCGCTTGCTCAAGAGTGGTGCGATAAGCTCATCAAAGCTGTCGAAAAGGCTCGGCTGAATAAGGGACAAACTCAATCGAGTCAGAGTGCAAGTTCGACAGGCAAGGATGCGACGGCGAACCCGGATACATCCGGCAAAACTGCAGGCAGCGAAAAACCAAAAGAAAAGAAAGGTGGTTCTGGACTGAGCGAGCACGCGGTCCTTCTGCTTTTCGTCGAAATTGCTTTGCTGTTGTTTGCTTCTTTGGTTTGCGGCGAACTGATGGTGCGTCTCGGACAGCCCGCTATCATCGGCCAGATTCTGGCCGGGCTTTTGCTTGGGCCGACATTTCTTGGTGCGCTTTTTCCTGACATATCTTTTCAGCTCTTTCCGCGCGACGGATCTCAATCAAAACTCATTGAAGTAATTTCTTGGATTGGTGTTTCTTTTCTGCTGATGCTGACAGGAATGGAAACTGATATCGCCATGCTTAAGCGGCTTGGTAAGCCACTTCTGTATTTCGGTGTGATTGGACTTGTCGGTCCTCTGGTTGCCGGTGGACTTATTTCTATGCTGGTCTCCGGTCAGCTCATGGGTGACTTGCAGAACAAACTTTCCTTTGCGGTTTTCGTTGGGACGGTTTTTGCCGCTTCGTCCGTGCCTGTGGTGGCAAAAGTCCTGATGGACATGAAGATGCTCAAACTGAGCATAGGTCAGCTGATTATTGCGACATCTCTTGCGCATGACCTTTTGTGCTGTCTCTTGCTGGCGATTATCGTTGTACTTTCAGGTTCCGAGCACCAGGAAGGTAATCCTGTTTTGGTCGCAATATTCGGAACTATCTGTTTTCTTGCCGTAATGTATTTTGGACGCCCGGTGTTTTTCGCAATTTTGCGCTGGATCAATGATCGCGTTTCTACCAGCGATGGACTTATTACTGCGATGGTCGTTCTGCTGCTGTCATGCGCTGCAGCAACGCAAGCTCTGGGTGTGCACATCGTTTTAGGTGCCTTCTCCGCCGGTGTCATTCTTTCACAGACTCCTGTTATAAATCACAAAGTTGTTCGTCCGCTCGAAATCGTGACGATGGCATTCTTCGCGCCGATATTTTTTGCATCCAGTGGATTAAACGTCAACCTGGGTTCGTTGTTAGAACCTAAATTGCTCGGTATTACTATGCTTTTGGCAGTGGCGACTCTGGTTGTAAAACTGACGTCTTGCTATGCCGCAGGAAAAATCACCGGCTTTGGTAAGTGGGAATCATTCGCAGTCGCAGTCGGTGCCAACACAAAAGGCTCTCTCGGTCTGATCTTGGCTATGCTCGGAAACTCGCTCGAGATCATCAATCAAGATATGTTTGCGATCGTGATTTTCATCTCGATGTTCTCCACTGGAACAGCTGCGCCGCTGATGAAGTTGACGATGGGCAAAGTCAAAGTTACCGATGAAGAAGTCGAGCGGATGAAGCGTGAGGAGCGGCGATCACGCACCATACTCAGCAGCATTCGCCGGGTGCTATGGCCGACAACGGGGCGCGAGCGCAACAGCTTCATAGCCGAACTCTTGAACAGCCTTGGTCAGTCGCAGGTTATTGAAACAACTGCACTATGGGTGAAACATAAGGGCAGCGATAGCGCAGAAAAACCCTTCAAACACATCTCCCAAGTTGTCGACAGAAAAGTTGTGAGTGTTTATGAAAGCACGGTCGTTGCCGATGAGCCGATGAAAGCTATCTCTGAAGAAGGCAATCGCGGTTATGACTTGATCGTCATGACGACGGACGAGCCACCTGGTGATGCTGAATTTGTTTTTGGGGAATTGGTCGACAGCGTAATTCTCAACACATCGACACGAGTTCTGGTAGTTTATGAACCGGATGATTCTAAGCAACGCATTATCAGAAAGGTGCTGGTACCAGTCAGCGGCAGCGAGTTGTCTATCGCGGCCGCGGAGTTTGGTATCTCGCTTGCCAAATCGCTAAATGCGAAAGTTATCTGTCTTTCCATCTCCGAGTCAGACGCCAAAGAGCTATATGGTGAAACGACACAAAGCGGCATCGAAATTCAGAAGAATGTGAGCGACGAAATTGATGTCACATTGAGTGAACTGGCATCAGCACTTGATGTGAATTATCAATCTATGCACGTCCAAACAGCGGCACATCCGGCGCAAGCTGCAATCCTCATGGCGCAGCAACATGATGTCGACCTGATCGTCTTAGGAGCTGAGCCAAAGATTGGCAAAGGCCTCTTCGTCGGTCACACAATCAATTACATTCTGCGCCATGCACCATGTGCAGTTGCAGTGCTGAAGCGGCATGGTTAATGTGTCAGGATTAAAACTGATCTAGAATTATGGACCGCTTGCATGATGTCAACAGCCCGACTGTTGGCACTGCATCTCGACCATGTCCGTATCAAAGGAGAGATTACTTAAATGTGGAACAAACTCATCGCATTGGCTCTGACTCTGCCAATGACTATAGCGATTGCACACGCACAGGCAGCTCAGGATGCGGACATCACGGCGTACTCGCAAGATATCGCAATGCGCATTTCACGCGGCCAGCAGATGGGGCAATTGACCCCGGAGAATTACAACAATATTCAGTCGTTGTACAACAACGTTGAAAACATTCGTCGCTCACTGGGCAATAAGCCAATGAATGCCATGGTGAGAACGAATGTGATGAATTCGCTCACCAATATCGACAAGCAATTAACCACCTATCTCCACGATGATGTGAATTCACGCTGGCAAATGTGGGACCCCAACAGAAGAAGCTGGCGCAATCAGTGGTGGAGAGGCAATCAGTCTGGCGGTAATTCTTACAACGGTGAAATCGAGGCTTATCAAAACAGCCTTAAACAGCGCATCGATCAAGGGCGTCGCGATGGAAAAATCACTCGCAGCGAACTCAATCAGCTCATGCTGTCATATAACGATATTGACAGAATGCAGCAGCAATATCGCGCTGGTGGATTTAGCAGCTGGGAGCGCAATTCACTGATGGCGCAACTGACGAAACTTGATCGTGAAATCACAGATCAAGTTCACGATAACGAAAATTCGCATTATCAAAATTGGAATTCGCAAGGCAATTCGTGGTCCAACAATTGGTGGCAAAACTCGAATAACTCAGATCGTGGACGCGATGGTTATCGCCACAGAGATCGCGACGGAGATGGACGCCGCGACGGTAACTGGCGTAACAACTAAAACTTGCCGCAACCGAGAGGGGGTTGGGTTTTCATGCTGTCAAACGAATGTCATGACAGTTAGATACTATGTTTTGGCCCCAACACCCCTCGGTACACCGCATGCTGAATGATTTCACGCCGCCCACGGTTAATTCCTTTGAGCCAAAACTATCTTTTGGGTCCGTTGAATCTCACGAGCAATCGCTGAGTTCAACTTTTTCAGAGGTAGTTTCTGATTTGTTGACTGACAAGAGTCGACTTTCTGCTGTAGCGCAGTCCAATTTCGACACCTGGAACACAGATGGCAATGAGGTGTTGGATGAGGCAGAATTGGGAAAAGTTGTTTCTTCTGAATCTGCTACTGCCGACCAGCGAATGGTCGCCAAAATTTTCTCTGATAATTTCAAACTGGCAAGCGACATCAGCACTCCATCGAACGAGCCGCCTCGTCGACTATTGACTCAATCTGCGACTGACCGGTACGTAGAGTACTTCGGTGGTGATACCAGCCTTGGCGGTATTTCCCGTAAGGATCTTTCTGCACTGGCAAAGTTGAGTGCTGCCGGAGGACAGGCGGATTTCGCAGATACCATCGTAGACAAGGAGATGGAAGCAGGGTCCATTGAAGCTCTTATCGCGGGCGTCGGCGTGCTTGGTTTAGCGCTCGGTGGCAGGCTCATTTATAAGGGGCTTGTTCCAGGTAAGGCAGTTGAGGCTGCTGCCGAAACCGTCGCAAAAAGTGCCGAGAAAGTCGTCAGAGGGGCCGAAAGAGTCGCCAAAGTCAAAACACCAATGTTCGACATGACACCCAATGAGAGCTTGTGGTTAGGCGTAGGAACAACCGCAACATCTGCTATTCCAATTGGTTTGTTCGGTCCAAAGGCCTATAATAATCTCTTCACGACGGGAGCTCCTGAGTTGAACAAACTCTATAAGGAAAAGAGCGACTCTCTGTCGACCTGGAAGACTGTCTGATTTAGAAAGCTCAGCTTCGATTATGGCCGATGAGCATTATGAAAACCTGACGATGGCCCAGATCTATGATTTGGACAGTCCATGGTCGGTCGATCGAGATTTCTACCTGGCGCTTGCGGCGCGGCCGAGTATGACAATTCTCGATCTTGGTTGTGGAACCGGTTTGCTTTGCAATGCTTATGCAGAAGAAGGTCACAGAGTAGTCGGTGCCGACCCGGCTGCTGCCATGCTTGAAGTGGCAAAGAAAAAGCCATATGGAGGGAGCATCCAGTGGGTGCAGGCGACCGCCCAGGAATTTCGCTCCCAAGATCGATTTGATCTGATCATAATGACAGGTCATGCGTTTCAAGTGTTGATCGATGACTCGGATGTATTGGCTGCACTTTCTGTGATGCAAAAACATTTGGCGACGGATGGAATTGCCGTATTCGAGTCAAGAAACCCAAATGTAGATTGGGCGAAGCGATGGGATTATGTGATGAACATTGATATGCCGGCAGGCAAAGTGAAAGAGTCGCGGCGGATGCTCGAACAAAAGGGTGAGCGGATGACTTTCGAGCTCAAGTATGAGTTTGCGAATGAAACGCAGTATTCTCGCAGCGAGCTTCGATTTATGCCTTATTCGAAAATCAAAGAGTTGATTCAAGCTGCAGGACTTGAAGTCGTTCAGATATATGGAGATTGGGATAAATCTCCTTTTGATGAGAATGCTTCCGAAGAGATGATCTTCTGCACTCGACGCGCAGAAGAATTAGATAGTCTCCGAACTTGAATGAGCCAGATCGGACAAACTAGAGTGAAACAGATTCCCTAAGGCATTTTTCCAAATCTGCCTTTACTTCCTTTGCGTTTTGATAGCGCGCTTTACTGTCCAGCGCCGTGCACTTATTGACGATGTCATCAAGTTCGACACTGACTTTTTCGTTGAACAATGATGGTCTGGATTGGCTGATGGCTTCCGGATATTGCGCCGTAAGCATATAAAAAATCGTTCCGCCAAGCGCATAGAGGTCGCTGCAAATGGTGGCTTTGCCGCGCAGTTGCTCCGGCGGCATGAATGCTTGTTTGCCGACAGCCATCCCGCCTAATCCGTCGTTACCTTCTTGTGCCACCATAAAGTCGATTAGTTTTAACTCTCCGCTGGAAGTCAGGATCAAGTTGTCCGGTGTGAAGTCTCTGTGCACTACCGCTGGTGTCAGAGAATGAAGGTGGTTCAGCATATCGCACATTTTCAGCGCATGTTTTACTGCTTCTTTTTCCTCCAAAATTCCACTTTCTAAAACTGCAGATTTCAGCGACGGTCCGTCGACATACTCCAGAACAAGATAGGCTCGATTGTCCTCGAAAAAGGCTTCATTCAATGAGACGATGAGAGGGGAGTGAACACGTTTTAGCATTTCTGTTTCATGTTTGAATGAATCAATTGCCTCGCGTCGCACTTTAGCATCGACGAAAACCGGCAGGATATATTCTTTAAGGACAACCAGCTTGTCGTCTGCCATTTTTGCAAGATACGCGGTGCCCTGTCCTCCGGCGCCAAGTATTCTTGTCACCTCGTACTTGCCGGCTTGAAGAGATGCTCCTGCCATGAGAGGTTGCAGCCGCTCGCGTTTCGGCGGTGCCGACAATGCTTGCAGCCACAGCGCAGTGTAAGTTGGATCTTGTCTGTTCAAAGAAAGTGAGTCAAAAATTTCTCTGTCCACTCCACGGCAATGGACAGGGCACCATTTGTTCAACGCATCAACCACGTTATGCCACTGCTCGCGATTGGCGATTTTTGACAACTTGATGCTGTGAGTCTTGCCTCCATTTTCAGTCAGTTTAAGGCTCCAGTTTAAAAACGAACCAGAAGCCGACTGCTCCAGGCAAACATCGGTGAGGTTGTTCCATGGAATGAATTTGCGTTTGCTTTTATTACCTGCAAATCGGCTCTGAAACTCAATACCTATCGCACCGAAATTGATATGCGTTATTCCTTGTGAGAGAGCAAAGAGCCATAGCATTATCGCCATTATGCCTTGGAAGTAATAATACGTTCCGCCGTTTATAAGTTGAGTAAAATGCCAGAGTGTTGCACCCAGCCAAACAATAACAAAGCCGATAGCGACACGCTTTGCGTAATTGTCCTTCTTCTCGCTGAATGTGTTTGTGTTCGGCCACAGAGGTACGAGGATGTCACCATCACGAACTTCGAAAGTCTTGGTCTCAGGCTCGACTGTCAGTGCTTTCTCTAGAAGAGATTCGAATTCCTTTTGGACGGCATCAAATGAATATGGTGATGACGTGTTGTCGAACCACTTTGCTTGCTCCTCATCGCTATACCCGGCAACCAGCGTAAGGCCTGCGTCTTCGGCTTGCTCCAATGATTCGAGAAACCCCGGATCGTTTTTCCAATTGCCGGGCAGATCTTCCACATCGCCTGTTTCTCTGTAGCGGCGATAAGACTCAAGCATCGAGTCCGTACAGTCAAGAATTAGTTCCGGGTCACTGCTCATTGATACCCTACACTACAACGTTCGCAAAGTGCTCTAGCGAAATGCCTACAGTCTGAGCAATTTGCAGCAAGTGGGTTCCCACAACAGTTGCCGACTGAGGTCGCTCAGCCTTGGAAAGCTCAGTCATCTGCTTGATCAAAATGCGAAGAGCGATGCTAACTTCATCAGATTCGAGCCAGCTTGGTGTCAAGGCTTCCGGATCTTGCCCTGTGAGCATGAAATACAAAGTTCCACCCAAAGAATAAACATCACTGAGCGGCTCAGCTTTTCCTTTGATCTGTTCGGGCGACATATAGCCCTGTTTGCCTATCAAAGTTCCGGTCGCCTCAGCGAGAAATTCATTTGCTGCGCCGAAATCAATCAGCATGATTGTTCCGTCGTTTTGCAGGACTAGATTGTCCGGCGTGAAATCTCTGTGCACCACCGGCGGTACTCGCTCATGCAGATATTTCAGAATGCCTGCCATCTGTAAGCCAAGCTGTATTACCCGATCTTGTTTCAGTGGTCCGCCGTGCCTCACCAATTCTCTCAACGTACGACCCGAAGCGTGCTCAAGAACCATATACTTGCGACCATCTTCAGTAAAGTGATCTTTTAGTCTTACTATCTGAGGATGATCGAGTTGCCCCAACAATTCTGCTTCGCGGTTGAACAATTCAATCACCTTTTCTCTTGCTTCTTCATTGTCGAATTTGGAGACAACAAGCTCTTTCATTACCACTGTATCGCCCGGCGCATCCTCGGCTTCATACACTGCGGAAAAGCCGCCGAAAGCCATCTGTCGCTTTATATTGATAGTTCCACTGCGTAATTTTTTTCCAGGCTCCAGAGGAATGAAATTGGTGGCGGAAAAACGTCTTGAAAGTTCGTCATTGAATTCGAGCGTATTGGAATTTCCCTCAATGCCGCGAATTTTGTTTTGCAGATTGTCTCTGTAATTCGTGAGTGCATCCGTCCAAATCGTATTGGCTCCCCACGCCTCAAGCGCTAGAAGAATTTGTTCTACGTCCTGCTCTTCGATATCTTTGATGCTCAATCGGTAGTTTTTCCCGCCCGATTCCATCAACGAGATTGCTGCAGGTTTCCCCTTCCTTATATATAGGTCGGCGAGTTTGATATCCGACCATGCCAGCCAGGGCATATGAGCTAGCCCTCCTAATGCCGGCGGCAGCCCCAAGCCGTCCTGGTTAACGACAATGTTGGTGCCATGTTCGTTGACCACGGCGAGGCGCATCGGTACATAAACGTAGAACAGCCCCGGAATCACCACACCGGTCAGGTAGAGGATGCGGGCCAGACCGGCGGAAAGGGAGTGAAAGAAAGGAATGGCGGGTGCGATTTCCGCCGAGAAATACCAGAGCCCCGTGCCCAGAGCTATACCCAGCAATGCCCACCAGACAAAGAAGGCTCTCATTTGCTCTGGAGTTAAGGTTCTGGCTGGTATCGACAGCTGGAAGTTAGTCATTGACGTTTCTCTTTAGAACCATCCTAGTACCGCCTGGCGCTGGATCGCCGTCTCTGAATCATAACTTAATGGGGTGGCCGGAGGATGGGGCTTTTCACTTTTGCGCGTTTACACATTCCAACCGAATCGGAGGGACCCTATACTCGCAATTACCCAGAAACGCAGTACAAATTAACGGCAAGCGCCTCCCGTAACAGGGATTTCCTGAGGGATGTATTCCCCACCAGGTGGTATTTTGTCGCGCAGTTCGGGTGATTCTCTCTTCCCCAGCGGATCAATCGCAAGCAGCCTTCCCAAAAGCGCACACCCTGCGCGTCTTCTACTGCTGCTCACATTCATAAAGGAGCCAAAATAATGAGTTACCATAACGAACAGCTTGAACAAGTCAAACAAGTCAAACAAGTCGAAGGACAAGGATCTTCCAGCGGCGGTTTTGCTGAAGCATCGATTAATGAACTTATGACAGACCTGTCGAAGAAATACGGCAGCACCGGACAATCGCTCGGTCACGGCGGCGGCAATTTCAGTGGAGAAATGGGCGGCGGCAATTTCAAGAAAGCTGAAATTGGAAGCGCCATCAATAGTCTCGAAGGACAGGTGGGCGGCTATGAAGGAAGCTTCGCACCCAAGAAAAATCTGGAAGCTTTGTCGGGTGAAGCCGGCGACGTAGCCAGCACTCTGCGCAACGCTATAGGCGAAGGCCACGCCATCTTGAAGAAGATGGAAGGTCATGGTGTCGGAGAAAGAGCCACGGTGCTCGGAAAGAAAGCTGTGGAAGAAGAGTTGTCCGGCGGCGGAGAAATTCAGCAAGGCTCGATGGGTCAAGGGCTGAAACATGCTGAAAAACTGCAGCAACAACCCATACTGGAAAGTCGCGCCGCTTTGTATGGCATGGCTGCAGCGATGGGTCCGGTTGGTTTGAATGCGATAGTCGCTGGTGAAGCCGGAAGATTCATCGAAAGATTGCAATCGAGAAATGAAGGACACTCGGGCATGGGCGAAGCGATAGCGCAGCGCAGCAAAATGCTCAACAGCTACAAATTGAAAGACTATTAAGCAGACCTGGCTCCCCAGGGGCTGATTAGAATGATGCCGGAGGAAGGCCGCATCAATCGCTAAAAGGGTTTGTTTGAGAACGCAGAATACCGCGCACGGAACCAGCACCAGGCGCGGTGTTTCTGCGTCTGAACTTAATTGAAAATGCAAGTTGAAATTTTAGTAAGCGTTGTTTTTTTAAACTCAGAACAATCTATGTTCCGCGTCTGCGAGTCTTTAGTGGCATACTCTCACGCTCGAGACGCCAAACGTCTTCTCTATTTGCAATGGTCTGCTGATTTTCAGAGGTGTTTTCGATTATTCTTCCGTTCAGTCCGCGTATGTGAGTCGGACGACCATCCGGACCAGGTTTGTGTGTTTTGTTGATCATATCCTGATCGTATTTCTTGATCGCCTCGTACAATTGCGGGGAATTGATCGCGAGCAAACGACGATCGCCAACTTCTTTCGGATTGCCTGTTTCGCCTATCCTGAATGCAGACACAGCCTCAGCGTGCGTCTCGAACGGTGAGTCGTTGTACGTGGTCATCGGCGTGACTTTGGCGCGATCGCGCATTTGCTTATTTGATATTGTTGTAACTCCGTCGTTCGGCGGCTTGGCTCCTGCCCAATCCCACTTGTCTTTCTTTTCATTGAATTTCCACGGATTATTGTTTTTGTCGAGGAAAACATCTCCGTGCGCTTTGCTCCAGGCCCAACCCATCGCTGCGGCCAGTTGCCGACCTTCCCTTGATGCTTTCGGGCTGGTTATGTCGTCTTCACCGACACCGAGTCTTTGTTCGTGGTGTCCGAGTTCATGGTAAAGCACGCCTTCGACGCCGTTGAAGCCGTTGAGATGCTGCCTTGACTTCGGCAATATCGTTAATTCACCGTTGGTTGCATCCTGGCGTGCTCCTCTGCTGTGACAGGCGCAGCTATCGTGTGCGTTACCTGATGTGGTGCCTTCATAGTGAGCATAGTAAGTTGCATTGTTTTCATCTGGTCGAATAAACCACATTTTCATGCCGCGATAATTTTCGTGGTTGGTGTTGCGCAAGACCTCCTGCAGTACTTTCAGCTCTGCTTCAGTCGGCACTCCGGCATGCAGTTTTGCCGTTTCCGGTTTGCCCTTGTCGCGGTCGTCATTCTGTTTCCACTCTCCTGGTTTTGCAAAGACAACATTGAATTCTCTGCAGATTTCTTCTTGCATCTTATTGATGCGCTCGAGCTGCGGTGTTTGCTCGACTTGTTCTGTCCCTCCGTCAGGCTTGAACTTGAATTGACCGAATTCAGTCATCGATACCGTGCCGGATTTTCTCTCTCCGGTTTTTGCATTAGTCCAGTTTTTACCGTCGCCGGTCCATTCACCGGTTCGGTCTGTATAAGCAATCGGAACGCCCTGCTTATTGCGCGTCACCGAGAAATTTTCGCCGGCTGCATTAGTCATGGTGCGCGTCACATTGCCGTCCGGCGAGAGCGTCGATTTCATTCCATAGTCGTTGTTGGTAAACGAATAATTTCCATTGGGGTCGATTGAAACTTCGCCGCGGCGGGTGCGGAAGTTCGGACCTTCTGTGCGCCAGGTGTTGCCACCATCGTCCGATTTCCATTCGCCCAAATGGTCGCGTACAAACGAAGGTTTCCCATCAAGTCCGTAGCGAATTTCGACTCCAGTGTCCTGGCGCGAGCCGGTTCCGGTTATGCGGGTGCGCTCGATGCGGCTGACATCAGGCGGCAATACCTCCCCGCCGCGTCTGAATCGCGAGGCATCCATCGGTGCGACCGCTCCGGGCATGACCTGGTCCGGTCTCACCAGACCTCTGTTCTGCACGGTCGGATTGATCAATCCTGAGAGGTCCGAGCCATTGAAAGAAAGGTCGAAATTGCCGAATGCTACAGGAATGTTGTCACTCAGCAACTTGCTGTTTATCTGGCGAAACAGATTGAGCGCTTCTTCCGGTTTGGCAGTCAATCCGATTCTAGACGCCTGGTCGGAGCCAGTGTCAGGGGGCGTTCTGTCTTCGGTGCGAACTTCGGCAACTTGTCGCCGCGGAGGCACTTCGGGTTGAGCCGTAGAATCTGCAGTCATTGTGCTGGCCGTTTAGTAAAGAACCGCATGAGGCGGGAAACCGAACCGGCTCCAGTCACCTTGGAGGTGGCAAAGCTGCCGGACAATGCCGCCTTGAATGGCGGTTTTGGATGCATGGGTAAATGGAGAGAGCTAAATTTCCATCTATAAGTATATGCAGGGGGTGTGAAGAGGTCGTGAACGGACCTCTAGCCCTGCCCTGTAAGGCTTTGCGGATTTAATAAACCTAGTTGTTGCCGTAGTCTTTTACGTTAATTACCAGTCCGGGCCCGACCGCCTTTTTCAACTTTTCCAGGGCTTTCGGGCTGAAATTACAGCCGAAAACCCAAAGACGTTTTAGCGGCAACTTACTTAATGCTTCCAGATCCTTGTCCTCTAAACTCGCATTGCGAATGTGCAGTTCTTCGAGATTGGGAAACTTCTGCGCTATCTGCTCCATTGTTTTGCCGTTTATTGCTGCGTTGTTGACCATCAAAAATGTCAGCGAGCGGGTCACAGGAAAACTGTCGAAAACATCCGCCGTAATAGATTTGCTGCTGATGTCCAGGCGTTTGATGTTTTTGAATTTTCCAAAGGATGCCACCACTGCGTCGGTGGTTTGAACACTTTGTGCGGAAACATGCTCGAGGTCGGTGCAATTTGCAAAAATTTCGATTATCTCTTCAGCCTTTAGCTGGGGATTTCTGGAAACGGACAGATTCTTGAGTTGCTTGCCCAGCGCGCGAGTAATTTCCTTAAATCCTTCGGCATTGATATTCGCATGTCGCAGGTAAAGCGTGGTCAATTTTGGCTCACGCGCGAGCAGCGCAACACAGTCGGCTGTGAGCTGGCTGCCGTCTCCAATATTGAGCTCGATTGGATCGGTGAAGCGCAGGTAGTCCTCAAGTTCATGCTCCGTCGGTTTCCACTCTCTGCGCGCCAGGTCTTGTGCTCTTACTTGAAAGACAACGCTATTAGCGAATCTTTGCTTGGCTGCAGCTTCGGCTCTGTCTTTTATATCTTTCAAAGACTCATTGGTTTGCCAGCCCCACCAGATTGATGCACCGAGCAATGAAAGCACAGTTGCCGAAAACGCCAGAATCGGCACCTTGCTGCCTGACTTTTGAGTTTTTCGAAGGATGTTTAACTGTGTTCCTATCCGTGCGAGTATTCCGGATTGGGGCTTCAGTGCTGCTTCTTTTAGTGCAGCGCCAAAATCATGCATTGTTTGATATCGCTGCTCCGGATTTTTGGACAGTGCAGTCAAAAGAATTGACGAAAGTCGCGCACCATTGTGCAAATCGGAGCGAGTTTTAGTTAATTCAGGCGGCGGATCGCCGATATGCATCTGCATGGTGGCAAGAACATTGTCCGCGCGAAACGGCGGCACGCCGGCAAGTTCTTCAAATAAAACGCAGGCAAGCGAGTAGATGTCGGTGCGTTTGTCGACTTTCTTTCCCAGGCATTGTTCGGGGCTCATGTACAGGGGGCTGCCGAATACCTCTCCTGTGCGGGTCAGTTGCGGCGCTGAAGCCTGATCTTCTTCAAGCAATTTGGCAACGCCAAAGTCAACTATCTTGATTTGCTCACGTCCATTCTTTATCTGTATTACCATGATATTGCTCGGCTTTAGATCACGGTGTACAACGCCCTGCTGGTGCGCATGCTCGAGCGCCTCACTGGCCTGGACTATAAAGTCGATTGCTCGATACGGATCCATTTGCCCTTCTTCCAATATCACTTCAGCAATAGATTTGCCTTCCAGGAAATCCATCACCATATATGGTGTGTGATCGATAGAAACGGAAAAGTCGTGAACTTTGACAATATTGGGATGATCGAGCTGGCTGGCGGCGCGCGCTTCCTGTTGAAAGCGCAGCAATGCTTGTTCGTTAAGATTGCGATTGCCCAGCAAAATTTTGATAGCGACAATTTTGTTCATCAGCAAATTTTTTGCTTTGAACACCGCACTCATGCCGCCCTGTCCGAGCAGCGCCAGTATTTCATATTTGCCGTCGAATACTGTCCCTACGAGTTGCTCGGGGACATCGTAAAAACTCACTTCAGGCGTGCCGCATTGCGGTCTTTCTCCGAGTTGGCATCGAAATCATATACAACCACTTTCGCTGCAGAAATCTTCTCTGCCGGCATGGACTTCTTCACGAATTTATTTGATTTGTTATCGAATGCGTATATGGTGCGAATTTTTTCTTTCGGCTCAGTGCCGTCGGCATTCATTGTCGTAAAGAAGTAGCTTGTTCCATCTTCGTACCACTTATCCATTATTGGAGGCACATCTTTCGATTTTTCGTCTTCGGCCAGCGCCACCTTTCCATTTTTGAGATCGAAAACTGACACGCCTGTCTTTGTCTCTGTCTCATGAATACTGAAAAGGTTCTTTTTGTCTCTGGAAACAAAATAGGTGCCGCCCGGCAAATTCCAATGTCTGCCGCTCTCATTAATCAGTACCAGGCGTCCATCATAATCACCCAGTTTGATAATGCAGGCGTATCCAGCCGGCAGCACCTTATTTGGTGCGAAAAGTCCGTTAGATCCACCAAGCGAATTGATATCGTCGAAATATTCGCAGCTCTCTTTCTTTCCGTTTTTTGCCAGCCAGATCCAGGCACGGCAATAGCGGGGATTCGATTGTTTTTCATTCGTGCGCATCACTTGCTTTGCATCAATTGCCAACTTACCCAGTTGTTTATGAAAAGAGGAAATTTGCGAGGCCGGATAATCGCCGGCCTTGAATGGCTTGCTATCCACAGCCAGTGCGGGGGACATTGAGAAAATCTGAGACAAGAGTATTAAGTGCAGCGGAAGAATGCCTGACTTTGCTTTTGCTGATTTAAACACTTGCTTTCTCCTGAGATTTCATATTCGTCAGTTTGATTCTGTCTTACACCCAGCTGTATTTTAAATCTAATCGGAAAATAAGTCGTTTCGCTTCCAGCGGCGAATTACAGATGGTTGTCGAGTGAGCGCTGGTGCTGCTTGAGAACCGGTTCGGTAAACCGGGCAGGAACGGGCCTTGGATAGCAAAGAGACAGGCTATTTTTACTTCCCGGTGCGGCATGCTATAAAGCAATGACTCGCACAATTGGTGTCCATTGATATCTGCTTTCAGGCGAGTTCACGTGCAAGCGACAATGCCAGCTGGACTGAAATTTAAAACTGTTTTGCGGTTGTCGATCTTCGCTGCTGTTTTTGCCGGGCAGCTTTCCACAGATGCACAGAGCAAGCCGTTTCCCGAGTTCGAGGAAGAGCACAAGTCGACTTCTCAGATACTCGAAGGCAAAACCTGGGTGAATGCGGAGTCGCTGTTGGAGGCTATGCATGCCCATATCACCAAGCTGAATGATTACAGTTTTGAATCCAATAACCATGCTGTCAAAGATGAGAAAATCAAGCTCGGATCTGCCAAGTTTTATTTCAAAAAAGAGCAGCGAATTCGATTGGAGGTTCATTCCAACGGTATCAATAATGGTGCGGTAATTGTTCGCAAGGAGAATGGGCAAGTCAGAGGTTGCGGTGGCGGCATTTTAAAATTTGCCGTGATGAATTTAGAACCGGATTCTAGAATGCTCATTCTTCCGACCGGCAGAAACGTATTGCACGCTGATTTTTGCAGCCTCATTGAAGACTTGCGAGCGCAGCCGAAAAGAGGCTGCCAGGTCAAAGTGACCTCTGAGACAATCGCAGGCAAGCGTTTTAGCGGAAACGCAAAAGTAATCGAAGTGCTCGAGCCCGGTGGCAAAATTGCCGAGCGAATTTTTGTTCATCCTGTAAACAACGTGCCACTGCAATGGGACTTTTACAGAGATGGAGAATTGGTCTCGATCACTGTTTTTGAAAATTTTCAACCAAACCCCGGACTGCAAGACAGTCTTTTTGAAATGTGAGCAGGAGATGCAGATGGTTTATTCAACGAAGAAAATTTCAATTGCCGAATCACTGCTGATCGCGTGGATTGTGTCCTGCTTGCCGGGCGTCGCAGCTGAGCCGGCAGCGGGCGAGTCGAGAATTCCTGCTCATTCGCAAGCGGCGCCGACTTCGGTGGAATGCTCGCAAGGAGAGGCTGTAACTCTTGGTGATTTGCGTGACGTTGGGCTGGCGATCATGCAAATCAAACAACAAGCAATCAACATCTTTCTGGATGTAACTCGCAAAGATTTGACCTGGACTTCCAGTCCCGGCATCGCATTTGTCAGTCGCATCGCTCCTTCCGACTTGCATGCCAATGCTAAGTATTTGCCGACAAGACCGGAGTGGTTGGTCTTTTACGTTGGGGCAATGGAGCCCATTATTAAACTGCTCCAGTCCGATGTAAAAGATGTAGAGAATGGCGTAGCTAAACTGATGGTGCCTAAAGGGTGCAAAGAGAAGTTTGAAAAACTCTATCTGGACTACAAAGCGGATGTCGCCAAGTTAAACGAGCATCTGTCAAAAATCTATGATGGTGTCGGAGATAAGAACAACAATATGGAACTGGCGCGACAGGCAATTCACATGTTTGAAGTCGCCGATGATATGGAGAAAAAACGCGTCGGTGCCTTCCAGTTGATGAGAACAACCAGCAACGCAGAAATGGAAGAACTGCCCGTGCCGTCGAAGAAGTAAAGGATGCCGCTCAACCGCTCGACCAGAGTTGCTTTTACTGCCGGGCTCGCTTTTGTACTTACATTAGCCGTTCATCTATGGCACCACATTGAGCTCATTCCGGACAAGCTGACCTTTCTCTGGGATGGGCACAGTTATCTCGAGACCTGCCAGTTTGCCACCAGCATACTGATGGCTTTGATGCGAGCTGATTGGAGTTCGGTAAGCTCGATTACAAGCGATGCAAACTTCGTAAGTCATATCATGAATGATGGAGCGGTACATACGTTTGCTGCTGCAAGTGTTTTTGCTCTTTTGGGACGCGTGCCGGAGTACAGCGATTGGCTTGTGTTTGTAATCTTGAATGCCTCTATGCAAGCTCTTTCCGCCTCTTTGCTTTTTGTTTTGATCTTGGCAGTGACAGGTGCGCTTTGGTGGTCATTTGCAGGTGCATTGATGTTCGGGTTGTATCCCTCCGCAATCGTTGCATCGGGCCGTTACTTGACGGAACCATATGTGGTGTTATGCCTTTTGCTTTTCATCTACTTTGCCACTCGCAGATCAACGGGTTTGAAAATACTGGCTGGGGTTTTCGCCGGCTTTATTGTTTTGTTGAAGGCAGTACTCGCTCCTTCTGCACTGATTGCAGCAGTTGTTGCCGGTGGGCTTTCCAGTAAAGGAAAACGTCCTCTGGCGAAGCACCGTTTGGCACAACTTCTAGCCATTTTTGCCGGCGTCTTTATAGTGCTTTGCCCCTGGTTTCTTTATACCAAAAGCGCAACTGGAACAGGCTTTTTCTACACTCCGCGAACGGCAAATTACATTGCCTGTGTGAGCCTGGACATTGGCAATGACGGATGGACAACTTATCCGCAATCAGAGTTCGTCACTTCAATGATGTCCGTTGAAAATCCGTGGTCGAGCCGACTCGGCTTTATCTCGGAGCATGTTGCGGAACTGACAGCGATTACAGTAAGAAAGATCGGCCGATTTGTCGCGCATCCATGGAACGATCCCAGGCAGCCAATTTTCAGTATTTTGTCTGTTAAGATTCAAGATTTCCTGCATAAGGCTTTGCTTGCAATGTGCCTGCTGGGAATCAGCATTTGCCTTTTCAAAAATCGCTGCAACCCATACAAACGATTGAGGTCGCCAAATCGTCGATTCATTTTGACCGGCTCCTTGATTTTTGTCGCCGGACACTTTCTCTATCTTCTTACTCAGGCAATGGGTCGAAACAATTACACGATGCTTCCATTTGTCATTCTCTTTGCGGTGCTCGGATTACGAGCAGCAACTTCATTCGTGGCGCGAAATTCCAAGGCTTCTTCAGGGCAGCCTGGGAAACTTGCAATTGGTGTTGTTATTGTGATGATGGTAGTTGGTTTTACATGGGTAATTTGCGCCACCGAAACCATGGGTTTGCCGTGGGGTGGATTCGAAGCAGCCACCATAATTGAACGAGGAAAATCTCTGGACGTTGCCTTCGATGTTTCGGCAGTTAAGCGCAGTGAACGTGACAACACAGTTTTTGTATTTGTTGATGCAGACGAATCAATCGAGCAGGCGGATGTGATTGTCAACGGTAGGCGGCTTGGAAAAGGCATTGTTCCAATCGGCAGATTTTGTGCGGAGTGGTACGGACAGGGCAGGTTTCTGCGAACTCATGCAAGATTGCTCAATATTCCTCAGTCTCGGCTGCGCCAGTGGAGAGCTGTTCCAGTTCCATTGAGCATGTTGAAGCCGGATGGTGCGAACAAATTGAAGCTGGTAAACAATGGCAGCCAGCCAATTATTATTTATGGTGCCTGTCTAAATCGCGCTTTCCTTCCTGCACCACTTGCTCTTGCCTCCGACTACATGGTTAATACTGCTGACAGTTTGGATATGCGCGTACCGCAGCGAGTTGGATCTGATCGATCCATTGCCGGTGTTGGTGCGACGCCATATGCTGTGACATTTGTGGTGGCTCCAACTACGGGGAGCACTTCCCCTTCACCTTTGAAGGTTTCTTTTCCAATTGCAGCGTTTCCGAATAACGCTTTAACATCGCAGGGGGAGTTATCCGTCAATTCGCAGACGGCTGCACAACGAGGTTCCCTCGTTGCACGGATGGCGATGCCGGAAGTGAAAAGTGGAACTCATCTCAATATTTTTGTGCGAGGTAAAGCAAGACGGTTGTCGGGCGACGGTAGGTTCGGCATAAAAGTTTCATTGGAGCGGCGAGAGGACAAACCGATTTTGCCCTTCGGGTTTCCCGATTACGTCACCGCCGGCAGGAATGGTGACCCTATGGAATGGACTTCATTCGAGTTAAGCGACTCGATCCCGTTATCCTTCATCGAAGGGAAGATTGCTGCTCTCTTGCTTGAAGTTTCTCCTGTTCCTGTTTCGCAAGCGGAATATAGAACATCTTCAAATGATGTTTTGATAAAGGACCTGGACGTGTCGGTCTTCCTGGACGACGCGATCGTGGTTCCGAGACGCTGAACTCTGCTTCGTTTTGCGGGTTTTGTCCAGGTTTGGCTGAAGCCGTATATACCCAGACATCCGAAGGTCTGCTGGCAATTTAGTCAAATTCACAGCTAGTGAATTTGCCCTCCCTTTCGCACGACGACCAATCTGCATTTCTCTCCTAGCATGGGGATTAGAACATGGCGGGTGAAATTTTAGAAATTCAAAATAATGCAGGGCAAACTGGATTTCTGCAGTCTGTCAATTTGTTGAGCATTTACGAATCAACACGTGAACATGGAAGTCCGAAAACAAATCTGGTGAGTTTTGACATTCGTCCGGGTGGTGGCGACGGAGCCGCAGCGGGCGATGTGCTCGACTTCTCAACCTCGCCGTTTTCGGCGGAGCGCTGCCTCGTCGAGGGGGCTGAATCGACTGTTGTTAAACCAGTCAATAAGTATGAGGCAGACATTAAAGCGCAGGTTGAAGATCTCGACAGCGAATCTGTCTTCACGGCCCAAACAAGAAACGCGCTTAACCGTGATGCCGATAAGTATCCACCTGCTCGCAAT
>PNKB01000049.1 GCA_013997645.1 Cyanobacteria bacterium PR.3.49
GGTCATGTTTTCCGCAATTTTTCTTCTGATTGATTTCAGAGGCACGCGCTCGACAGAACCATATTTGGTGAAGTCGGGAAGATCGGCAGGAGGCAGGTTGCCACCACCGGTAATCTCAAGTGGTTTTCTCTCACCCTTGCTGTCGCCATATTTGTCCTTCAAAGAAGGAGCCGGGGCGCAGCTCGACGAGCTGGTCGAACTAGTCGAACCAGACGCGCAGCTTGGAGATGCGGAATCTCTTCCGGCCACTTGCTGCCCGCTCTGGAAATGCCCTTCCAATTTTCCGGCAGCATAGCTGCGGACATCTTCATTTAGAACACGACCGGCAGGACCGGAGCCTGGAATTTGTTTCAGGTCGACTCCCAGTTCGCGAGCCAGTCTTCTTACTGCCGGGGCAGCAGGCACAGGACCATCACCGGTTCTGCCGTGTCCAATGCTGGTATCGTTCAAGGCTCTGGCGCTAGCGCCAGCCGAAGAACCTACGCCGACCGGCTGCTTTTTTTCTTCTTTGACTTCTTTTTTCTCTTCGGCCTTGGCCGGAGCCTTGGCTCCATCAGTCGTGAAGGACATCATCACGTTGCCGACTTTCACTGAATCACCGGCTTTGACGTTGATTTTTTCGACGACGCCTGCCACCGGGCATGGTATCTCGACTACCGCCTTGTCTGTTTCTACTTCCAAGATGGGCTGGTCTTCTTTGACGGTTTCGCCTTCTTTCACTTTGACGGCGATAATCTCCGCTTCGTGAATTCCTTCTCCAAGATCCGGTAGTTTGAATTCAACTGCCATTTCGTTGTCCTTATCTGGGTTGACTGTTTTGAAACTGAATCGAAACTGCAAGGGGCGATGCGTGGAACCGCCCCTGCAAAAATTAGAACGAGAGCGTTTTTCTCGCCGCGTTCAACACTTTATCTGAATCGGGCAGATACGCCTGCTCTTTTGAGAAGTATGGAATGGGCACGTCGTAGCCGGTAACGCGCAGCACGGGTGCTTCGAGATATTCCAATACCTTTTCATTGATGCGAGCAATAACTTCGGCTGCCAGACCGCATGTACGCGGACCTTCATGAATCACAACGGCGCGCCCGGTCTTTCTTACCGACTCGATAATGGTATCGGTATCGAGCGGGCAGATGGAAAGAAGGTCGATGATTTCGGGCTTGACGCCATCTTCTTCTTCCAGGCTTTCAGCAGCTTCCAGAGTTGCTCTCATGCTGGCGCCGTAAGAAATAAGTGTGATATCGGTGCCTTGTTTGACTACTTGCGCTTTGCCGATAGGCAGAGTTTCCATAGTTTCCGGCACGTCTTCTCTGAACAATCGATAGCATGCTTTCGGTTCGTAATAGATGACCGGATCAGGATCTTGAATAGCGCTGTGCAGCAATGCACGGGCATTTCTTGGGCCGGAAGGAATGACGACTTTCAAGCCGGGAGTGTGTGCATAAATCGCCTCGCGGCTTTCGGAGTGGTGCTCCAGAGCACGAATGCCGCCGCCATAAGGGGCGCGCATTACCATCGGCACGGTCAGTCTGCCGCGAGTGCGGTTTCTGAAACGTGCAGCATGGCTTTCCAGCTGGTGATAGTTGTAATAATCGAAGCCGGAAAATTGAATTTCGCAAACCGGTTTCATGCCGTAAATTGCCATGCCGATTGCGGTTCCGATGATGCCGGACTCAGCAAGCGGTGTGTCGATGACGCGATCGCCGCCGAATTTTGCATAAAGACCTTCGGTGATACGGAACACGCCTTCATCCGGACCGACGTCTTCGCCCATCACGATTACTTTCGGGTCTTTGGTCATGGCTTCCAAAAGTGCGAGGTTAATCGCCTTTGCCATATTCATCTCAGCCATTTTAATTCTCTCCTCAAATTCGAAACCTGGAAAACCTGCATCTCAAGCCAATCGGCTGGGCGCTATTGGCGCGAGCTAGCCGGCGTTTGTGCCTTTTTCTGCGGATTGGACCAGTCTTTCCCTTTCGTCTTGAAGTGGTCGCGCAATTCGTCTTTCTGCTCTTGCAGGTAAGGCGGCACGTCTTCGTACAAGTGGTCGAACATATTCAGCGGATTGAGCAAGGCTTCAGATTTGAACATCTCTTCAGCATTCTGCACTGCTGCCTTGATTTGAGTATCGACTTCTTCTTCCAAAGCATTGCGCTCTTTCTCGGAGAGCACGCCTTTGGTTTCCAGATATTTGGCGAAACGAGGCAGTGAGTCGCGCAACATCCACTCTTTCGTCTCGTCTTCGCTGCGGTAGCGCTTCGGATCGTCGGCGGTGGTGTGCGGGGTAACGCGGTAGGTCAGGCACTCGATGAGAGTTGGACCTTCTCCTTTGCGGGCGCGCTCGACAGCTTCTTTGGCAGCTTGATAAACAGCCAAAACATCGTTGCCGTCGACTTTGATGCCGGGCATTCCGTATGCTACTGCGCGCTGCGCGATGGTTTCGTTCTTCATCTGCTTGGAGAGCGGAACCGAAATTGCATATTGATTGTTCAAGCACATGAAGACAACCGGTGCATTGAACACGGCTGCGAAGTTGAGCGCTTCGTGGCAGTCACCTTCCGACGAGGCGCCGTCACCGAAGTAAGTCATTACAACTTTCTTCTCTTTCTTCTTGCCGCCTTCGGATCTGTCTTCGATGTTCATTGCCATACCAATGCCTGCTGCGTGCAGTAATTGGCTGGCGATAGGAACGCAAACCGGCAGGTCGTTGACGCCTTCCGGTGGGCTGGCGCCCTCTTCAAAGCCGTTCCAGTAGAGCAGAATGTGCTCGAGGGGCCATCCGCGCCAGAGCAAACCGGCCAGTTCGCGGTAGGCGGGCACGTGCCAGTCGTTCTTATTGATATTGAAGATAGAGCCCATGGAGATGGCTTCATGCCCCGACGATTGCGGGAAAGTGCCGCAACGTCCCTGGCGCTGCATGAGGAGCATCCGCTCATCAGTGCGGCGTGCGAGCAGCATGTATCGATACATCTCGATCAGACTTTTGTTGTCGATCTTCGGCTCAAGCTCCTTGTCGAGTTCGCCATGTTCGTTGAGGATGGACAGATACTCGATTTTGGGCAGTTCGATTGGTTTTCTGGGCATGGTCTTTCTACCGCGTCCTTGTGCTCTTCGGGGCTCTATTTGTAACTCGCCAACCTTGAAGTCGTTTAATACCGGCTTCTTCAGCCCGAAAACTGCTAGAATTCCGGCTGCTTGACGATCCTCGCTCAGACATTTAGCCTAAGGCCTAGAAGTATGTCATATAGAGGAGTGCCGCCGCAATAAATCGGCGGGTGAAGAAAAGGCTAAGAACGCTGTTTCTGAGCGGAAACTTGAACGAAAGATAAAGGCGCGATAGTGAATTCCACAGACGGTACTAGAGGCAAACAAAGCAAGCCGGATTGGCTTAAAGTGCGGCTTCCCACGGGAGTCGGCTACAAGAACGTCAAAAGCTTGATTGAAGAGCATGACCTGCATACAGTCTGTGAATCGGCAGCCTGTCCCAATCGCGGCGAATGCTGGTCGCGCTCGACGGCGACATTCATGATTCTCGGCAATATCTGCACCCGCAGTTGCGGCTTCTGCAATGTCATCACCGGACGCCCGACCGAATTGGATCTGGACGAACCGCGCCGCGTCGCGCAAGCTGTCAGCAAGCTAAATCTCAAATATGCCGTCATCACTTCAGTCAATCGCGACGAGCTGAAAGATGGTGGAGCATCAGTTTGGGCCGAAACAATCAAAGAAGTTCGAGCCGCCAGTCCCCAGACCAAAATCGAAGTATTGATTCCCGATTTCTGCAGCAATTGGGACGCCTTGCAAACCGTTCTGGAAGCTCGTCCTGATGTGCTCAATCACAATATTGAAACTGTGCCGCGCCTCTACCTTCAGGTTCGCCCTCAAGGTAAATTCGAGCGCAGTCTGGAATTATTGAGACGCGCGAAAGACTTCGGCATGACCACCAAATCCGGCTTGATGATGGGTCTTGGCGAAACAGACGAAGAGGTCATAGAAGTTTTAAAAGAGTGGCGCAAAGTAGATTGCGATCTGGTGACCTTAGGTCAATACATGCAACCGACACCGAATCATCTGCCCGTGCATCGCTGGGTCCATCCCGACATTTTCCAGCGCATGCACGACATCGGCATGGAAATGGGCTTCGTCAATGTTTTCTCCGGACCGCTTGTGCGCAGCAGTTATCACGCCGAAGAACAAGCGGCGATGCTGGCGAAATAACAAAGAGCGATCTATTCAGCGCTGTTGTCGAACCCATGTACCGAGGTGTCATGAACTCCTCCGTATTTTGGGTCCAATCTTTTAGGTTCTTCGGGAACTTGATTGGCTAGGACACGAAAAGCGTGCGCAGTATTATTTTGGAATTCCACTTCAATGCACAATCTTGTAATTCCTATTGCCGGCTCGGCGACGTTAGAAATCTGGAAAGACTCGAATTTTCGGGCACGAACGCTCCTTTTCTCACCACATTCGAACAGGTTGTAAACCTCACTCCGCGTCTTGCCAATGATTGGACGTTTTTCCACATACGCTCTGATTAGTTGATCTCGTTCGCGAAGAAGTTTTAGCAATTTCGCATGGACTTGCGCGTCTGTTCCAATCTGCCGGATCTGGTGGTCCAATTTTTCCAGACTTACCTGATCAAAGCTTCCCTGCTTTTCTGAGTTTGAGTTTTGTTTGTCTTCTGCGGCGTTTTCGAACTGCCACGAACTCTTATAAATCGTGGTCATCTGAGCAGCATGGCAAAGATTTGGCATAAGCAGCAAAAGAGAAAGACTTATGACAACATTTTTGAGCATTGACTCGTACCTATTGGTTCTTCAATCTTTCAATGACGTTATTTTGCAGTTTTCTTTTGACCTGCTCGATTGAATCGTTTGGACTTATCTGCAGATGTGGAATTTTCGAATCTGGAATTCCGAGCGGCAGTGGCACAGGTTGATAAGGTGCTCCTGACTGAGTAAAGCCTTCTGTTCGAACAAACTCATCCCCACCCCAGGCGGGAGGCAAAGGACCCCGTAATAGTAGGTTGCGAGAATGCGTGGAATCGATGCCGTATAGCTTGTTGCACTTGCCGCTCATAAAGTCATTGACTGAGCGCCCGTCGCAGTCTTTTTCTTTTTCAAAACTGCCCCATGGATTTGCAGGCAGCACAGGATTTGCTTGCGCGCCGCCAACAGAAGTGCCGCTCACCGGCCTTCCCAATGTTCTGAAAGTGGCTCTTTCGTCAGCTTCGTGTCGGGTATCCACGCCCCTCAATGTATTGCTGCTTCCATTCAGGAAATTCTGCGTTGCGCTGTCTCTGGCCAGAGCATTTGCCGGTAGCGTGAGCAAAAGAATCGCCACAGCGGTTGACTGTTTTAGCATCGCGTTTTCTCGCTTAGTAAATGTGAGCGGTTACTACACTAATTGCATTATCACTCTTAAGAAACAGGGTAAACACCTGATGTTCTTTTGAACAGTTAAATTTGACGTTGCAAGTTCTAGATTGCCTGAAAAGCCTTGAACTAAGCAGCTAGAGGCAATCTAACGGTAAAAGTTGTGCCCTTACTTTCTTCCGCTTCGCAAGAAATTGATCCGCGATGGGCTTCGACGATTTGCTGGCAGAGATAAAGTCCCAGCCCTGTTCCCGAACTGCTGGAGCGTGTCCTGTTGCTGCGCCAGAATCGTTTGAACACGTGACCCTGTTCATCTTTCGGAATCCCCGGACCGGTGTCCGAGACTTGTAGAAGCATTTCCTTGAGGTCCTGTTTTTCCAGGCGGATAAATATCGAACCGCCTTCGCCGACGAATTTGACGGCATTGCCGACCAGATTGTCCAACACTCGCAATATGGAAGTTCGGTCACCTCGAATTGGAACCTCGTCCGGCACAAGATCAACTTCGAGATTGATGCCCTTATCTTCAATCAACGGCTGGATTGCCTTCAGGTGTCTTGCAACCACTACACGCATGTCGATGATTTCCAGGCTTAAATCGAACATGTCTTTTTCATTGCGATAAACATCGAGAAAGTTCGAAATCATCTCCAGCAGTACGTCATTACTGCATTTGATCGCGGTCAAAATTTCAGATTGTTGTTCGCTTAAGCTGCCGAGCTTTTGCTGAACCATCAAATCAAGAATGCGATTGGATCCGATGATCGGATTTTTCAAATCATGAGTGAGCGTCGCCATGAAATCTTCGCGCTCTTCGTATAGTTTCAATCTCTCCGATTCGGCGCTCCGACTCTTCATTCTGGCTCTGGAACGGCTGATCGCCCGCAGCAATATTGTCGGAGTTACTTCCTCTTTCAATAGATATTCTTGAGCACCAAGTGCTATCGCTTCTTCCGCCTCATCCAGGGCTGTTAGTACAACAATAGGTATGTGCGGCACGCAATTTCGTACGGCCACAAGAGTGTCCAAACCACGGCTGTCGGTCAGAGTCAGATCCAATAATATGGCGTCGAATTCTTGTTCGGCGAGCTTCAGCAGCCCGTCTGCAAGTGTATACGCTGTCGCCGCTACCACCGACGAGTTGCGCAACATCGAGTTGATCGCCAGTGCGCAAGCTCTCGAGTCTTCTATCAATAAGACGGAGATAGTCGAATTATCCAGTTCCTGAAGCGACATATGTACCACTTTGCTGAAGTATCACTGGGTCGCCGCTGCCTGTAAGAGCGCCTGCCCGACCAAAAGTTCCCAGGCGGATACCTTAATTTTGGCCAGGTGGTAAATGTTAGCATTTGGATACAAGCTTTCCCGACGCCTGGGCGTTCTCGGGGGCATTTATTGAATAAACCGGTTACTGCTCGGCCGCGATTGTTGCGATGGAAATGACGCCGCCAAATCGCTCGGATAAGCTGACTGAAACATTTACTTCCTGACCGGTAAGATGGGCCGGAGAAACGACTGTCGCTTTGTAGAACGAGCGGTTGCCGGCGTTTTCTTTTGCCAAATGTTTTATCGTCCATTTAGTTGGATTGCCACCAATGCCGGTGCCGAGCGCCTTTGCTGCAGCTTCCTTGGCTCCCCAGATTCTGGTCAAAATTTCGTTGCGTTCTGCTGTGCTGACGCCTTTCAGGAATGGCGTCTCTTCCTCGTTGAGAATCAGTCTTTCTATGCCTTCTTCTCGCTCGGAATAAGGTTCGTAGTCTACGCCAATTCCGAACGCAGATGCGTTTCCACTGATGAATGTTGCAACGGCAATTGCGTAACCGGCCTTGTGTGTGATTGAAACCTGGGCGGTGATACCCTGGCTCTGCAGTAAGTGAGAATGCACTACCGGAGCGCCGTTTTGCGCTGGCAAAATACTCAGCTCGAGTGGTGGCAGAGAGGCATTAAAAGTCTCAAAATATAATTTGCGCACTGCGTCTTTGGCCGCGATTCTGCCCAGCAACCATTCACGTTTGCGTTCGCGGCGCGTAATCGAATCGGCCATGAATTGCTGCTCGACACCGGTCAAGAAATAGTCGGATAGCCAGGTTGCCACTGTTTCATCATCGGGGATGTCGTTTGGATTGATGCAGGCAATTGATAATTGTGAAACCAAATCCTGCCGGACAGCCAGGTCTACAATGGGCGCAGCCACTAGGTTTGAGGCGGGCAGGCGGACGAAGTCTTTGAGAGCCGAAGAAAGAGCGATGCGGCGACTGGAAATCGACTCGAACTCGGCTATCAGTTGTCCATCGAGAGTGGAAATTTCAACATCAGCTTCGGTGCCTCTCTCGCTTATTGAGCGCAATCTGGCAAAAACTCTCACATCACCTTCGACAGCTCCCAATGGCTTGTACAAGGTGAGAGCCTGAACGTGAAAGGGCAAGAGCGCTGTGCAATTTTCTCTGTGTTCGTACAAGTGAAACAACACCAATTGTGTGGAATTATCCAGCAATAACGGATCTGCAACAAAGGCAGGCGTTGTTCGAGTCGCATACGGCAGGGTTGGTCCAAACCAATCAGCTGCTGTCCGCGCCGAGACTATGCCGGTTATTTCGCGCTTTCCGACTGATTCTATATGTTTGACCGACTGCATGCGCGGTCCGTGAAACATGTTTCCTTCGACATACAACTGATTGTCGTCGATGATTGGCGCGCGACCATCAGCAGGCGCGCCGTTTTTTGAAAGCTTTTCCGGTCTTTCTTTGCCGACCATGACTTGCGCCGTCATGTCCGCGGCGTGCAATCTGTGCTGCCCGCTGTAATGTTCTCCGCCGCCGGCAAGGCTCAGCCACTCGTCCTGGCGAACTACTTTCAAACCGGCAGTGGTGCACTTGGCGTCGCGTTTTGCAAAGATGAGCAACCAGACGCCTTCCTGACCGACACGAATGCGTCTCATCGCGCGAATATTTTCCACCGAGGTAACGACGTTGCCTGGATTTACCAGGGCAGCCGCTTCGCTCATCATTTCAATGGCGACTGTCAAAGGCAAGAGGTGTACGCGTTCGTCTTCGCTTTGTGGCGAATTCAAGCTGGGACCGGCGCCAAAGCGCACCGCGCCTCCGATTGCATGATCTTTGAGATAACGATGGGAATCAAGGGTCAGAGGCAGGAGAATTTCGATTTCTCCAGGCTGGCTGTTGACGATGAAGGAGGATTCCATGAATGCCGGCAAGCGCGAGAACATATTGCTCGTGCGCTGGTAAGAACCAGGCATCAGGGGTGGTGTCGTCTCGAAACCGGCCGGTTGAACAGGGGTATCGACGCCGGCGTCCTCTGCATCAGTGTTGTAGCCTATTAAATTCGGATCTTCACCTGCGGGATTGCCATGGAAAAACTGCGAGAAAATTTGCGCTTGCACAGCCATTATGTTGGTGTGAAAACTCTCCAGCGTTTTTATATAGTTATCCATTACTGCATCAATAACGGCGAACGGATCTTCTTCTTGCGCCGGGGCCACTTCTGAAGGTTGGTAGTCTTGAGTATCCGCTGAAAGTGGATAAGGCAGGTCATCATCAGGCTTTTCGATGTAAGTTCGATCTTCGCTGAAATACTCGGATTTACGCAAATGGTCGTTTTGAATCGAGGGAAGATTGGGGCGCTCAGCGAGTTCAATCTCAGGATAGTGCAAAGACAGCCGCATGCTTGTCTTTTTGGGCGGGCGCGCGTCACTATCCAGGTCGATAATGTCGGCGCGGCGCTCGAAAAGATAGTCGAGTTTTACCGGCACGCCATGACAGTAGAGACTTGCCAGTGTGCGATTGAGTTGTGTTATTCCCGATTCGTTTTGTAAGTTGGAGGCGAGCGCGACGTATTCTTTGCCGGACAGAACTTCGTCTATGACCGGTATCATGCCGCCGCGCGGACCGACCTCGACAAAAATGCGCGTTCCTTCGGCGTACATCGCCTCGATTGTTTTTTTGAAGTGAATCGGGCGCGTGAAAAGTTCGGTCGTGATCTTGCGAATCGCTTCTGTGTCGTCAGGATATTTGTCGATGAGCGAGCAAGCCCAGGTTGTGATCTCGGGTTTGGAAACAGTAACAGCTTGCACGGCATCGTCGCTGACATCGACTTTGCCTTCCACAAGCGGTGTGTGATAGGGAATGGCAACCGGCAATGGCAAAACTTCAAAACCGGCTTCCTTAATGGCTTTTGATGCCGCCGTCATTGCTTCTGCTGTTCCTGAAAGAAGCATTTGCTTGGGCGAAAGATCCGCACCAAGATAAACAGTGAGCGGAAGTTTTTTCAGTATCGGCTCGACTGCATCCCAATCGCCGGTCACTTTTATCGACCGCAGTTTCGCCAATTCGGCAATGGAAACAGCCTTGGCCACGCCGGTGCTGAGGCGGTAGAAGACAGGTGCGGTTTCCAGAACATCGGCCGCACCGTTGATAAGCAATGCGGCGAATTCACCGGTGCTTACACCGACAATTGATGACGGTTCCACGCCAAGATTTTTCAATAATTGATAGAGCGACCATTCAGCGAGCAAAACGGTCACAACTGCAGAATCCATGCTGGCCAGCAATGCGGCGGTCATCTGCGGTCCGGGCGTGCCTGGTCTGGGTGTGCCGAATAGTTTTGTGCTGGGCAAGATTTTATGCAGTTCGCTGAATGGCTGAGTTTGTTTCTCTTCATGCGAATAAGTCAGTGCCATCTGATCGATGTAGTCGAATGCCATTCGCACATCAGGGAAGTGCAGGCAAAGATCGTTGAGCATATTGGGATAAGCGGCTCCCAGTCCGGGAAGGACGTAGGAAAGCTTGCCACTGGTTATCGACTCTTTGCCGGTTAAAAAGATATTGTCCGTGACCTGACCTTGCGAATTGATGGCAATATGTTCCGTTGCTGCGAGCAATTCTTGCCGCAAATGTTGAAGCGACTTTGCAACAATGGCAAGGCGATGTTTTTGTGTTTCTGATTCGGCTTTCTTGCTCAGGCTGTAGGCAAGATCCCGCAATTTAAGCCCCTTTCGGGTGTCGACTGAAATTGCCGGGTCGGCGGCCGAATCAATTAATTTGATCGTATTTTGAATTTGTGCGGCAAGTTCTGCATTAGTGCTGCCTGAAAAAACGCAAAGCTCGCTTTCCCAATCTTTGAAAAGCGCCGCTCTTTTGCATTCGTCTTTGTCATCGTGCTCTTCTAAGACAATGTGTGCGTTAACTCCGCCGAACCCGAAGGCACTGATGGCTGCACGTCTCGGCTCGACCGTTGTTTTCAGTCCGGCATCATCGTGCTGCTCGACACTGGGGTGCACCTTGGGATGAATCCATGGACGGGTTTGCATACTCACGCGGCAGGGGTGTTTGTCCCACTCGATAATTTTGCTTTCTTCAGAAACATTGAGAGTGGGCGGCAAGACTCGGTGATAGAGCGACAATGCTGCTTTGATAAGACCGGCCATGCCGCTTGCCGCTTGGGTGTGCCCGATGTTCGATTTGACTGAACCGAGCGTCAACCAGCCGGCTTGCGCATCGTCAGTTCCGTATACTTCTTTGACCGCTTGCAGCTCGGCCGCGTCGCCGGCGGGCGTACCTGTGCCATGGGCCTCCAGTAAACCGACTGATTTGGGCGAAACGCCGGCATCCTCGAATGCTCGTCTTATCGCCAGGCTCTCGCCTTCATGCGATGGCGCCAGAAGGCTGGTGCCATGCCCGTCGCTTGAAGAACCGACGCCGCGGATGAGGGCATAGATACGATCGCCATTTTCAATCGCTTCGCTGTAGCGTTTTAATACTACCGCGCCGATGCCTTCACCAAGGATGGTGCCGTCGGCGGATTGATCGAACGGCCGTATTGCCTGGCTGGGAGAAAGTGCAGTCAAGGCGCAGAACATCTGGTAGAAGCAGGCAAATGAATTGATGTGAATACCGCCCGCCAGAGCGACATCGCAGGCTCCGGTGCGCAGATCTCTGACGGCAGTCTCAACGGCTATCAATGATGATGCGCAAGCGGCATCACAGAGCATGTTGCGTCCTTTGAACCCAAGCCGCTGAGCAATGCGCCCGGCCAGCAAATTAGGCATGACACCAGGCACGGTATCGGAGTTGGCCGGTGCAATGGAGCCGTGCAGCAATTCGGCAAGGTGACGGATGTCGTCGTGCGAAATTTCCGGGTGCAGAGTAAGCACGAGATTGAGCATCTGATCAACGGTTTGACCGTGCTGGATCATGTTCATCGAACCCTGACCGGGCGCAGATGTTCGACCCAGGATAACTTCGCCCTTCTCGATGTCTGTGGGCAGGTTGGCATAGCCTGCATCCAACATTGCTTCGACCGCTACTCGTAAAGCCAGGAATTGATCCGGATCGGCGCCATTGACTGCGCGCGGCATGACGCCGTATTTGAGCGGGTCGAAATCGGCCAGTTCGGATACAAAACCACCGCGCACGCAGTAGATTTTTTTGAAATCAGAGCCGACCGGATTGCGATAATTGATCGTCGCCCATTCTTGTTCGTTCGGTTCGCGCAGGCAATCGCGCCCGGCCACAATATTGCCGAAGAATTCCGCCAAACCTGGCGCCATGGGAAACAAGCAGGACATGCCGACAATTGCTATCGGTTCTTGCCCTTCATTCTTAAGGTGGGGCATTCTCAGCTCCGAGTGCCACCCATACTGGTGGACGATTGACTGGCCAGGCGATTGAGGGACTTGCTGCCGATGCCGCCCAGACCTTCAATCACGAAAGCAAGCGCGCCTGCCTTGGTGTAGACTGCCACGTCGCAAGTGAGCTCGCGGGCGGTGGTGCCCGGCGTGATGAACACGCGCGCGAAGTAATTGTCTTGCAGCATCAAGTCGCGATCGCCGAGATGCAGAAACTTGAATCCGGTTGGCAGAACGGTAATATCGAGGAACTGACGAGCCCAGATGCCCGCCAATTGCATGGCACTGTCGAGCAGTATTGGATCAATTGTCCACTCATTGTTGCCTGTGCTTCTCGCCAAGCAAGCTTGCGGCTTCGATGCCTGAAGCTCGCCGACAATGCCTTCCTCACCCAGACAAGTGACGCTGGTGATGCCCTGGAAAAGCGGACCGTGGAACATGTAGTCACGGTACACGATTTGTTTGGTCGGCAAAGGAGTAATTGTTGTTATACCTTTGGCGATGTTCGCCAGAGTTGTGGTCGTCGGTACGAATGACGGAATGGAAGCCAGTCCACTGATGCGCGGACCGTAACCGTTGCCGTTCGGTGCCGTTTCTTTATTGCGCGGTATCAATTCAAACGATGTTTTGAAGTGCTGGCGTTTGTTGCCTGTCAAAACCACCGTCTCAACCTGCGCCGGCTGACCGGCTGTTTCAATCTTGCGGGCACTGACTGTAATAGTTTTTGATGCGCTGTCGAAAACAATTCCTGCCGGAATCTCCAGACGGTTGACGGTGAGCATCTTCATATCCGGATAAAGCGCTTGCGCTGCTTCAGCCATCATTTCCAGCGCCATTGCCATCGGCATTACAGGCACGCTGTCGAAGGTATGGTCTTTCAGATAAAGGTCAACATCAGGGCTCAAAACAGATTCGAATTCAACAGTCGTATCGTCGATCTGGCGCGCGAATGCGTCCTGCAACCGGACTGTTTTGTCAGTGCCTGTGCTTTTGGGCGCCGGCAGCTGAGCGACGATTATCAATTCGGCTTCGTCCTTGCGTCCATACAGAAGATCGTCGATGAATGCTTTGCGTCCTGCTGAAGGAGCAATCATCGCCCAGCCGTATTTGGCAAAGAGCGACTCCAATTCCGGTTGTGCCATTCCGGCATTCCACGGTCCCCACATCAGTGAGGCAACGCGTGCGCTCGAGGATCTGTTGAGTGTGACTGCCAGCTTGTTGAGCACTTCATTGGCGCTGACATAATCGCACTGTCCGGCGTTGCCGGTGCGTCCTACCACCGATGAGAAGAAGAACATGAACTTCAGATCGGGGTTGGTAGCCAGCTTGCCCAGCACTCGAGCGCCGTTTATTTTGGTTGTGAAAACGCGTTCAAAAGATGTTTGCGATTTCTCTTTTACAAAGGCGTCTTCAATCACACCGGCACCATGGATGATGCCGTCGATTTTGCCGTGCTCGGCGCAGATCAATTCAAGGGTTTCTTCCAGTGCAGCTTCGTCACGCACGTCTACCGGCAGATACTCGACAAGCGAGCCGGCTTCCCGCATGGCGGTGAGATTGTCTCTGATTTCGCGATCGCGCAGCAATTTTTGATATTGCTGTTCGACAAGAGAGATGCTGACTTGCTGACCGCTGTCTTTCAGGTGCCCCATGATGGCGGCTTTGATGTCGCGCATCGAACTCAGTCCGGCTGTGTAGCCGGCTTCGGCAGCGGGTTCCGGCGTGCGGCCGAGCAATATCAGTTTGGGCTGGAACTGCTGCGCAAGATCCAATGCAATCTCGGCTGTAATTCCGCGTGCACCGCCTGTAATGACGATAACGGACGAGCTGTCGATTGAAATAGCCGGAGTTTGTTTGCTCAATTCGGACGAATTCGAATCTATGTTTGAAAGAACTACATTCAACCCGACCCGGGTGGTGCCGTTGTTCAAATAACCGATTTCGACACGCTTTTGCGCGGTTACCGAAGAATTGCCTTCGGCGCCTTCATTGTCTTCGAGCTCTTCTTGAGCATCCATTTCAGTCATCACCAGAGAGGCGATTTGCGACGGAACCAGAGTCGGCTCGAAGTCGATTGCTTTCACTCTTACGCCGGGCCATTCTTTGGCCAGGCATTTCATGAACCCGGAGATACCGGCGCCATAGACTCTGTTGAGCCCGGCCACCGTTTCGCTTGCCGAGCCGGAGCCGAACGAGCCGCCCAATTTGCTGGCACTGGTTATGGTGGCAATGCCTTTGTGTGCCGGATCGTTCAAATCGGCATAAGCGGCTTTGGCAAAATTGAGCAAAGTAATAAGAGACGCCGGCGGTGCATTGCCCGTGATTGTCGAGTCTGCTTTATTGAGAGGCTGCAGGTCGACAATGCGGGCGATTTTGCCGTGACTCTTCTTTATAGATTGCAGAACCGCCTGCACTGCTTCGATGGATGTCGCATCCAACTCGCAGGCGCCATTATTGATCCTCAGCCCTTCTTTGCTGTTCGGCACGTGGCGAATGACTACGCATTTTTCACCGCGCGCCGTCAGGGACTTTCCCACTTCCTGCCAGGCGTCTCCTTCATCAGCGATGATCAAGTCGATGCTGCCCTGGGGCACTTTGGTCGGCTGCATGACCGGCAGGTTCAGTTGAGAAACCTCTACCGTCGCGCGTTTGATATTGTGACCGCTGGCGGATTCCTTGCGAGCGGAAAACCCTGTTTGCGCAGGTGTTGCCGCAACCACTTTTTCCAGCGTGCCGTGACCGTTTCCATTGGCGCCGTTGCCGTTGGATCCGTTGCCATTCGAGCCATGGCCGTTTTCGCCTTTGATGACACCGGCTGCCGCTACATGAACAATATCGGCGTGACCATTGCCGTTTCCATTGCCATTGCCATTGCTTCCTTTCAGATTCAATTCGCTGGTGTCAATTAGATCAATCGACGGCTTGCCATTTGATTCCGGCGCCGTGCCATTGCTTTGCGCCTGACTTGATGGCTCGGAATTGATCCAGTCGATAATTCCTTTCAGGGTCCTGGTGCCTGCCAATTGCTCCAGTCCACCTTCAAGTTCCAGCTGCTTGCTTTCGGGCAAGATCTTGCGGAAGCTGTTGAGAATCTCGACTCTCTTAATAGAATCAATTCCCAGGTCTGCTTCCAGATCAAGCTCCGGATCGAGCATCTCGGGCGGGTAGCCTGTGCGCTGGCTGACGATCTCGAGCAATTCCTCGACCAGTTTTTCGTTTGAAATTGTCTCGACCGGAGCTGCCGAAACTGCCGCCACCGCTGCTTTTGACTCGTTATTGCTGCCATGCCCGTTGGTTTCGAGCGCTTTTGCAATCGGCGCCTCGTCGATTACTGGCGCTGCCGATTTTAGTTCGACAGGAGCGTGTGCGTCATGACCGTTGCCCGCGATAAATTCGGGCTGCATTGGTGCCGGCTGAGCATACTGAGCCTGAATCGCCGGTTGCGCATATTCAGGATAAGCCGGTTGCGCGAACTGCGGCTGCGTAAATTGTTGCGGTGCAGATTGCGGCTGAATGAATTGCTGCGGCTGTTGCGGGAAGAAACCTTGCGGCGGTACCGTGCCTGTCTTGGCTTGCAGGTACGCGCCCATTACTTGCTGCTGCGTCCTCAAGAAACTATTGGTCATTTCCAGCATGGTCTGCTGGAATTGAATCATTACCTGATCGACATTGCCGCCTGCTGCTTGTCGCGGCAGGTTTTGGCCTTGAGGCTGCAGGTAAGCGTTGCCTTGAGGAGGCTGGCTGGCTGGCGTCGCCTGTGGTGCTCTAGGAGCTTGATTGCTAGTAGATGCAGTCATTCTGTTTGCGGATTCCTTCGCCGGATTTGTCCTTTCTATTTGCGGCTGCGCAATATTTTGAGCAGCTGGCATCGATGATGGTGCACCGATGTTGGTCCCATTTTGTGGGCCGGGTGTAACTTTGTTTGCTGCCAGATTGGAGGGCTGGCTAATAGATTGAGCAGGCGTGCGCAATGTCGGCGCAGCCACTGGTAGAGGGGCGGTTTTGGCTTTCGGTTGTGTTGCCGGTACGGCGGTCAAGACGCCGTCGACCATTGTCGCTTTGTTGATGTTGGCGCTGTCGATCAAATAGAGCAGTTTCGGCTTACCGCTTGCGACATCTGCTGGTGCCGGAAGCTGTTCGATACGTCCTTCATAAAGACCGCGTGCATCGAAGTCGACGCCGTGCGCCCACAGTTGAGCCAGGGCATTGAGCAATTGCGCGATGCCGTTTTTGCCGGCGCGATCGATTGACACCGCCAGGTGAGGGCTGTCTTGCAGAATTGATGAAGTCAAATTGGTTAGAACGGAGCCGGGACCGACTTCAATGAAGTAATAGGCGCCGTCTGCCTGCATACGCTTGATTTGAGAAACGAAGTCGACCGGCTTGACGATGTGCTCGGCCAGTCGGTTGACGATTTCCTCTCTGGCTTCGGAATAAGTGCCGGCATCAGTATTAGAATAAGTCGGAATTCCAGGCGCCGAGATAGCAATGGCTTGCAATGCCTGCTTGAGCGGTTCTTTAGCATGCTCCATATATTGAGAATGGAATGCCTGCGAAACAGAAATCGTGCGAGCGGCGATCTTTTGATTTTTGAAAGCCGAAACAGCATCGATGACCGCGTCTTTTTCGCCCGATATGACGCACTGGTTAGGCGCGTTGATATTGGCGAGAGTGATACCGGCCATGGTGCTGAGCAGTTTTTCCACTTCCTGGCGCTCGGCCGTCACGGCGGCCATGGTGCCGTTGTTTTCGACCTTGGCAGTCAGCAAGCGGCCGCGCAATTCGGAAATGCGGATCAGGTCTTTCACCGTCATCGAACCGGCGGCGCAAAGAGCTACATACTCACCGTAGCTGTGACCGGCTGTGCAATCGGCTTTGATTCCCAGCTGGCTCAGCAATTGGAAAGCGGCGATGCCGGCGGCACCGACTGCAGGTTGGGCAATGCGTGTGTCGGTGAGATCCAGCTGATACTTCTCTTCCGTTTCTTTATTGAAGGCGGGAGGCGGGAAGATGTATGAAGCCAAAGAGCGCGGCAAGACTCCATCGAGAGCTTTGTTAGCCTCTTCGAACGCTTTGCGCACTGCAGGAAATGCAATGGAGAGATCGCGCAGCATATTGATTTGCTGCGATCCCTGACCGGGGAAAAGAAATGCGATTTTGCCGGTCTTATCCCCTTCGGTTTTTTCTTTGAAGAAAATACCGCGCGGATCTTTGAATGCCAATTTTTGCGGGCTGAGCAGATCGCTTTGCGCGCGTTTCAGTTTTTCAATGAGGTCGTCATAGCCTTCGGCAACCACCGCGAGGCGGCAGGCATTGCTCGCCGCTTTTGCAGACGCCTTCATCTGCGCTTTGGAGAATTCTTTGTATGCAAAGCGTGTGAAACCGGCAGGCGTACTTGATTCAAGATCGCTCTGAGCACGCTTGACTTGTTCCAGCAGTTGTTGAACAGACTTGACCATGTCCATGCGGGCCGGTGCGGAAAGCATGAACAGCTCAGAAGGCCATTCCGCCGTGGGAGGCTCTTCTTTGACGGCGCAGGCTGGTTCGTATTCTTCGAGCACGCAGTGGAAATTGGTGCCGCCGAATCCGAAAGCGCTCACACCGGCGCGACGTTGTTGCTTTTCTTCGCCTGATTCGCTGTCGGCGTGAATCCAGGGGCGCACTTCGCTGTTGATATAGAAAGGACTGTTCTCGAAATCACAGGTCGGATTAGGAACGCTGACACCGATGGTTGGCGGCAGCACTTTGTGATGCAGGGCTTTGGCAATCTTGATCATGGATGCCAGACCGGCAGCCGCTTTTGTGTGCCCGATCATGGTTTTGACCGAGCCGACTGCACAACTGCGTTTTTCAGCACCGGATTGTTCGAAGACGTTTTTCAAAGCTTCGATTTCTGCTTTATCACCGGCCACAGTTCCTGTGCCGTGTGCTTCCACAAGTTCTACAGAAGACGGGCTGACGCCTGCATCTTCATAGGCGCGCTTCAGAGCGAGCATTTGACCTTCCGGTCTGGGCGCTGTCAGGCTGAGATCGCGTCCATCGCTGGAGCCGCCCACACCTTTGATGACTGCATAAATTCTGTCCCCGTCGCGCTCGGCATCTTCTTGTCTCTTGAGCACGAGCATGGCCACGCCTTCGCTGATGACGATACCATCGGCAGTGGCGTCAAAAGTGCGGCAGCGTCCCTGCCTGGAGAAGGCATGCGTTTTGCTGAAACTGAGATAGTCACCCGGTTGGTTGTGTGTATCGGCCGCGGCCAGGAAAACAACATCGCTGGTGCCGGCTCTCAATTCTTGAACCGAAGTGTACAGCGCCGCCAGTGAAGATGCGCAAGCAGCGTCGATGGAGAAGTTGACTCCACCCAGATCGAAACGGTTGGCGACGCGACCGGCCGCAACGTTGCCCAAGTAACCGGCAAAAGAATCTTCGGTCCATTCGGGCAGTGTATCGGCAATCTGATTCTTGGCCGCGTCGTCGAGATGCGCCAGTTTCCAGCCCAGCATCGAGCGCAAGGACATAAGCGCCGTTACAGGACCGTGTCCGGCATTGGCCAGAATGACTGAAGTTTTCTTTCTGCCGAAACTGCGGCTCTTATAGCCTGCATCTTCCAGCGCCCGCTCTGTGATTTCCAGAAGCATGAGCTGCATGGGATCGATGGATGTGAGGCTGCTGGGCGGTATGCCGTACTTGGTCGGATCGAAGGTGATTGCCTTCAGGAAGCCGCCCCACTTGGAATAAATTCGATCGCGAGCCAGCGGATCTTCGTCATAATAATTACGCCAGTCCCACTGCTCTGCGGGCACTTCTTCAATGGCATCGACTTTGTCGAGTATGTTCTGCCAGTATTCGGACAGGTCATTTGCTTTCGGGAACATGCAGGACATGCCGACGATGGCGATATTGTCCCAGCCGTCGCGGCGCGGTCTTTCTCGCGTTTGTATTGCTGCGGCAGCGATTTTTTCGGCGGTGCCTTCAGCTTTTTTGTCCGGCGCGGCGAACATATTGAGCACTTCCAGACTGCCTTGCGACACTGATTGATGCAACTCTTCAATGGTGATGACTCGCTCGTGCATGGAGGCAATTTGCCCGATCATGTACATGCCGTCTTGCCACTGTTCGTCTTTGGAAACATCAACAAGCTTTTTGGCGGCGCCTTCATTTTCAGAGGCATTGGAGTTGTTCAGCTCGGACAAAACCGATTCGCGGCTGGCCGATTTTTCACTGGGACGAGTGACACCTTTGCTGGCAATGCGCAGTCTGCCCAAATTCATCAATTCGAGTTCTTCGCGCACTTCTTCTTTAGTTTTGTTGGCCAGAACAAGCTCGACGCGTTTGTCGTCGAAAGCACGTTTGTAAGGGGAATTGATGCAGCGAATTGCATGACCGGGTCCGGTTTCCAGCAAGACTGTTTCTTTGCAGTCCAGTGCTGCTTCCTGGAATTTTTCGACAATGGCGCCGGTTTCTACTGCTTCTTTGGTGAAAAGATAAGCCGTTCCAATTAAAACGCCCACTTTCATGCCGCGCTCTGTGAGCGGTGCGGTCATCGCCGCCACCATAGCGGCCGAGAGACCGTCATGAATTCCGCCTGCCATAAGTATGTGTAATTTGGCAATTTCAGCTTTTGGCAGAGAAACATTTGAAAGAATGTCCACCATTTGTTCCCAAAGAACAAAACTGGAGCGCGGTCCCACGTGACCGCCGCATTCTCGGCCTTCGAAGATAAATCGGCGAGCACCCATCTCGATGAATGAAGAAAGCAAGATCGGTGATGGAACGTGCAGATATGTGGCAATGCCCGTGTCTTCGAGAGCTTTTGCCTGGTCGGGCCTGCCGCCGGCAATCAGGGCAAAAGGCGGTTTGTGCCTGTTGATGACGGCAAACTGTTCTTGTCTGAGTTCTTGCGGTACAAAACCAAGAACACCAACACCCCACTGTTTGTCGCCCAGCAATTCTTTTGTTCTGGCAACCAGCGCTTCAGCTTCGTCGCCGCGCATAAGGGCCAGAGCCAGGAAAGGCAATCCGCCGCCTTCTGCTACTTTGAGCGCGAATTCGGCAGTATCGCTGACGCGTGTCATCGCGCCTTGAACGATCGGGTATTGAGTCTTATGCGATTCGGCAATGGCGCCGTTGGCTTTGAAGGCATTCTGCTCGCGGGCAAGCAGTGTCAGTCTTTCGGCAGATTCTTTGATGCCTTCGATGATGCCCGAGACGCAGACATATTTTTCCGCCAGTTGTTTGGCCAGGGCGATATCCTGACCGACTGCCAAAAGCATGTCTTCGCGCTTCGTCTCTCTTTCAAATTTACGTCCCGGTGCCGGAAGATATGCACCCAGGTCGCTCAGGGAATTCAAGGCGATGTTTTCTTCGCTTATCGGGTGACCCTGACGGGCAAAAACACGGACTTTCTTTCCGCCTGCAGCAGCAATGCTGGTAATTTCGGTACCGTCCATGGTGGCAATGCGCTGTTTCAGCTCTGCGGACAGGGCCGATTCGCGTGAAAGAAGCAATTGCGAGTCGAGCACGACACCGCGCGCACCGGCTGCCAGACAAGCGGCTGCCGAATAGAGACCGACACCGCCGTGCACCCAGACCGGCACTGCCGTCATCTTGGTGATTTCTTGCAGAAGAACGAAAGCTGTGGTTTCGGAGGTGACGCCTCCGGCTTCGCTGCCTTTAGCAACCAGTCCATCGATGCCCAGATCTCGGGCGGCAAATGCTTCTTTGAGCGTGGTCACTTCGACCATCACGGTGGCACCCAAAGAACGTGCGTCATTGACGGCTTCGATCAAACTTTCCCGGCTGCCTGAGATGTCGCTGCTGATGATGACCAGGGGGGCGCCCAGATTTTGAGCCCCGTCTTTGCCTCTAGCCGCCTGCATGAGAATGCCCAGAGCCTCGGCACTTTGTCTGGCACTGTATTTGATACCATAACGCCCGCCTTGTTTGCGGGACAGTTGAATTACGGCTGCGGTGACATCTTGAGCGACTTTCTCGTCGGTAAGTTCGTGCAGCTCCAAATTGATCAGCCCGGCTTCGCCGGCAACTTTGGCGGCGAACGCTACGGCGTAATGCGGGTTAGCCTTAGCCGTTCCAGCTTCTTCTGGTCTGGTTACGATTGCTTCCTTGTCGCCGGCAAAAGAAACCGGGGTCAGAGCAATGATTCCAAAACTCGACATGTACCAAATGCCTCGGCAGAATTAGGACGGTGGGGTGCACTCTCGTCCCTTAGAAACACTCGCCTCCAGACAAACTCAAACTGTTTGGGGCGGAGGTGACCTTACAAAAACCGGCAAAAGCCAATCACAGACCAGACTCAGGCCAGAGTAGGTTATGGAGAAGTATATAAGGGGAGAAAGGCTTCGCCATTGGACAGGTTTTAACAACAAAGCCCGCAACTTCTCATTGCATATGCACCGGGGGCTACAAATGCCGCTAAACGACTACCGTTTCGGTCGGACTCTTCAGCTCGTACAGCACACCGCGCCATTTGATACGGTTTGTAAGGACTGAGTAAAGAGTCATCCAGGGCAAGATCAGGTGGGCCAAAGGGATTGCTTTGATGCTGCGCAAAAGAGTCTTGTCGAAAGCCGAGTGCAGCTCCTTCTCCTCCTGGCTGGCGGTGGCCGGCAAATTGGCGAGAAGCACGCGTTTCCAGAGCCCCTGCGCTTTTACAAGGAAATAGAGCTCCACAGGAATCAAGGTCAGCCCGGCTGCAAGCGAGAGAAGCCATTCCGTATTGCCGGTCAGGGCAAAGGCCGCGGTCGAGAAAAGCACGGCAATCAGCCAGAAAGACAGCAGAACCGCTCTTTGAATTGCGCGCATCCACAATTGCGGGTAGTAAACCTTAGTTAATATGAGTTGTCTGTTAGTCCACTCGACAATCTCCTCTAAAGAGCCGTCTCCATGGCTGGCGACAAGGCATTGCGGCACAAAGCGCACCTTCAAGCCAAGCGCTTTGACACTGGTAGTTAAGGACAGATCATCGTCGGCTGCCCGGTCCCAGCTTTCGGCCACGCGAGCCTTTTCAAAGATTTCTCTTCTGATAGCCATGGCTCCGCCCCAGGCGAAGGCGAATTTCTCATTAGCCATTTCCCAGGCCGTGACTCGATTCCACATAGAACGCAGGACCGAAGGCCAGTCACCTTTGAATGGTATGTAAAAACGATATCCGGTCGTCGCCCCAACTCCCGGCTGATTCAACGGCGCCACTAAATAGCGCAGCATGTTGTTTCTAGCGATGACGTCTGAATCTACAAAGACGATTGCTTCAGAATGGGGCGAAATCATCTTCAGGGCCGCCAGCTGATTATTGATCTTCTGTCCGCGCTGGCTGTTCACTCCAGCCACCACCAATTTAGTCTCGACTTTATCTATAGACTTGCGAACTTCGTCTATAGCCTTGTAAGCAGGGTCATCTTCGGAGGCGACGGTAAAAATTACTTCGAATTGAGCCTTGCCGTCTTTGACGTAGTCTTGCTCGAGAAGTTTTTTCAAATTGTCCCTGAAGCCCGGGTCCAGTCCCTTGCAGGGCAGAATCACGGAAATTTGCGGCAAGTAATCAGCCGGTTCTTCCTTCAACTCTTTTTCCACGTACGCGAAAAGCTGGTTGAAAGCTTTTGTCTGAACGACAAGCGCGACAAGGGTTATGAGGCAGAGGAGCGTGACTAAAATCATGTTCGATTTTCTTTGTAATGGCGAGGCCGTGCGCCGACCGGTTTTATAACCGAGCAAGTATAGTGCTAGACTTGCCCTGCTTTCCAGCAGGCTACGATCATGCTAAGACCGCTTTTGTACAAAACATTTTTTGAGCTCGGCAAGCGCGAAGTGAGCCGATTCGATATCGATTCGCTCAGTCCCGAAGCCGCTCAGAGCCGCCATTTACTGGATATAGTGGCGCGCAATGCCGGCAGCGCTTTCGGCAAGAAACACGGTTTTGGCACAATTCAAACAGCCAGAGATTTTCAAAATGCAGTGCCAATTAATGATTATGATTCGCTAAGCGAATATATCAATCGGGCCGCTGCCGGAGAGAAAAATCAGCTCACAACCGAAGACCCGTTCATGTTTGCCACAACCAGCGGAACGGCCGGCGAGCGCAAGATGATCCCTGTGACCCGATCCTACATAAAGGAATTTCGGCGAGCTTCGGTAGTTTCCGGATTCAATCTTCTGAAAGGACATCCCAACCTCACCAAGGGTATTGCTCTTTCGGTCTTTTCGCCCGCCGAGGAAGGACGTACCGCGGGAGACATTCCTTATGGCGCGATTTCGGGCCGCCTATATATGGAAGAGCCGAAGCTAATTAAGCGGTTTATCTCTCCTATACCCTACGAAGTATTCATCATCCGCCATTACGACAGCCGCTATTACACGCTGCTGCGTCTGGCGCTGGTTTTGCCGGTGACGGTCATCTACACGCTCAATCCCAGCACCATCGTCATGCTGGGAAAACGCCTGGAGATGTATGCCGATTCTCTCATTCGTGATATCGCCGATGGTGCGATTAACCCGCCGCAAGCTCTGCCGCCGGAAGTTCTCACCGCCGTCAAACCGTTTCTCAAACCAAATCCCGAGCGGGCCCGCGCTCTTTCGGCATTGCTCGAGTCCGGTATGTTCAAGGCTGAAAACATCTGGCCCAATCTTTCATTGATTTCCTGCTGGACCAAGGCTGCTGCTGCCTTCTACCTGCAAGATCTGCCTCAGTATTTCGGCTCCACACCGGTGTCTGACATTACATATGGTGCCAGCGAAGGACGCGGCACTGTCAACCTCGGCGGCGAGAAGCAGGCACTTTCAATTCGTTCGCACTTCTTCGAATTTGTTGCTGTTGAAGATTGGGAAGCCGGCAATAAAAAAGCATTATTTGCCCATGAACTTGAAGAAGGGCGTGAGTACTACATTCTATTTACTACTTCCGGCGGGCTATATCGTTATCACATCAACGATATAGTCAAAGTTGTCGGCTGGCATAACCGGACCCCTCTCATTGAATTTCTCCACAAAGGCGGCAATATCTCCTCTTTCACCGGCGAAAAACTGACCGAATCGCAGGTTACCGAAGCGATGCTTGCCACCCAGAAAGAGCTGAACTTTCGCGCTCGCTTCTTCACCCTCATTCCCGTATTTCGCCCGGAGCCTCATTACGAGCTGTATCTGGAATTCGACGGTACGCCCGTTCAAAACGAGAATGCACTGGGCGAAGCTTTCGACCGGCATCTCTCACGACTCAATATTGAATACGAGGCCAAACGCGATTCGCATCGCCTGTCAGCCATAAAAGTAGTCAGCCTTCCTTTTGAGTCTTATGAGCGCCTTAGAAAGGAATTGGTTGCCCAGGGAGTTCCCGACGCCCAGATAAAAGTCAGCCATCTGAACCCGAAAAGCCAGGTCAGACAAATGATTGAGGGCTTTGCCACGGTTGCGGTCGGGCAACATTAACAACGCTTAAGAGTGCATCCTTCTAAGTATTTCTCCCAGTGACTTGTCAGGATGAATGTTTGACAATCACTATGCTTGGGCTTCCGTATAAACGTATAAAAAGAATACCTATGAAACGAGTACCCGATTTGGAGTCTCCTGGGGAATCTCTTAATTCCGAAGTCGCAATGACTGATTCGGATTCAAATCAGTGTGTCGCCGAGATACCGAAAGTGGTCGGTCTCTTCAAAGCGACCAGTGCGTCTGCTGCAAACGCAGCAGGTACGCAACCTTCCGCTCAGGCTCAGCCTGATTGCGGACCGCCGCCGCTTTTTTCCTCCCCGCCGCCAGGCAGCGAGCCGACGGTCAATACCGCCTCGCCCAACAGCAAGTCCGTGGGGAATTTCCTGCTTTGGCGCGCCCGCGGGCTGCCGCCTTTGACCACGGGAGATGAGCTGCCCGAAGACACCGTATATGTGGGACCTTTGAACAAATTGCCGAAGCGCTCGGACGAAACGGATTCAATCCGTGATGTTGATCCGGACTTTCTGGCTGAGGAGATCAAGGCAAAACGCAAAGAAAGAGCCAAGGAGAAAATCGCCGGGCTCAATGCCAATACCGATTTGAACGCTGCCAATGCCGATTGCCAAAAGGTCGAAAGCTATGAGAGCTGGCGGGTCGCACTGGCAGGCGGCATTGCATCCAGGCGAGCAGCCGCTCGCTGGTGGACTTTGTCTGCCGAAAATGCCAGATATCTCTCCAGCGATCCCGAAGTCACCGTGCGCGAAGCGGTTGCCGGCAATCCCAGCTGCGATGCTGAAGCTCTGGCTCGCCTCGCTCAAGATCGTGTCGTCAAAATTCGCAAGACGGTAGCAGCGAATTTGAGCACGCCACCTGAATTGCTGGTGCTTCTGGCCTATGACGTCGAAGTCTCTGTCCGCTTGGAAGTGGCAAAACATCCGCTTTCACCCGTGCCGGCGCTGCACACTCTGGCAGCCGACTCGGAGTCGTCTATTCGAGAAGCAGTCTCCATGCATCCCATGGCTGATCCGCATTTGCTCAATGCATTGGCTCGAGATGACAGTCTGGTAGTCAGACGCGCCGTGGCCATGAACGCATCATTGCCGAAGCCTGCTGCCGAGCGTCTTTCGCAGGACAGACAGACATCGGTAAAGCAATTGCTTTCGTCCAATGCGACAGTCGATCAAGATACGTTGTATAGATTGTCGAGCGAGTCTGACTTGTACATCCGCCGAAATCTGGCTTCCAATCCAGGTTGCAGCCCTGAAACCTTAAACCGGCTGAGTGAAGATTCCGATCGCCTGATCAAAGTAATGCTCATTTTGAATCCGTCGCGTACATCGCGAATCGTTGACAAACTGTCATCCGACAGCGACAAGGATATCCGCATACTTTGCGCTCGCTCGGAGGATGCGGGCAAAGAAGTGCTCGACGCTTTGAGCAGCGACCTCAACGAAGAAGTACGATTGTGGGTGGCGCGCAATCCATCGACTCCTCTGGCTACTTTGGAAAAATTGGCTCGCGATCCGCATGTCGAAGTGCGGCAAGCCGTTGCCGACAATCGCGTCGTTTGGGATTCGGCAGCGACACGAAGCGCCGTTCTTGGATATCTGACAGGAGACAAGTCGGTCTATGTGCGCCGTGTAAAACGCAGCCGCTCTCCTTTGGCTGAAGAAATGCTCAGTGCGCTTTCAGCCGACAGCAATAAATATGTCCGCATGGTCGTTGCCCAGGATACCAACGCGCCCGATGACGCGCTCAACCAGTTGGCTTGCGACGAGCTTGTCGACGTCAGAATGAGAGTGGCAGGCAATCACTCGACTTCACCCAAAACGCTGACTCGACTGGCTCAAGATTGCGATGCGCGCGTGCGAGCGCAAGTTGCAGCCAACGGATTCGCACCGATGGTGGCATTGAGAATTCTCTCCCGCGATGAAGATGCGTATATAAGACTGGTTGCGGCAGACAATCGCTGCATACCTGATGATTCGCTCGAGTCTCTCTGCGTAGACTATGATCGCTGGGTACGCAAAGCCGCGCGCCAAGAATTCGATCGCCGCGTGCAATTGCGCAGCCAAATAATTTGATCTATGACTGCAAGCCGAGCACGTTCTTGATGCCGTAGGCGATCATGTTCGGATTGTTTTTCAGGCGGCGTCGGCAATAAGGTCCGGCCACTTTGTCTTTGCCGTAAGGCAGATACATGCGCACGATTGCTCCGGTTTGCGCGAGCATGAGCGCGTGTTTTTCCTCTTCGCCCGAAAGCGATTGCGACAATTCACTGAAATACGATCCGTTCACCAAGCCATCTTGCAGTTTGGCTCGCGGGACGCCGAGCAAGAATTGAAATTCGAATTGCGACGACTTCAATTTTAGAGGCAGAACAACCTTATTCACGAAATTTTCGACGCACTTGGTGTCATGCGAAGCCAGTTCGACATAGACGCCTTGGTGAGCGAGTTCGCGGCTATAGCGCACAGCCAGTTCTTTCATGACCGGCTTTTCGGTATGGGCAATCGCCGGCGGCTCTTGATAGATGCCGATCACCATGCGCACGCGCATGCCTTCTTCAAAACGCGCGATGTCCTTTTCCGTGCGGAACATGCGCGACTGAATGACGGTGCCGAGATTTTTGTATCCGGCTTTATAAAGCGCGAAATAAGATTCGAGATGGAAATTCGTCCAGCGATGATCTTCAGCCTCGAGCGTCATATCGACGCCGCGCTGGAAAGCATAGTCGACAATTTTATTGATCCGGTCGAAAGCGGCTTCCAAAGCCTTTTCGCTTTCGGCACCGTGAGCCGGTGCGCAAGTGCTGAACATGGAAGGCTTCATCGAAATGGTCAGACGTTCTTTTCTGTTTGACGTGTGCAGCTGACTGGCCGTCACCTCGTCAATCAAACTCATATAGGTTGTGACATAGCGCTCGCAGTCTTCGACTGTCGTGGCATCTTCGCCGAGAATGTCGAGCGTGCCGGTGAACTTTCTCGACTGAAAAAGGTCGTGCGCTTTGGAGATGGCGGCTGAGGATGTTTGTCCAGCCAGATACGGCTTTGCCAAAAACATTACGAGCGGCAAGGGAATGGTGTCGAATAACGACTTTTTCTGGTGTGGACCTGGGGGTACCGATTGAGTTGTATGCAAATTTGATTCCGAGCCCGAAACAAGTTTGTCTGGTCTTACAGGCAATTTTACTGTCATACGATTTCCGGGCGCTCCTATTTGAAGAGGCGACATTTATGAAAACGGCTTTTCGGGCATGGGCGGCGGTTTGTTGGTTCGAACTCTTTCAATGAAAGAAAGAGCAATTCCCTATCAAACGTCCGTCCGAGATTATAGGATCTCAAGTGGCGATTATTTGAATATGTTGCAAAAGACTTTATTTATTGATCAGTTAAAGTCTTTTAGTTGGACATTTGCTTCCGCTTTCAGTTGGAAGTATCGATGCCCGCAAATGGTGCATAGACTTGCAACATGGGCACTCGCTTCGTTTGAGCGCTGAGCAGATTGTCCAGATCTTCGGGCAGCCTGGACAGCTGGATCAGATAGTTGCTGTCATGGCCGACCGTGCCTCTCGGGTAGAAAATTGCGCCACGGCAACCGGTGCCGGACAGAGTGCCTACCTGCGCGCGACCGGAAGGCAGATAGCGCACTGACATCTGCGGTCCGCGAAGTTTGTCGGTTTTATGCTTCTTGTAGAGAAGCTGTGCCATGGTGACGACTTGCGATTCCTGACTGACAAGAAATGAAGGTATCACCGCGACAATAATGTCCGCCTTTCCAGTACGCCCTTTTGAGCCGACGATTATTTCAACACCGTCGGCATCCGGCACAAAACGCGCCCACGTCCAACTCGGGTCGCGGGCATCCGTGTCCCTTGGTCTTTTGAAGGCTTGTTCGAAAGCAAAAAAGTCGTCGCCCAGTCCGGCAAAATTTCCCTGAGAGAGCAGGCGATTCAACCCGCCGCGCGGCTGGGCTGTCGCCGTCACCGGTGCAGGTTTGCCATTTCCGTTTTTTTCGCGATTGAGCGAGCCGGCCGTGGCCACCAGAGGCTTCACCGGTTCGCGCTTTGTCTCTCGGGATTCTCTTGATTCTCTGGGTCTTCTGCCCGATTCATTTGGCGTCCCCGCTCTGATCACGCGGCGCCCTTGATCCTGTCTGAGTTTTTCCATGGCCTCTTCATCGGTCATGGTGATTTTGTCTATGCGCGATACAACCAGATCTTGAGTGGATTCGTCGCCGACCGAGCCGACGCGGCACATGACTTTGCACTCAATGCGCGGCCATTGATCTTTGTCGATCGGAAGTTCATATGGAGTTGGTCCGCGCAATTTGATAAAGCGCTGTTGATTACGGTGAAACTCGCCATCGAATTCTTCTCTGGCTACCTGCGTGTAGCCGTTGCGCAAATCGAGAAAACGTCCCTGAAAACGAATTAGTGTGCCGGATAAATCTCGCGAGCTGGAATTTTCAAGCAGCAAGCCGAGTGCCGGATGGTAGCCTGTGGCATCATGCGACCACCAGGTCAGCACAGATTGAGCCTGCAGGCGTGCAGTGCTCCGCACTTCGCCATCCTCGCCGGGATAGCAAAGAGCCTTCTGACCGATATCGAGCCCGGAAGCAAAGAAGCCGAATACGACAGAAAGAGACAGGGCGACTGATCTTGTAAACGGACCGATGGCGTTGACTCCTGACGAGGCGATACTAAAAAAACAACAGGTAGAACCAATAACTAACCGAGTCTATTGTGGCATAGACTTCAAACCGCAACCATAATCCCCGGGGGCGGACTGTCAAGCGGCGTGCACAGAACCTTGAATGGTGAGAAGTTTGCGCACTTGTGAGGCTGTATTGATGCGCAATTCGGTTTCCTGGCAGGTCAGTCGTTCGATCAGGTAATTGAAAGAGGGCGAAACAGCGTCATTGCTTTGTCTGGGAGAACACACCGAAAGTGGTTCGGGATCTTCGCCTGTGAGAAGAAAGTGGAGCAGCGCACCCATGGAGTAAAAATCGCTGGCGGGTTCCGGGCATCCTCTGACTTGCTCGGGCGCCATATAGGGCGGCTTGCCGGCGCAGAGGGCAGAGTCCGTCAAATTGGGTACTTTAGCCAGGTTGAAATCTATTAGTTTCAGATTGCCTTTGTAGTCGATAATCAAATTGTCCGGTGTGAAATCTCTATGCACTACCTGTGGTGCATGTCCGTGCAGATACTCGAGAATCGAACACATTTGTTTTGCTAATTCAACCGTTTCACTTTCCAATAATGGTCCATTTTGCAAGACGCGTTCTCGCAAGGAAGTGCCCTCTACGTGCTCGATTACCAGATACCCCCTCAGGTCATCGATGAAAGCATCGATGACGCGTACGATCTGCCTGTGATTCAAAGATTTTAAAAGCAGGGCCTCGTGTTGTATGCGAGCAACGATTTCCGTTAGCAAGGCTGGATTTTCGAAGCCGGGGAGAATGAATTCTTTGAGCACGACCATCTCCACGTCACTGTTTTCGCTTTCATTGAGAAAGCGGTCGCAGATGTATTGCACCGTTGCTAAATAGGCGGTTCCCTGCCCGCCCGAGCCCAATTTTCGCACAACAGTAAATCGTTCGTTGGATAAAGATGCGCCTTGCTCCAATTCGTCCACTCGCTTGCGAAACTGCCTCTGATGCAGTGTATCCATCCAGATATCCGCATAACTGCTTGTTTCACTTATGAGACTTCTTGCTTCCAGCTCGCTGGAGAGCGCATGCGGAGCAAATCTCTTGATGAAGCCAATCAGATTGGCCCTCAGCCTTTCCTCGTTGAGGCAGGCGGCATCGATTGTTTCTGTTTGTCCATCCTTAGACAAAAAGGAAATAAGTTCTTGACCTTCGTTTCCTGATGCGTTTTGCAGTGAAACCAATGCTAATTCGTACCATCTGATTTTTGTTTGACTGTAGAAAAGATTGAACCAGTTTCTCGTCACTGTAATTTCTTTCTTGTTGACACTGGCAGTGACCTGCCCAAAACTGATCAGCTTCAGTTTGAAAACCTTGACTGCGGCAAAGAAAAGCAATGCAACGGACGCACAAAGGAAAAGGGATTGCGGACCGTGAAAGCAGTCAAACAGCGGCTTCAACAGCAAAAGCAAATTCATAACCAGTGCTACTATGGGCAGTGAAAGCAAAAACATGACCACTTCTGTTCCACTGAAGACTTTTTGCGCCAGCCACGGAAAAACGAAAAAGCAAAACGCCATCAAGAATATGATCGCGGATGTGCGCAGGAAAAGAGATCTAAGAAATGGAAAGCCTTTCTTTCTCCAGGTAAGTGCAAGCATCGATGTGGAGCTGCCTTCATTGAGAAGGACGAGAGTCTCATCGTAGCGGTCGTGATGGTAAGAATCCGGTTCTTTGTAATTCAATTTTCTATTTCCAACAGTTCTTCTTTGTCCTGGCTCTCTCTGTAAATCCCGAGCAGTGCGAGCGTTTTCAGCGCCTCTGCCGCGGTTGGTCGCTCCTGTGCGTTCTGGCTGGTCATGCCGGCGATTAGATCGTTCAGGTTGTCGGTTATCTGGCTGTTGAAGTTTTTGCTGCAACATTGTCTCAAGGCTTCCGGTT
>PNKB01000050.1 GCA_013997645.1 Cyanobacteria bacterium PR.3.49
CTCGTAGCTCCAGACTCTGGAAAGAATTGTCTGAACTGAAAACACATGGTCGGGATTACGCATGAAAAATTCGAGCAGAGCGAAATCTTTAGGTGTCAGGTGAATGTCCTTGCTTCCTCTTGTCAGCTTGTATTTGACCGGATCCAGTTCTAGATCACCAATTTGCAGTGTATTGCCGGTGATACCAGCAGCACCGCCCGGCCTTCTCAGCAATGCCCGCAAGCGCGCGTGCAGTTCTCGCATATCAAATGGCTTGGTCAGATAATCATCGGCGCCGGTGTCCATACCCTCTTCTTTGTGATCGATGCCCGACCTGCCGGTGAGCATGATTACAGAGACAGGCTTGCTCATCTGCCTGATCTTTTTCAAAACATCAATGCCTGACAGTTCCGGCAATTGCCAGTCCAAAACAACAAGGTCGTAATCCTCGGTTTGGACGAGGTGCACCGCCTCATTTCCGTCAAAAGCCGTTTCCACCACGTGCCTTTCGCCTTCCAATCCGGCTTTCACCATCATGGAGAGATCGCGATCATCTTCGACAAGGAGTATCTTTGCCATCGTTAAGCATGTAAAGACAATGGTACATAGTCAGTATACCCTCAGTGATCTATTTCACTTTAAATGCGACGTCCGCGATTATCACTATCGGCAAAAGTGCTTGGTCTGGTCCTGGTCCCGCTTGTACTGCAGCTGATTACGCTTATCACCATCGCAAAACTGGAAAATGAAGCTGAGGTCCTGCTCAAAGAATCTATTCAAGCAAAAAAGATATCGGACGCAATTAATGTGCTCTCGCAAGACGTTTACGAGTACGTAGCCGAGTTTGGACAGGACAAGGCACACAGAATTGTCTCAACGCGAGATGCGCATTTTATGGTGTTGCACGACCGGCAAACGCTGCACTACAAGCAGCTAAAGGAAATGGTGCAGCACGATCCGAAGCTCTACGATTCGGTAACGCTCTCAGAGCGAGCTGCATATAAAACATTTTCACTAATCCGCAGGCTGGAAGAACTTCCGGAGGAAGGTCCCGATCATGTTCAAAAACTGCGCAAGCAATTGTGGAAAGAGGTGCGACATGAGGTGAAAGATATTCTTGGTGGTGGGCTGGCGGACCGCGCCATGGAGCAAAAACACCTGGCGGAAGTGGATGCTCAGGAACAAGCCAGATTAAGAGACATGATGAAACAAGTGATGATCCTGCTTGCCGTAGTCAACACGGTTCTGGCGATATCGGCTGCGTTCTATTTGACAAAAACCATTGCACAGCGCTTGACGGTGCTCAACGAAAACAGCTACAGATTAGCTTCTGATGTGCCGTTGCATGCCCCTCTCGATGGCACCGACGAGATTGCAACTGTCGACAAAACGTTTCACGACATGGCCCAGACGATGAAAGAGGCAGCCAAGAAAGAGCGGGCAATAATCGATAACGCTCGCGACTTTATCTGCTCGGTGGATTCAGGAGGCAAATTTTCAGCTGTAAATCCAGCCAGCCACGCTGTTCTGGGTCATTCACCTGAAACTCTTTTGGGGACTCACTTTGCTGATTACGTTGCAGAAAGTCGAGAAACTGTCTTAAAACTTCTCTCGGATCTAAAAACTGAAGGTGATACCAATCCAATCGAATTGAAGATGAAAAAGGCGGATGGAACGGTAGTCCACGTTCTGCTTTCGGCGCATTTTTCAAAAGAAGAAGATGCTATCTTTTGCGTCATCCACGACATTACTGAAAGACGCAAAGCAGAGATGTTGAAGCAAGAAGTCATGGCAATGGTCACGCATGACCTGCGCACACCACTTTCCACCCTTCGTCATATTTTTACGTTTTTAGAAACTGGCAAACATGGCAGTCTCGATCAGAAAGGAACTGATTTCGTCAATGCAGGCGGGCGCAACGTCGATCGGTTACTTACTCTGGTCAACGATTTGCTTGATGTCGAAAAAGCCGACAGCGGGCAAATGAGTTTGGAAAAAGCCAAGGTATCACTTAACGAATGCTTCGATGCGTGCGTATCCAGTATGTCGGTTTTTGCTGAATCAAAAGGTGTCAAGCTGGACTATATTGAAACAGATTTGCTGGTCATGGCAGATGAAGAAAGAATTGATCGTATACTCAATAACCTTGTCGGCAACGCCGTCAAATTCTCGGCGCAGGGAGGAAAAGTAACCCTTTCTGCGGAAAAAAGCGAGGAACAAGGCATCTCATTCGCCACAATCTCAGTAAAGGATGAGGGTGAAGGAATTCCGGAAGACAAATTGGAGCACATATTCGAAAAATTCCAACAGGTGGAAAGACGTCCGGAAAGTACAGAGAAAGGCTCTGGGTTGGGATTAGCAATTTGTCGAGCTTTTGTTCAATTACACGGTGGGAAGATTTGGGCGGAGAGCAAGGTTGGTAAAGGCAGTGATTTCAAATTTACGATACCTCTTGCTTGAGTCGAGAAGTATGCAAGCTGACGAACGCACAGCTGCCTGCAAGTTTCTCCTATTCGTCATTCTGTCCCAGATTATTTTTTGGTCGCAAGCGACACTTCCGTGTTTTTCCGAGGAATCGGCCAAAACATCGCAGGCAAGCGCTTGCGGAAAAGATCCAGAAAAAACTCTCGATCCTTTAAGCGAGCCGCGCATTGTGATGAAACACGACGCGCTTATGTACGTTCTCGATGAAACCGGAATGATCCCGGGAGGGAATAACTCAGCTTATGGTCTCTATCGCGATGATACGCGGACATTGAGCAAGTTGCGCTATGTCATCAACGGACAAGCACCTGAATTGCTTTCCAAAGACATCAAAGGCTTTTCCGGTACTTTTGTTTACGGAATTCGCCGGCAAAAGAAAGACGCCGATCGATCAATCGTTCTGCGACGCGAAGTGGCTATGTATCAGGGTGTCAGCGAACGAGTGACGATTACCAACTACTCAGGAAATGACATTGAAGTTGCTGCAGCAATTTGCACCGGTGCGGATTTCAAAGACATGTTCGAAGTGCGCGGCTTTCAATCAAAAGAAAAGCCTCGAGCGATTGACACCACAATCGGTGCTTACCTTCGCTACGGTTACAAGACTGATTCGTCATACACCGAATTGAAAGTTTCCTCTCAGCCTGATGCAGTTATGTCGCCAGGTGGTTTCAACTGGCGAATTCAGCTTGCGCCTGGACAATCAAGAACCTTCGAATTGACAATCACGTCTCTGACAAGCGCATCGAGCGTGATGGAAAAAGAAAGTCAAACCTGGTCCTATGATGCAAGGCTGCAGCACGCCAACGAATCTTTTCAGAAGTGGTTTTCCGGCTGCGCACAAATTTCCACCGACAATGATAATTTCAACAAAATGCTGAATCAGGCATATTTAGACCTCTATGTTTTGCGCCAGCCGGTCAAGGGTGGTACAGCGCTGACCGCCGGTCTTCCGTGGTATGCAGTTCCTTTTGGACGAGATCAGGCGATTACCGGATTGCAAACGGTTTTATTCATGCCGTCAACAGCAAAAGAAATTCTGCTGATGCTTGCTTCCTATCAAGGAACAAAAACTGTTAAAGAAACGGACGAAGCCCCTGGCAAAATCATGCACGAATTGCGCACAGGCGAACTGGCAACTAAGGGGGTGGTCCCTTTCCATCCATATTATGGAACGATTGATGCCACGCCGCTTTGGGTGATGCTCTTGCACAAGTATCTTCAAAATACAGGTGATTTTGTGACGGTGCGTTCGCTGCTACCTAATCTAGAGCGTGCTATCTCCTATTTGCTTGACTCATCATCAAAAGGCTTTCTTACCTATGGCGGCGAGGGAGCCTTAGCCAATCAATGTTGGAAGGATTCCGGCAATTCGATGATGTACAGCAACGGACAGCTAGCGCAGCCTCCGATTGCCGCCTGCGAAGTGCAAGGCTATCTATATAAAGCGCTAAAAGATGCAAGCATCATATATAAGTTGGTTGGAAATTCGGAAAAATGCGCGCAGTTAGAAACCCGCGCGGAAAAACTCAAAGCAGACTTCAACGAAAAGTTCTGGATGCAGGAGAAAAACTATTTTGCGATGGCAGTCTGCGCAGGCGGCAAACAGTGTGACGTAGTGTCATCAAATCCTGGTCAATTGCTCCTCAGTGGAATAGTTGCCGACGATAAGAAAGAAGCGGTTTGCAAAACATTGATGGACAACCAGTTGTTCAGCGGATGGGGCGTAAGGACTCTGTCTGACAAAGAAACCTCGTACAATCCAGTCAGCTACCATAATGGTTCAATCTGGCCGCACGACAATGCGATGATTGCTTACGGACTGGCTTCCAGTAATCACCGTAGAGATGCCGCCCGGATCTTTTCGAACCTTTTCGATGCCGCAGTCGCCTTCGCTGACGGTAGATTGCCTGAATTGTTCTGCGGTTTCTACCGCGAGAAAAACGCTCCACCAGTGTCATATCCTGTTTCGTGCGTGCCTCAAGCATGGGCTAGCGGATGTTTATTCCAAATGCTGGAAGCCTGTACTGGAATCGATGTAGATGGCGCAAGCGGTAGTGTCAGTTTAAAAGGAGCATTCTTGCCGAGCTTTATAAATAACGTCTACATAAAGTCGTTGTCGACAGGCTCCGGCACTGCGGAATTAGAGTTGAAACGCATTGAGGGCGGAATTAGCGTTTCCAGATTTAGAGCGAAGGGACCGGTGAAACTGCATGTCCAGGGCAACGAACAATTGCCATCCAGATAGAGACCAAACCCTCCCTCATAGCCCGATTTTGCATCGATTTCAGACCTGTCACAGTTCTGTCACCGTACTGTCGCCTCTCTATCACGGACGGCACCTAAAGTGAGAGTCACAAGGCAGCACACCCCGCGCTGCATTCCCCCAGATTCTTACTAAGAGGTCCAGGCAATGCGTTTCACTCAAACCCCTGAAGTTCACGCAATTCGCGAAAACGTTCATCAAGCACTTACTGGTTCAGAGCTGAGAGAATCGATTCAAAATCTCTACGCAGAAGGAGGGCATGCGGCATTCACTCAAGCTCAAGTCACGAGAGTAGACACATCGGCACAACACCTGCCAGCCATGGAGATAAGCGGAACTGACGCAGCTGTCATCAAAGACAAGAAACTCGCCGCGGCTCAAAAGGATGACTTGAGAGTGGTCAAGCCGGAAGGCGGCGTGAGCGGACTGATTGACAGAACTGATTCTGACAATGACGACAAACTTACACGCGAAGAAATCCAAACGCGCTTGAAAGCCAAGGACATTACTAAAAGCGATGCAGCCGCATTAACAGTCTTGCTGAACAACTATGATGAAATCGACAAAAACAATAATGGAAAAATAAATCGCTACGAAATCTTCGAGCGCGAGAGAAAAGCAAATGACGCTCAGAGCGACCGTGACCGCCTGGCAGAGTTAAGGCAGTTCTTCGCCGATTACAGAAAAGCTCTCGACACGAATAACGATGGCACTGTTTCCAGCTCGGAAATCAACTCGGCGAAATCTGCTAATGACAGATTCAACGAAAGGCAACGTGATTTGCTCCAATGGGCTGACGAACACGACTAAATAGACAAAGTGTAGACTGGGGATGCTGTGGTCGCCAAGGATGCGGTAAAACGCAAAATTGGCGACCCTGGCCATTTCGGGATTTCTAGCGCAGTTGAACGTTTCAATTCTTAGTGTTCGAACCCCGGTTTGCCCACCCCCGGCCTTTGACCTAAAATAGGGAAGAACCCTTTGTGATTTATTAGATGAATTTCGAAGCGACAGAAGACAGCAATTCTGCTAACTCTGCGTCCCAGGCAGCCGTTGCATTGCATCCCGGTGAAACGATTCTGGGTAAGTTCAAAATCGTCGATTTGCTCGGACAAGGGGGAGTGGGCAGCGTCTACCGAGTCGACCATGTATTTCTTGGGCGGCAGTTTGCCCTTAAGTGTCTCAATAAACAACAACCTAACGACGTCAGCTGGAGACGCTTTCAGAATGAAGCGAAAGCGGCCAGCAAACTAGACCATCCCAATTTGATCAAAGTACACGAGTTCGACCTTCTTGCTGATGGTCGGCCGTTCATTCTCATGGACCTGGTGGTCGGAGAAACGCTTGCCGATCTCACTAAACACATTGGTTCTATGCCTGTCGATCGCGCCGTCAAAATTATGATTCAAGTGGCATTTGCAGTTCAATACGCACATGATCAGGGCGTGATTCACCGCGACTTAAAACCGACGAATATCATGGTCGTCAAAGAAGGGGCAGAAGGAGAAGTTGACGTTGTAAAACTGGTCGATTTCGGAATTGCGAAACTGACAGGAATTGACGAATTCAACCAGCAGACACTGACGAAGACCGGAGAGATTTTTGGCAGCCCTCTCTACATGAGTCCTGAGCAATGCACAGGCACGATGGTAGATTATCGAACCGATATTTATTCTCTTGGATGTGTTTTCTTCGAATTGCTGACCGGCGCACCACCTTTCATGGGTGAAAATGCCCTGAGCACGATGATGAAGCATCAAACTGAAACACCGATGTCTCTAAAAGAAGCGTCGCTCGGTACCGTTTTTCCCGCTGAGCTCGAAGAAATCGTGGCCAAGCTTTTGGAAAAGGATCCCGATCATCGATACCAAAATGCCAATGCCCTGGCAGCGGATCTGATTGCATTCAGCCAGAAAAATGCAGATACGGGAGCAACCCTGCTAGCCGGAGCGAAGCAAGCAATCTCACCTAGACAGGGTCAGACAACACAATTTCTTCCGCGCTCTGAGATTTCAAAAGCAGCAGGCAAGCGAAAGCAGGAGCAGGCCATGGCTCTCGTTCTTACTTCACTCCTCGCCTTCGGCTGTGGGTTTGCCCTGGCATCAGTGATTGCTACAAATGATTTGAAAAAACCGAATGAAGAGACTAAAAACAAGGCTGCTGCCAATGAACCGGCGGCGGTGCCGGCAGCAACCTTCGTTCCGAAAAATTTCTACTCCGATCTCAAAGACGGCAAGAGATGCTTTCGTTTTCCATCCGAGTTGGAACCGCTGGGCAAACTGACATTCAACGAGAAAATTCTCTACAAGGCATATCTAAAATTAATGCCTATTCCCGCCGATCGTCCGGTCGGTCTTTTAGTCGACAAGTTTCTTTTGATCAATCCATATCTCTGGGATTGGTTCCGGCAAGATGACTTGAGTATGATTGATTTTCGAGGAAAAGCAGAAGCGAAGGCGACTTCATTCGTAAAACTCGGACGATTTACCAATTTGCGAATTTTGAACGTAATGAAAACAGAATTCAGCGGCGCAGATTTGCAATTTTTGGAGCCTAACTCGAATCTTATCTATTTGAACATCGCTTTCTGCCCGCAAGTAAATGCCAAAGAACTGGTTGCTTCCAAAATTTTGCCGCGCTTGAGATGCCTTGCTATCAGTGAAATGAAGGATGCAAAATCAATACTCAAGGAATTAGCTGCCCTGCCGAGACTCAGACAATTGGTAATCGCCAACTGCGGTCTTACAGACGATGATTTAGCCGTTCTTTCGACAAGTAAGTCAATCAAATTACTGAGCATCGCAGGAAATGCAAAACTTACAGATGCCGGGATCAGTCATCTGAAGAAGATGAAGCAACTCACGTGGCTGGTAATGAGCGAGACAAATGTAACAGCAAAGTGCGCCCAGTCGCTTGCGGCGCTGCCAAACCTCACTCACGTCGAATACGCGTTGCATCCATCAAGGCGAAGTGATGCTGAAGCAATCGCGCAGCCTTTGCTTGAGAAGAAGCCAAACTTGACGTTCTTCTTCGATGTAAAAGAAGCACCGGACACAGAAATTTCGATGCCGGAATTTCCATGGAACGGACCAGGTTTAAACAGTAACGGCTTCATCGACGAAGAAGAAAGTCGAGACTTTTCGAATTCGTTTCCAATGTTCAAATAGCGGCGTCGCGTTTTTCCAGCTTCATGCAACATACAAGAGCTGTTGCGTAGAAAATAAATCCACACCAATAACTGACGGAAATGCCGGCGAACATTGAAAGCACTACCGATAGTACCGAACCTAAAACTGAAGCTGCACCATTGATTCCCCAGAGCCAGGGAGTCAATTTTTCCCCGTGTTTGAAACCTAACTGCATCCCGGCAGGAAAGCCGAGACCGAGGACAAAGCCCACGGGAAAGAGACTGGCGATACTGGCGCCGATACGAACCGGAGTCGACTCGGGTGCGAGTGCATGAACCAATGTCGGTGTCGCCAGCCCAAAAATCGCAGTGACTACAAGGACAGCGACCAAAAGCATGTGCAGTCGATTACCGGCCATTTCCTTGAGTTTGGCGAATGACACGCTGCCCAGACCTGTAGCCAAAAAGAGGGTAAAGAGAACAACAGCCAGCGCGTAAATCGGATGTCCAAGAGTAATCGAAAAGCGCTGCACTTGTGAGAGTTCAATCAGCATAAAACCGATGCCGATGGAGAAGAAATACACAAAGAGAGGCAGCGAACCTTTGAGCTGCGACTTGTCTTTTGTGCGCAATATAGGCAACCGGAAACAGTAGAACGTGAAGAATGTCACGGTCACGAGCACCAGCAGCAGTGCCACTGCAGAGTTGATATTGTTGGCGGTGCGGCCGCTGGCATATATCGACTTGTTAAATACCTGCGTTGGATTAAGAGTCTGGAAAAAGAAAGGGCAATCGTCAGTGGAAGGCTTTAGATTGAATGGAACAGTTTTCTCCACTTCCGCTGTTTTTCCATCAGCAGAAAGAGCCAGATTGGGGTCGATGGAAACAGTGGGGCTCAAGGCTAGCTCATAACCCAATTCCTTGCAGCGTTTCTCAACCAAATCCAACTGTTCTTGTGTAAAAGGTTTGCGGCTGACAAGAATGGTTCCCAATCCGTCTTCGGCGTGCAGGGAATCACCCAGTTCTGAGCTCATCAATCGAACCAGAACAATATGCGCACGCGGATTCTCCACTCCAATGTGTTTGAGAGCAGAGTGGGCAAGACCTAGCAGTCGATAAATTTCCGACGGCACATAATGACTCCACCAACGTGTCATCGTCAGCATGCCGCGATCACTGATGTGATCAAGAAAGGTCTGCCAGGCATCGACTGTATAAAGCGAGCTCTCCGTCAGTGCGAAGGCGCCGCTCGAGCTGGCGGCCCATGTGTCGACAAGAGTGGCTTGAATAGTGTCGTACTTTTCCTTTGAACGCGTTATGTAACTGCGCGCCTCATCACAAACAATTTTTACGCCCGGCATTTTGTCCAGGTGCCCGGTGTAATCGCCGTAACGCCCATTAACAGTTGCAACAGTATTGTTGTTGATTTCCACGCCGGTGACTGTTTTCTGCCCGAGTGCCAGGGCGGCCAGAATGTCCTTTCCGCCGCCTACGCCAATGACCAGCGCATTGCCATCTTTGACTATCTCGTAGGCGAAATTCGAAATGTCATATTTGAAAAAATCAAAGTCTTTGAGATTTCCTGTAAAACGATAGAGAATGGCAGCGGCGCAACCATCCATGTCCAGCCAGAGCTGGCGGATTTTCACATCCGGCAACAATTTGCTGTAGCCGAATTCCATCGGTCTGCGATAGGCATCGGGCTCACCGAAAACACGAATGCGAGAAAAACAATTCCACTTCTCGAATAAGACGAGCTTTTCTTTTTCGCCCTTAGACCAGGAAAGACTTATTACAGGTTTTGCCTGATTAGCAAGGTACGCGTTCGTTCCCACATAAGCCGCTGTCGCGAGCGCTACACAAAGTGTAGTGATCTTGAGTTTCTTGCTATCAGTATTGAAAGAAAAACAGAGAGCCGAGAGTGTAGCGATAAATCCGACCAGGTAAACATCGGTTATGCCGTCTATGTATTGCAGGCTGGCGACAAGGAAAACGCAGCCGACCGCGGCGCCGATGAAATCAGCGGCGTATAGCTTGTGCGTTTGTTCCGGATAGCGGGTCAAGACCAGGGAAATGCAAATGCTGCTCAAAGTGAAGGCGACTAGCAGAAATGGAATCGCTATGAATAGAGACGCGACTATGACAATGGATGGATCGAGCGGCAAAAACGCCGGCACGGAAATATGAATAACAATTGCCAGGATACAACTGATAGCAAAAGCCAAGATGGACCAGGCTTGATATTTGCTCGTATTCTCCGGAGTAAAGCGGTTGGGCGCCAGATAAACGATGATCGCTCCCATGGTGGTACCGAACATTGCCATCGAGATGGCAAGGAAGGCAAAGTGATACCAGGTAGTGACACTAAAGATTCGAGTGAGCAAAAGCTCGTACATCAAAGTGGCAAGTGATGCCAGGAAAATGCCTGAGAAGACGTACTTATTTGCTTTCATAAAAACCGGTTCGAGTAACCTTTTACTTTTGCTAATGGCGCATATTCGCGTCCGGCGATTGATTACGCCTGGAGGTTGCCAAGCCTGATGGACAACTGCTTATCGATCAACTAAATAATAGCAGTGGGGAACGGATACAGCCAGGCAACGCCCTGGCAGGAAAGGCAAAGATGTTGAGCAAACCGATGCGAAACCGAATTTGTTTCGCTTATTTGTCCCTTGTTGCTTGTATCGCCATCGGGTTTTTATACAGGATCGTTCTCAAGATTACCCTCAATGTGCACTTCTTCCATCGCACTGGTCCGACTTCTTTTTCATTTATCGACTACGTAGCTTTCTATTCTGCCGGAAAAACGGTTCTTTCCGGCGCGCGTGACCAGATTTATCAATTCGCCACCCAACTCGAGGCTTATAACCGGACGGTAACGGAAAGCCTGGGTATCAGCGCCAACGTAGACCATATTCCGCTCGGTCAATCGGTGCCATGGTTCTTCGCCATGCTCGCTCCGTTTGCCCTGATGCCGCTGCTTGTCTCTTACATTGTCTGGAGTCTTGCCGGAATCGGATTAAGCGGATTATCGCTTTGGAGATTATTGAAGCAGAACGGCTACACCACCATGTTCAGTGCTCTTTTTCTTCTCTGTGTCGCGGGCAGCTATCCTTATGAATGGCTGATTAATGACGGACAAAACAGCGCTTTCATTCTGGCAGCGTTCGGCTTGATGCTTTACAGCTTGTTTTGCGGCAATGATACCGCTGCCGGTATCGGACTGGCATTGATGACCATCAAGCCTCAGTATGCAATTTTCATGATGGTACCTGTGGTAGCTATGCGTCGCTGGCGGCTGCTCGGCAGCACAGTTGCCGTAGTGACTGCGTTAGTCGGTTTCTCCGCATTAATTTTCGGAGTAAAAACGCTCGTCGATTATCCTGCCCTCTTGCACCAAACTGAGAAGACCGATCCGGCCGTTTTTCCCACCTGGATGGTTTCCATAAGAGGTCCCTTGAGCATAGTCATGGATCTGGACAAAGCCCTGAACATATCGACTATTGTGTACGCGCTTGGTTTGTTGGCGCTGATACTCTTTTGGCTTAAGTATGCTGCGCGTGCCTCTCAAACTAAAGTGCGAATAGCCATGGGCATAACGCTCATGGCTTGCTTGCTAACCAGTCCGCACACTCATATTTATGACCTTGTAGTTTTTGCCGCCATCGCAGCGATTATTCCGATGCGCAGCTTTTTCGAGACCACGGGAATGCCGCCTGCGTTCGTTGTCTGGAGTCGCGTCATGGTGCTATATCCGCTGATAAGCTTCGGCATTTATCTTTTGACCGAAGTAAAAGCTCGCGGCGAAATTATCGCAGTGAGCTTCTTTGTGCTCGACTGTTGCCTTATGGCGCTTCTCATCTGGCTCTACCGCAGCGCCGATCTCTTGAAGAAGGAAACGTCCGCACAAGAGGCTCAAGAAACGTAGTTAATCGGCTTGCATTTCGTCTGCCAATAATCTCAGAGGCTCTCTTGGATCAAATTGATTTCGCCACAGCGACGTTTCAAAAGAAGCTTTTGCGTGCTCTACGAATTTTGAATAGAGATGATTGGGAGCAACAAAAATCAAGTCATAAATTATTCTGCCGTCGCCGGCCGTATCCACCATTATTTGATAACTGGTTTGGCGTGTAGCAAGCCATTCTTGCTCAACGACGGCTGCTCTTTTGCCGTTGAAGTCTATAGTGGAAAAACTATTGAAACGGATTTCGGAATGACCGATCATCTGACGACCGGCGATCAACATTAGCTTCCGTAATTCTTTGCTGTCGCCTGTGACATTGAGAGCCTTGCCGTACACTTCGCTCAGACGAAGGCGTCCCAAACTCTCATCAGCGCAATCTCCGGAGAAATAAACACCCATGAAAACAGCCTCGCTCTCGGCGTGAGGGAGAAGAAAAGAAGTTTCCGTGCCCCAGACACTCGTCATACGCCTGGAGTCATTAACAATAAAGACCGGACGCCAGGCGCCGAATATATGCATTCTTTCCAGTGCACCAGTGGTTTTAAAAAGCACGGGTTGCCTCGCTGTCGTTGGAATGCACTTTTCCTGTTTTCTCTTCTTTTTGTACTTTCTCTACCTTTTGTACTTTCTCTACCTTCTCCGGTTCACCACTCGGATTGACAACAACTTGATTGTAGATGTCCGGTAAATAATCGGGTTCGATTCTTGGATTTCTGCATGGCACCAGTACAGGCGTTCTTTCATTCATGTGCTCGTGCAATGTTAAAAAACGACCGCCTTTCAAAATCCGAAGCTCATGACCAAACTCGGTCGATACAAAACGCACCTCACCGTTTCCGAACTGCGTTGCTTGCACATTATCATCGTCCGCACAGGCTAATCTGAAAACACCACCCGCTTCGACTATGGGAATGCTTATGGCGTGCCTCTGCCAGTAAATGTTAGAAAGGACGGTTTGAGCAATCTTTCCAGCAAGATTGCGCGCCGGTCTTTCCACAGTGCCGACAAGATCTGCATAATCATCTGAGCAAACTTTATTTCTCAACTCGATTATGTCCAAATCATCGATGAAAGCACCATATTCGCTCGGTTTGATAATGGTACCATCAGTGGTTTCGACCCGATCGTAGATTGCCGCTTCAACAATGAGATGCACGAACGAAGAAGGTTTGTTGTCGCAGAGCAAATTGCAGGCAATAGTTATTGTGTTGGTGTCATTGCCGATTCCAGGCTTCACATTATTGGGAAAAGCGCTCTCGCAAAGAATTTGCTCAGCCAGCCAGAATTTATCCGCTTGACTGAGCACGTTTGCTGCCGGTTCGCTGCTGTCCGATACGAAAGTTTTATCACCATCACTTGAGAGCAATGGCTCAAACTGCCTCCAAAATGCCGAGCGAGTCTGCATATCCGTTATGCGTTTTTGCAGAACATCCATCATCTGGAGAAAACGTTTTGCCCTTGGCGGATCGAAAATCTCGATTGCTCTTTCTGCAATTCTCAAACAGGAAAAATTGCTGGCTACTGACTCTTGCAATGCATGTAAAGCAGGCAAGCAGCTGCTTGCGTCCTTTGGACCGGCAAAATACGAGTGGTCAAAGTCGCTGCCCATTATCGACTTGACGAGTGTCAAATTGTTATTCTTCTGCGGTGTTCCAGGGCGAACAGGACGCCCGTCCGTCAAAGAGATTGAAGGAGCAGACAAAGCATTTGCCAATAAGAGTACTGCTTCCCGCACCGGCGCTGTGTTGCAGGGATTGGAAAAGCCGCTACTAACACAAAGAGACTCGAATTCTTTACACAATGAATAGTTAAAACAAAGTTCTTCGAAAATTTCCTGTTCATGCTCTGCCAGTTCACTAATTGCCATGCGCTCTCGGCTGCAAAATTCGCTGAGCGCATCTAGTGCCCGATGTGCACCTTTTGGAACCGGCTTGCCGGAAAGGTCTTCGGCAAACAACTCACGAGCTTGGGTTCGCTGTCTGCCGCTAGCGCCCATGAGCAAATCATGCGGCAATGAAGAGTCGAATTCTTCCTTGTAAATCTTTGCAGTCTTTCTCAACTCATTTTGACTCATCGCAGAGAGTCGCACAAGCAGCTTGCCCTTATCCTCAGCCAAACCTAAAACGGCAGCGCGAATTCGCTCACTGTCCGTCGGCTCTTTTTTGCTGGAGTTGAAAATAAGACGAACAAATTCTTTTTGCTCTTGCGACTTAAAGACCTTTTCTTGCAGGGGCAGATTGCCGCCGCCATTCTTGTCCTCAACTAGCGCCCTTTTCTCTTCCGCCGAAAGCTTGTATAGATCGTTCAAGGACATCGCGCAATCAGGCTTTAGAAGTAATTTCAAATCAATCGGAATTGTGCCTGTCTCGAAGATTTTCCTGCTGTATTCTTCATGACTGGTCCGCCCGATTGTGCCCACATTAAAATCAAGCCTGCGAGTTGCATCAACAAAATCGTGAACAATTCGATCGAGATGCGCGCGCAGTTTTGTCGTCTCCGAATCTTGCGGAGTTCTCAATCTCGACATAACGCCAGGACGAGCTAGTACAGCTTCGAAACATTGGAGCTGTTCAACCAGCGGTGCGCCGGCAAGCCTTGAGAGCAATGCTTTGCTAATTTCATCAGGCTCCATTTTTCCGGTCTGCAAAACATGCCGAAGTGTGCGCTCAGCAACAAGTTTTGCTTCATCGGTGAGCTGCGCTGTAACGAGTGTGTCAAGATATCTCGGGGTGCCTTTGTCCTTCAAGTATGAATTTACTTCCAAAGGTGACATCTGCAAAATAGATTGCAATTTTTCGTACTGGTTCGTGTTTTGAGTGCTCCAAACAGCGTTCCACTTTTCTGGATCCTCGCCCAAGAGCGCAATCTCAATTGGGACACGCCCTCGCTTTTGAGATTCTTCATATGTAAGACCATCTCCTTTGGTGCCGATCTTAGCGCGCAGCATTCCCGTGATTTCCCGATGTTCTTGTTGATTGAGAAAAGTTTTGAGTCGATCGTTCAAGTCGGCAAGACGCAGTGGATTTTCTCTTAAATTATTCCAGTCTCTCAATGACAGCAGCTCGATTGCACGCCGCATGCCCTTCATATCGTTTGAACGCATCAGTCCGAAATATTCGTCCTTGTGCAGTTCTCTCAAAGCAGAATAAATATCCTCTCCACCTATGAGTTTGTTTCTCAGCAAATCATATTGTTTTGAATTGATGACCGGATTGGTGGCAGCGCGAAGAGCAGCATCGACCTCTTTGTAGAAACTGACCGCTTCCTTCTCCTCGGTGTCCAGATCTCTCTTATTGCTCAGCTTTTCACCCAAGAGATAACGATTGCGATCTTCCGGTGACGCCTTATCAACGAATTTTTTGATTTCTTCTTTATTGGCCAGACCGAACCAGCCATAAGCAAATCCTTCGGCAGTGCCGAGCTGAGTAGTGAGAGACTCTCTGCCGTACAGAAGTACTTCGTTGAGATGTTTGCCGAACATGGAGAATGTTTTTTGCGCTTGAGCCGCTTCTGCCGTCTGACGAAAGCCATTGCGAACATCCGGCGTGCAGTATCGGCAGGTCGATTTGAGCAGCTCGAAACTATTGTCTTTGATGGCGATAAGAGCGAGTTGCCGGACTGACTCGGGAGACTTTTGCCAGCCCGGAGAAAGAAGAACAGCAGCTGCCTGTCTTGTCGCAGCTGAAACATTAACGCTGTAGAGAAGATCGTTTACCAGCTGTTTGTACTGCTCGCCTGCAAGCAAATCTCTAATTTCCTTTTCCGGCATCATTGCCAGCGATTTTCTGATTTCGGTTTCAGCATGAAGGATCTTCTTGTTGTTTGACGCGCCGCGATTCAAGGCTGCGTTTAAGCCGACCGGCTGCTCCTGTTTTTCTGTTACATCCACCGGTTTGTGAATTTCATTCAGTTTAGAAACGTGCTCCGACAACTCCTTCACCCATTCAGCAAGCGATTGACGGCGTTCGTAAAATTGCGCCGGCACTTTATGCTGAGCCGTTTCTCCGCGCGCTTTTTGTTTTAATTCCAGAATAAATTGCCAGTCAGTCTCAGTCGAAGAAGAAAATTGACTGCCAGAATCAGCATCACCTTCGCCGCCTTTCTTGCTCTGCAATTCTTGCAGGCGACCTGACAGCAGCGAAAGAGCCATCCTTTTTACGCGCCTTACTGCAGCATCTTGTTCTTTTCCTGGTTTTAAAATTTTGCGAAAATTATCGAGAAGTCCAAGAAACTGTTCTGCCGGTCCACCTTTTTTGCCTTGTGCCAAATCTTCTTCGCGCAATGCACGCAAGTCAGCCGTTTCCAAAAACACGGCTTTTGTCTCGACGATATTTGCATTTACAGGTGGTGAGTTCGAGGCAACTGTTTGTGTTTCAACTTTCTGATTAGCAACTTGATGATCCGCGCTCGATCCTTTTTCAGACTGACTGCGCACTGCAGTTTCAAGTTCTTTTATAGTGCAGCCCAAAACGCCCATAGCCGTCACGTGCTGCCTTCTTACATAGTCATCTTTTAGAGGACCCTCCGGCATCTGCTGCCAAACAGCAATATTGGCCAGTAAGTCTTTGGCAAAGCGCGCCTCAGTGTTCGAACTGTTGGCGAGCTCCTTCAATTCTTCAATGCTGATTGACTTGTCCACTTTTCGCGAATGTCTCATTCAGTCTCAAAGCATATCTTTATATGCCACAAGAAGACCTACAGGATACGCCAAATAGACAATATCTAGTTATGAATGAGGGGATGAAACGAGAAAACACAGGCGTTTCCCATGACATGCGCCCGGCGTCTAAAAATACTCGTCAAGAACTGCCAGTGGACGTCGTCCTTGAAAACCGTCATTCTCCAAATGCCAGAAATCGATGTCCTTTTCACCCAGCCGCCAGCAAAGGAAATAGTCCACTTCTCCCTTACGCGCCGGAAAATCCAGAAGGCCAGAGCGAATATCGCGCAGAATCACCCCTTCATCGGTGATTTCAATCATCCAACGCTCAAAGCATTCGAGATACTCTTTTTTTGCCGTTGTAAGAGCTGCTATAGACTCCTCATAGCGTTTTCGAGCCTCTCTTAACTGCGCCAGCTCGGCTACTGCTCCAGAGCTTGTTTTAACCGAAGCCAAGTCTTCCTCGGCGGCTTCACACTCCTGGCTGGCAGCGATTACTTTGATGCTGATCGAATCCAATTCATCATTAGCTTTGGACAAAAGCTCTCTCAGGCGCGGCAACATTGCGCGGGCTTGAATCAGTGAGAAAGTACCTGGTTGGTTCATTGCTGCGGTGCCGGGCGGGACGTCAAGCACCGCTCCAAAATACGGTGCCATGAAATCTGACAGATTCCAATAGCTAGTCTAACTTAATTAAACGCCGCTGACTCTCTATGTGTCGGAGTGCGAAAATCAAGCTCGGCTGCAGGTGGAAAAAATCAAGGAAGTCCAATGGCGAAATTAGTCGACTTAACCAGACCGCTCGTTACAATCGACAAGAAGAATTTCCCCCCGGCTCTGGCACCGCTATTTCGAATCATTTCGCCAGAAGTCGATTTTGTCGGAAACGATCGCGGTGCCGACATAATGTGCGAGATTTTCTCGTGTCCAAAAACTGATTTGCCGAACGGCGAAGGGTGGGCAGAAGAGATGATCACTCTTTCCAGCCATCTAGGCACGCATGTGGATGCACCGTTGCATTACGGCAGCACCTGCGGCGGTGCACCGGCCAAAACGGTCGATCAAATTCCTCTGGAGGAGCTTTATTGCGACGCGGTCGTGCTCGATTTGACGCATAAAAAAGGCACCGGGGATGCCATCACTGTCGATGACTTGAAACGTGCTCTCGAGAAAGTTCAGTATCAAATCAAGACAGGGGATGCCGTCCTGATTCGCACCGACCACGACAAGTATGCACTGGACGAACCGATGCGATACAACTATCCGGGCATGGTAAGGGATTCCGCCTTATACCTGGCAAAATGCGGCGCCAAGATTGGTGGCACGGACGCACTTGGTTGGGACAGACCGTTTGCAAAAATGGTCGAGCAATATCAGGAAAGCAAAGACAAGGCACATATCTGGGACGCCCACTTTGCATATAGAGACGTTGAGGTCTATGTAATTCAGCAACTGGTCAATCTGGATCAGTTGCCACCACACGGGTTTAAAGTGGCATTCTTTCCAATCCTGCTTGTCGGTGCCAGCGCCGCACCTGCGCGCGTTGTAGCATTTGTCTAGGACATCCGAAAACTAAAGAGAGGACGTGCATTTCGGCTCATCCTCTCTTTTGATTTGTTTCGGCAACTAACCGTCGGTGATTGGTTAATCTTTCTCGGGACGCTACGAGTCCAACGGTCAGTAAACTCAGAATAGCGTCAAGAGATAATAGTTCGCCCTAGGGTTTACCCTGAAGTCTACTTACTGAAAACCAGAGATAAGCAAATTTTGTTGCCAATGCAGCCGATAAAATGCAATTCAAAACTATCTAAAACCAGTTTTTGCTGAATCACCGCGCGCGATACCAGAGCAAGTCGCAGCATTTATCAGGCGGATGAAAACGACCTTTGCTGTAAAACCTCTATTTGAAATCGAGCACAAAGCTGAAGTCCGGTGGATCGCCGAAAAATACCGGGCGCGATTTCCAGAGCAAGACAGTAGCGCGAGCAGGCAATTGCTTAATCACGAGCTGATCGATCTGCTCCATGGCCGGGCTCATGTTGTTGCATCCACCTGGAAATTTCGAGCTGTCACCAGTGTGAATGTACTGTTTGATCTCGACTGCATCTTTGCCTTTAAATGTATTTTCTACGTTGGACGAAAGCACAGGCGAAAGCATCAGATAGTTGTATCCAAAGTCTCGAGCGTTGTAGGCAACCAAACCAAAACGCACTATTTCCTCGTTTTTTTCAAGCTTGCTGTCCAGACTCTTCAATTTGGCATTGAATGCGGTGACATCGTAGATCACCTGTCCCATCCGCATTTTTGGCCAGAGCCTCAGTTCCTGTGGTGTCCAGGTGTAGGGAAAGTCGGGATTATTGATGTCGTCGGGGGAAATTAACTGCGGATTCCAGATTTTGGCAGTCCATGGATTGGCTGCCACCAAAAGATAAGGGTTGAGAATAAAGCGCGATTCTTCTGCTGCTCCTTCGATGCTGCGCTCTCCTTCGCCCCAAATATATTGGCCGGCCATGCCCCACCATGGTTTGGCATCTGTAATTTCATCAAAAATTGCCGGTGTTGGAATGTAGGTGCCCTCTACAAGAGAAGGGCAGGACATGACGGCGCTAGTGCGCAAACGAATGATTTCAGAGCGCTGCAAATAATTAAAGCGTTGAGGCGGGTTAAGCGGGATTGCAGTACCGTCGGCAAGCCGAGCGCGGATGCCGAGTTTCAGCGAATTAGTACTGGCACGGGCGCACTGCGTGACTGCGTTGTAAAAGAAGAAAAATGCCAATAGAAAGACAGCAAAAGACCAATTCAATGGTCGAGACCGCAATATTGATGATGAATTCAAAGTGGGGCTCAACTACAGCAAGAGCAATGCTTTAGCGAACAGCCATCTGATAATGAACCGTGAAACTGCTGTGAATCTTGGGATTGTGAGCGCCTGCGTTGACGACGGAGTCTGTGCTGACAGATGCGAAGTGACCTTCCTTGTGAGTAGCTGAAACCGAGCTTGTTGATTTTTGAATACCGTTCCACTTGTACATGCGAAATACATTGTCGTACCAATCAACCACCTGATTTTGCGGCTCCTCGGCCTCAAAAACCATCGAATAACGAGGACCGCCCTTGGCGCCTTGCTCAACGGTTCCGCTTACAAATTTGGCTTTACCAGTAAAAGGCGGCAAGTCGGGAAGATCGACTTTATCTCTCAATTGTTCCAATCGATGACTGTCGGCACTGTTAAGTGGATAAGCCTTTTGGCGGTACGCCGGAGGTGTGTTTTGGGCGCTTGAATTCTGCTGTCCGGCCGCTAATCCTGACAACACTAAAGCTGAGGCAATAACAAGACTCCAAGCTTTTCTTGGCTTGCATTGTGATGCTGACACGACTCAGTCCTCCCGGCAATCGGATAAAACACTCAATGAGATAGGCGCGTAAACGCACTACATATAAAGAAGTGCCCACCCAATTAGAATCTTACACGATTCAAGAGGGTGGGCGCTTTATCTATCGGTTGATCGGGTCAAGCCCAATCAGTCCATTTATTCGGCCTTAGTTGGGTTTGCAGAACTCACCACCACCGGTCGTCTCGTTGCGGAACGAGAGTTCGCCCAGGAAGTTATGAGCACCACAACTTGGCTTCCACTCTACGATATCAGTCGAGCTGAAGTCAGTTCCTTTGAACTGGGTGTAGGGCTGGTCGTGAATACCAGTGTCACCCTGACTGTTGCCTTCTCTGTGATCCTTCGAGTTGACGCTGACGTTACGGATGTCTCCGTCCGGATTGGAAGCGCATGTCGGGTGCGTTCCTTCAGCTTTAACGTTGAACGGATCTTCAGAACCTGCATGTGTTCTAGGCACTGTAGGTTGCATCGCGAGTCTGTTGCTACCAGGCGGCAAGAAGATGAACATGGTAGCGCCAGGAGGAAGGTCTTGGCTCTTCATCAGAGCTTCAACTTCAGCACGGTCAACGGTAGGGAGGATTTCCTTAGCACGTTGATGAATCATACCGATCACATCATTGCAGGAACCAGAGAACTGGCCACCACGCATGGTGTGCATCAAGAGTTCGTACGGGCTTCCAACGTTGGCGAACTGAACATCAACAGCAGGTGTGTTGTATGCGATGTTGCCTTCTCTGCCTCTGGTGTATGTCTTCATACCAGCTTTCTTGTCGCCGGGGACAGTGACGTTACGTGCGCAACGAGCACCGGTACCGAAGGCTTCAACAACTCTGGCTTTGAGGTACTCGATACCGTTGTAGCCTTCGGCAGAGTTTCCGCCGCCGCCGCCACCTGCGATACCGCGTCCGAAGTTAACAGAAGCGTCAGTCACGAATCCGCTACCACCGTCGTTCGATGCACGGCAGAAGAGATCTGCTGCAGATGCGCCGTCCGAGTCGGAAGCGAAGTTGTTTTGGTCGCATGAGCCCGATCGGCCTGCACCACTCTTGAGTTCAGACAACAGGTCGCCGACTGTCGCAAACTGATTGAGAGCAGGAGCTGGCTTGTTGTATCTGATCGGTGTGGTCTGGCTCATCGGAGTCGTGTCGGTGTAGCCGTTGGGCCACAGTCTCTTGTCACCACCTCTGGCATCAGCATTGGGATCCGAACCTACCGTAAGAGTACCGACGGTGGGAGCGTATCTTGCATACTGAGAGAGCAGGGAGGCGTTGTTTCTGTCTGCGAACAAGGCGCCGTTGGCTGCATAAGATGTTGGGCCTGAGCCGCCTGTTCCTGACCAGAATTCGTTGTTGAATATGCTCGTGCCGCCGTTAACATCTTGTCCGGATACAGGAACTGCACCAGGCAAGTTGGCTGCGGAAACATAATTCAGGATTCTTACGTAGCCACGCGGGATGCAGGCTTCGTATTCAGCGTTCAAGGATCCTACGACTGCGCATGCAACTGCGCCGCCGAAATTGCCTTGATTCTTGTTTGTATTTTGAGACTGCGATTGAGTCTTCCAGGAATTGGGGGGAGCGTATCCGATGGGAGCGATGCAATTGTCGAACTGACCCAAGTGAACCAAGTGGGATCTGTCTTGGGGACCAACAGCAGCACCAAGAATTGCTTTATCGAGGTAATTGCTGAGAGTCATGTTCTTGTCATAGGCTCTGATGAAATTGTGTCCGCTGGAGCTAGCGAAAGCGCCTTGCGGCCACGAGCCTTTCGACTTGACGTTGGCAGAATTCACGGTGGTGGCAGCGTAGAGATTGCTGACCGTGGGGTTGCCCATCATGTCGATAACTTGCTTGTTGATATAGACGTTAGTCTTTTGCATGCCGTCACCGTCTTGGGTGATCATCCATGCTGGCTTGATGTCCATACTCAGTTTGACGTCCGAGGTCGGTCCCATCATTTTGACGTTCTGGGCTTTAGCCATAGTGTCAAAGTAACCGGGCAACAAACCGCCGCCGTTCAATTGATTTTGCAGGTTCTTACCGATAGTTTCCAATTTGTCGATAACATCACCGGCGAGCTTGCTGGAAGCAGGACCGATTGCTCTCGCGTTGAGAGCAACCAAAAGGGCTCTGCCTACTGCGCGGTTATACGCGAGCAAGTTGATGCTGCCGCTGTTGTTAGGAATACCGGTTGCGGTATCAACACCGAGACCATCGAATTCGTCGTTAGCTGGAGCATTGACGGTTGGTTCCATCAATGAACGCTTAGCGACGTTCATGGCGCCGGCGTCGGTTGCGTTAGCAACTTCTCTTCCACCGCCCATTATTTTGGACAGGAAGAAGAAGCCGATTCCGAGAATGGCGATAAACAGTACGATGACTGCTACCAACCCTAACGTAGCTCCTCGTCGTCTACGTAATTTCATTGCTTTGTTCTCCTCCGAAGAAGGACCGGCAGCATGCCGGTATGGGTTTTAAGTTGGGACAGGCGAAGGGTTTCTTTTGTTGGGGTTTCGACTGACCCGAGCGAAATAGTAAAATCCTATTCATTATTGTCCGTTAATGTAGCTGGGCTGTCAAGGTTTGTTGGCTTTACGGGGCTCACCGAATCACTAGCTGGTACTTTGCGGGAACTGCCGAAGATCGGGAACTGGTCGCAGCCAGATTAGCGCTACCTCATATTTCTTACCCATAACGCCGATAATCTACGCAAAATTAGCAGTGTTTAATGAATTATTCTTAGGTTTTAATTTGGGAACCTTAAATCGGTCATTTTTCCAGTTCAAGATTAAGCGAATTATCCAACCTATAGATAGATAAACCCACCACCAAAATGAGCCCCGGTTAATGTTCTTCTGGCTAAAGTTTGGAAGTTAAGCCGTTAACGCTTTAACTTCCAAATTCAAATCGGATCGGCCGACTTGTCATTATTGCGCAGCTGAATCGATGCGGTCACAAGCGTACCGGCAATCAGCCAGAAAATGAAGTGAATCTGTGGGCGATAAAAAACTGTATCCACAAAGCCCATTGCCGCTATTCCAAAAAGCGCAGCGGCCATACCTGCGCACAACCATCTCTCCCAACCGGCGGTCCGACTATAGAAAGCCAGATGAGCACGCCCCAACAATGAGATAAAGAAAGCACCGAAAGCTATCAATGCAAAAATTCCCGCTTCAACTGCAATTTCGAGCGGGACACAATAGGTGCCAAGCGCGTCAAAGCGGCTATTCATATATAAACCGTAAGCAAGGCGAAATGCCTGATTACCAGTACCGACACCTATCCACCAGCTGTCTTTGAACATCTGCAAGGATGATTGATAAACATGCAACCGAAAGGCATTAGATGAATGCTGCCAGCCAGCAAAAATCGAAGTAACTCTTTGCTGCATACTGGGCACCACAAAAATGCAAATCGATGCTAGAAGCGGCAATGCAACGGCCAAAGCGATTATCGCAGGACGGCTCTTGGGATACTTCGCCCAACACCAGCCGGAACTGATAAAAAACAAAGCAGCCATAGCCACACCGATGCCCATGAATCCGCCCCGACTGCCGGTAAGCACTGTGGCAGCAAGAAGAATCAATGAGACGGCCGCTGTTATGACCGCGAACAGCCACTTGCGCGCGTCTATGCAGGCAAGAAACATTGAGCAGGAAATAGCCACCAGCGGAATCAAATAGCCCGCCAAAAGATTGGGATTACCCAGAGTTGAGTAAATCCGCGTTGCTTGAGACTCGATGCTCGGATCCTCCCATGTAGCCAAAGGAGCAACTCCGATCTTATATTGATAGAGTCCATAAACGGCAGCAATGAAGCCGCCACCTACAGCCGCAATCATAAGAGCCAGCCTGCGCTTGGGTGTGTTAGCCACTGCAGAAAAAAGAAAATAGCTGGAAATATAGATGACGAGCTTCGCCAGTCCTTTCAAGCTAGGCATGAAATAGTGCGATGCACAGGCGGCAACTACATTTATTGATAGAAAAAGAATGACCAAAAAATCTATAGCACTGCCGCTGCGTTTTTCTTTACCCCCCATGGCACTTCCGCCTATATAAAGAGAAAGCGCAAGAAGTGAGATATAAGCCAACAGTTCTTTGTCCGAAGCAAAATAGGGCAGCCACAAACTGAAAATCATCGTGGCGACAACAAAGAATGCCAGTTTTTGCAGAAGAGTTCCCAAACCGGCAAGATTTCCACCGCCAACCTTGGTGAAGATCAGGCAAAGCATTCGATAGGGCAACCCGACCAGATTACCTAAAAACGACTCGTGATAAGCGTTTCTAAATTTGGCATCCAATCTTTCGATAGAAAGGGAGCAAGAAATCGAATCTATAAGTTGATTCATTTGTCAGATTGCTGGCTGATGCTTGAACTTTCACGCACGTCCACAACTACGCCTTGCACTCTGTATTTGAAAGACTCCAGCTCTATTTGATTGCCTATTTTGACTTTGTTGCCACTGACGACATAACCGTCACCCGTTTTTTCCGATTTGTCGGTCACGGTCACCGTAAAATCGTGAGCAATAGGATTGGCCGGATCAGGGAAAGCGACAGCCTTCTTGCCATCTGGTGAAAGGAATGCGACCTGCTTTGGTGAATGCTCAACTCTGGTTATTGTCATAGGGGGGCCTGGTTGATTGCGAATCGTTATCGATGAGGTCTCGCCAACCTTAAATAGATTAAGGTCCTTGGTTTTTATACCGGTGAAATATATATCGATTTCAATTTTAGGAGTGCCCTGGATGACCTTGTTCACACCGGCATGTCCGGCTTTTGCCAGTCCAAAGCCCAGAACTGCTGCCGCTATCACGGCAACCAGGGTGAAGTCTATGAAATTGGCACGGGCGCGGGGCAAAAGAGCCACTGTATATACCTCTTACGCATTTAAACCGGGGATGTTTTGAGCAATTAAATCATACTGCGGGAAATACGAAGACCCTTGTCCAAAAGTGTCGGCAAATAGATAGACACTAACAAGACAAACCACAGCATTCGGAGTCGAAAATGTCCCGTATCAACGAACTTCCAACCGGCAACGATTTCGAGAATATTGTCGAGGCCGCTGAAGCAGTTCCAGAGGGAGTTCAGACCTATTTGACGGACGCTTTGCCGATTGCCCGAAATCAAACCTTTTCACTTAGCCACAAGAATCCGGAGCTACAAGCAGTGCTTAACCAATCAGAAATCCAAAACGCCAGCTACGAAATCGGGAACGAACAAAGCTTGAACGATGCCTTTATGGACGCACGCAAGACCCTGGTTGAGCACTTTACCGCCAAATTGAGCACACTGCCGCCGGAAGTTAGAGAGGATTTTCTCAAGTCGCTGGACTTGCAGACCAACTACAAGCCGAACTTTCCTCTGCACGCACAAATTCTGAAAAGCTCTTTTGCGTAAGCAATATCAATCTCTGCTGCTTTTTGCTGCAGCAACCATCGAATTTCTATTCAGGAATATTCAGCTGCTCCAATGTTTCCAGCATTTCTCTCTGGCTAGTGGTGGCGGTTCCGGATTTTCTTACCACAATGCCCGCGGCCAGATTGCCCAGAGCAGTAGCTTCCACATAACTGGCTCCCGAAACAAGGGCCAACGCCATAGTGGCAACTACGGTATCACCAGCGCCGGTAACATCGAAAACATCGCTACGATTAAACACGGGCATCTCGGCATAAGGTTTGCCTCTCTCAAACAAAGCCATGCCCTCGGCGCCGCGCGTTACCAAAACTGCCTGAGCACCGGTTTTCTCCAGCATGTCTTTACCGGCTTGTTCAACCGATGCTTTCGATTCGATCTTATATCCTAGATACCCTTCGGTGTCGGGCTGATTCGGTGTCAGCAATGTTGCACCCTGGAAGCGAGCGAAATCGCCCTGGGCATCGACGATCAAAAGCATTCGTTGCCGTTCGGTAATTTCTCTCAAACTCTTGATGACACCATCTGTGATGACACCGGCTCTATAATCCGAAAGGATAACTGCGCTGTATCCTTCCACCGATTCTTCAATTTGTTGAATGAGGATTTTCTCGATTATCGAACTAATCTGATTATGCGAAATTCTGTCCAGACGTAGCAATTGCTGCATCAAAGAATGCGACTTGGAAAGAATTCTAGTCTTAACCGTCGTCGGTCTGGTGATGTCTTTGACCAAATTATGCTTGATACGATATCGATCGAGCATATCCGAAAGTTTTACTGAATAATCGTCGGCACCACAAACTCCGACCGCCATGCAGTCTCCGCCCAATGCCACAACGTTGCTAGCCGTGTTGGCGGCACCGCCCGGGATATGCACGGTGTCTACGTGCTCCAAAATCAGCACCGGAGCTTCGCGCGATATTCGCTCCGGCTTGCCCTCCAACAATTCGTCGATAAGCAAATCACCGACGACAGCCACTCGCCCACCGGAGAGCGCCAGGATTCGCTTGCGCAGAGCTGACTTAGTTACCGTATCTGGCACTGCAATCGGTAATGCTGCAGTACCGATATCGACTGGATGCATCCTTTCTAATTCCTTGAACATTTGACGTGCCACCAGATTATCCGGATCGATTCCGAGCGCTAATTCAGCAGCCTTTTTTGCCTCATCAATATAGCGCAAATGCTGATAAAGCCTTGCTAGATGAAGCGCTTTTGATAGTGTGTCTTCGGAACTGACCGCAGTTTTTAAGGCGTCGCGAGACTGCTCTAGCTCCTTCTGCTCAGCCGGCGAGCGTTTTTCCATATCCTTAACAGGAGTTTGGTTCAAAAAATTCTCAACCTTGACAATCAACTGACTGTCGGTTTTCTCAGCAACAGGCTGGTACTCAGACTTTCGCAACTGAAAAAACTGTTTCAAACCCAGAGGTATGCCCAGACCGGCATTGGCCGATTGATCCATTTGCTTTTGGTTAGACCAGGTGAATTCACGCCCGGGCAAATTGGTTTCGCCCTTCAAAACCCTGTCTCTAAAAGGATCCGAGCCAGCTTCTCTGGACAATTCTCGGCCCAATTCCTCCGACAAACCCAAGCCGCGCGAAAGCGCACCTCTGCCCGGCTTGCCTGAGATGTGCTGGGTCAATTGATTATTCAATTGCTCCAGTTTCTGCGTTTCTGATATCCCTGTATCCTGAACCCGTGAGCCGGGTGCGCCCGGCAGACCATCTTTTTTATAAACCATCTCGCCAAGCGAAAGTGCATTGCCCTCGCTAACATCGGCAGCCGGCTCGCTCGGTTTTCGACTTTCTACCTTATCCGGCTCATTACCGCCAGGACCCTGGTTGCTCACCTTGCTGCCCTCTTCGAGCTTGTAGCTATGGACGCATTCATGCCTTTTGCATATACGCCTTGAGGAGTGAAAAGAGCGGAAGTCTCATAAATTCCGGGTCTTGCCACCGCTCCCAAATGCATTGTACCTAAAGGTGCCCAGACTGGGGGCTTTGGAGGCTCGAAGCGCTTCAGCTTATGAGTCTTACGCATTGTTTACTATGTCTTATAGACTGGCAGATGGTTAAATAATGAAAGATGATAAACAAGCCTGAAGCTTGCCGATTGTCTCCGTTTTTCAAACCGTTCGAGGGTGATAATGCACAGCAGATGGCCGATTTCACGCTCCTATCTATTTTCCGCCTTGACCGTTCTCTGGTTGCATTGGGCAATTCTTCCGGCCTGTGCAGATGATCCGCAATTGCGCCCAGGTCTGAGCAGCAGCCAGGGAACCAAATCGATTCGTCCCAATCGCTTGCGTCACGACCGCAAGGCCGCCAATGCAATGGCCCGCTATCACTGGATCGACAAAGCCGCTTTGGCCGACCCGCAATTGATTGAGTCAATCACCGATTTTCATTCGGCAGCCATGATTTTGGCGAAACACCCACGTCTGGGTGAGATTGCCGAGGCAGATCACTATTTGTGCCGCCGCTTGACCAGATGGAAAAGCGTGGCCAGAACCCTTGCTGTCAATCCACAGGCAGACAAAGTAATCGCACTTGATCCGGAAGGAATTTACAGGGCGGTCAAAAATGATCGCCGACTGGCCAAATTGTTGGCTCGCAATCCGATGTTTCACCGCATGATTACAGAGAATCCCGACCTAGGCAAATTTCTCTCCACTTACATGTAGGGGCAATTACAACTTCTATCCTGACTCAAGTTCAAACTGCATTTTGGAAGCGTTATTCATCATTAAAGCACTGGTCATTGGTCTTCTGACTGGTTTGATGTCGGGTTGTTTTGGTGTTGGCGGCGGCATCATTTGCACGCCCCTGGTGCGCATTTTTCTGCATATCGACCCGCATGTGGCGGTGGGAACGACAATGGCGCTGATCATTCCGACCTCGATTGCCGGAGCGTATAACTACTGGAGAAGGAAACAAGTCGACCGCGCCATGTCTTTGAAGCTGGCACCGCTGGCAATACTTGGCACCATATCTGGTGCGGCTCTCACGCAGTATGTAGAAGGGCAAGTTTTGATGCTGCTTTTCGCACTGCTGGTCTGTATAGCTGGAATTGATTTATCCTTTTCGATCGGAGAAAATATCAAAAAGAAAAAAGAAGGCGAGACAGGCAGCGATGGCCATTTTGATTCAAAGATTGAATCCGATTCAAGAAATGATTCCAATTCAAGTAATGAAACACGCTCCGAAATCGCTGCTCCTGCCGCTGCGCTTGCGCCCTTCGGTATCGGACCCTATCTAGTCGGACTTGCAGCAGGGCTTTTCGCCGGTTTCTTCGGGGTTGGCGGTGGATTTCTCATGGTTCCCTGCCTGCTTTATTTTTTTAGATTCGGAGTAAAAGCTGCATTTGGTACGTCATTGATTGTCATTGCAATTATTTCGATTCCCGGCACACTTTCTCACTTTGCACTGAAACACGTCAATCTGTTTCTGGCAGCATTGATGATTGCCGGCTCTATACCTGGCTCTTTGGCTGGCAGCGCATTGGCGCTGAAACTCAAAGATACCTTCTTGCGCAAAGGATTTGGTGTAATAATGCTTATAATGTCGGTAGTACTGGCATTGCGAGAGTTGCTGCCGCAGACGCCCTTTTAAGTATGAGAATATAGTTGACGGCAGTGGTTCCGGCGCAGGACGCATGTTCAATCACAAATTATTAGAGCTTGAATCAGAGCTCCTGGCGAAGCAGCAGTGCGCCGGGGGACTTTCTGATCTGCCGTACGAATGCGAGCTTTGCCTACAATCAGTTGAGCAAGAAGTAGGCATAAAGCTTGGCGATTTAACACCAAAGGATTGGAAAGGTTGGCTTTCATACAGAAGGAAAGACGCCTCTGACTCACAAGGTGGAAAGTCAAATTGCGGTCTGGTTTTGTTGCGCGGACGAGCCTGTTCTGAAGGCGGCTTGTTTGGGAAATGGAAAGCCGGACTCGATGTACCTTTTGCGGTTGATACAGTGACTGAGTTTAAGCGGGGCTTCGACGTAACACCGCCTCAGGATCTGGACCATCTCCTGATCAATTTCGGACGTGGCAAGTCACCAAGAGTTTTCGTCTGGTATGGAGAAAATATTGCACCGTATCGGCTCGTCTTCGAAGCTGATGTGCATGAAGATCACGAAGCGCAATTAAAAGACGCGATTACAGAGGCGTGTGTTTGGATCATGACCAGACCTAAAGAAATTACACTGGCCGAGTTCTTAAAACAAAATAGCCCGTAGAATCATCGTTTCGCATCACTTGACGTCTTCGAAATCAACTAGGACTTGGAAGTTAAGCCGTTAACGGCTTAACTTCCAAAAAACTAGCGCGGATCGTTTTGTTTTTGCTTGGTGGAGGCGGAGATGTCCAAGCGTTCGCCATCTTCAGCACTTGACGTGATGCCGGACATAAATTCAATCGGAATCGGAAAAATCAGGGTTGAGTTCTTTTCCGCTGAAACCTCGACCATAGTTTGCAATTGCCGCAATTGCATGGCTCCCGGCTGAGACGAGATCAATTGGGCCGCCTGGGCAAGTTTTTCGGCAGCCTGATGTTCTCCTTCAGCCGCCACGACCTTCGCGCGCCTTTCTCTTTCAGCTTCAGCCTGCCGAGCCATTGCACGTTGCATGCCTTCTGGGATTTCCACATCTTTTACTTCAACCGAATTGACCTTGATTCCCCAGCCTTCCGTCTGCCTGTCGATGATGGCGGAAAGCTGTGCGTTTACAGTGTCACGAGCACTGAGCAATTCGTCCAGCTCGTGCTGTCCCAGCACACTGCGCAAAGTGGTCTGGGCAATCTGGCGTGTAGCCTCAATTGGATCTTCAATTTTAGTGACTGCTTTGAATGGGTCGACAACCTGGAAAAAACACACCGCGGCAGTGCGCACTGACACATTGTCCTTAGTGATAATCTCCTGCATCGGAATTGACATTGTGATGATGCGCAGATCAGCTTTCTTATATGTGTCTGCAATTGGCCAGACAAACACGATGCCGGGTCCGATCGTTCCTATCGCTTTGCCGAACCGAAATACCACGAACCTGTCGTATTCTTTAATGACTTTGATGCCCGTGAGCAAAAAAGCCACCACGCAAAACATGCCGAATTCAAGCAAAAACGTGAACAACTCGGTTCTCCTCTATTTAGAAGAAAATCTACTCTATTTTCCTACCCGCTGCTAAGTCTCTTTCTGCAAACGACAGATAAAGAATCCTGCAACTCCATGAATCGTCGGAATCAGTTGCATGTAACCGCTTTCAGCGGCAGATTTCGTTGCAACCGAAGGTAAGAATCTATCATTGTCTTCAGAAAACCACTGAGACTGCAATTGCTCAGGCAAAAACGGCAAAAGCGATGAGCCTTTAAACTCCTTATGAGTATTCAGAAACCATTCGATGACACCTATATTTTCTTCGGACTCCAGAGAGCAAGTCGAATAAACCAGTATTCCACCAGGTTTTACAAGCGCTGCAGCATTGTTGAGCAGAGCCTT
>PNKB01000051.1 GCA_013997645.1 Cyanobacteria bacterium PR.3.49
AAAATAGCGTCGAATTTGCCGCCGTCATGCCGCTCGAATTCGGTGACCGCCTCCTGTCCATTGGACACGATCACGACATCCAGCCCGAATTTACGCAATTGCCGCTCGGCCAATTGCTGCAGGACGGGATTGTCCTCCGCGAGCAAAACGCGCCACCTGCTGTTGTTGGCATTGCTGGGCGGTTCGAGGCGTGTGTGACCAAGATAAACGAGGTCGTCGATGACGCTGTCAAGCGAGCCGTCTCCGATATGCGGCATAGAGAGAATTTCCTGACCGCGAAATCCTGGTTTTAAAACAACTTCCAGCAAATGCGCGCGCCTGAGCGGTTTTACCAGGCACGCTGCAACACCATCGTCCACCGCTTTTTCCATATTGTCCTTCTCGTCGAAGGACGCGACAAGAACAACGCGACCCGCTTTGGCTGCATGAGCAGATGCGATTTTGCGCGACAGCTCGAACCCATCGAAACTATCTTGTGACGCATCCACAATCGTCACCGTGTACTTTTCGTCTTTGTCGGCGTCGGACAAAAGTTGCAGTGCTTCGGCCGGTCCCGCCACTTCGGTCACCTTAATTCCGGCACTGCTCAAGTAAGACGCGATAATGCTGCGCGAGGTTGCGGAATGGTCGACGACAAGCACGTCGAAGGGGACGACGACTTGCAATTGTTCGGCACGAATATCAGCTTGCGCAGGCCATTTTTCTCTTTCCAAAGGAACGGTAAACCAGAAAGTCGAGCCTCGTTTTTCCTCGCTGCTGACACCGATTTCGCCGCCCATCATTTCAACGAGTCGTTTGGAGATTGACAGCCCAAGACCGGTTCCGCCGTATTTGCGTGTCGTAGAGCCATCCGCTTGCGCAAACGGCTGAAACAATCTCTTGCGCGCCGCCTCGGACAGCCCGATCCCGGTGTCGGACACTTGAAATAAGATGACGACTCGTTCTTCGGTCTCTCTGAATTTGGTCGCTTTGACGATGACTTCGCCTGTTTCGGTAAATTTAATTGCGTTGCTGGCGAGATTGAGAAGTACCTGACGCAAGCGCACCGGATCGCCTTTGACGAATTGCGGAATGGACGGATCGCAGTAAGTCATGAGCGCAAGCCGCCTGCGGCGCGCCGACGACGCCAACCAATCCGCGCAGCCTTCGACAATCGAGCGCACGTTCAGGTCAATAACTTCCAATTCCAATCTGCCCGCTTCCATTTTGGAGAAGTCGAGAATGTCGTTGATGATAGTCAAAAGAGACTGCGCTGATTCATTGACGATTTTGACAAAACTGACTTGTTCATTAGAAAGAGAAGTATCCATCAGCAATTCGGTCATGCCCAGAACAGCAGAAATGGGCGTGCGAACTTCGTGTGAAATGTTGGCGACGAACTCGGATTTCAACTTCGATGCTTCCAGTGCCTCATCGTATGCAAGTTCGAGTTTGTGCGTGAGTATCTCCAACTCCTGATTGACGGCCGCGAGAATGCTGACGCGCTGAGCCAGATCTTCATTGAGCTGGCGGACTTTGTCTTCGGCCGACTTCAAGTCGGTGATGTCCATCAAAAGCCCGTTCCAGAGAATTTCATCGTCTGCGATCGCTTCGGGGGTGGATGTAACGCGCACCCATTTCATTGTCGGTCCGTTCCAGACGCGAAATTCGAATTTGAACACCGACAAATTCTGCGCCGATCTCTCAATTGCGTTTCGCAGTGGTTCTTGATCATCAGGATGGATATTGATAAAAGCAAGACTCGAATCGGCTTCGATTTCGTGACGCTCGTAACCGAGAATGGCTCGACAACTTTCGCTTATATACGGAAAGTGATAGCTGCCGTCAGTTTTGCGCAGGAATTGATAGATTACGCCCGGCAAATGCTTTGCCAAAATATTGATGCGGCCGCTGACGTCTTCCAGTTGCGCTTCGGTTTTTCGGCGGTCGGTCACATCGTGCGCAACTGCGTATATGACGCCCTTTTCGACGTCGGCATTGCAGCTCCACATCAACCATTTGAGACTGCCGTCTTTAGCAACATAACGGTTTTCAAAAAAGTGAACATGCTTTCCGCGTGTCAGCTGGTCTGCTTGAGCGAGTGTTGAATCGATGTCGTCTGCAAAGACAAAGTCCATGTAAGGACGAGCCTTCAACTCTTCGATTGAATAGCCGAGCACATTGGACCATTCCGGGTTGAGCTGTTTGAAATAGCCGTCAAAACCGGCGATGGTAAACAATTCGAGCGAGAGTTTGAAGAAGATATTTGCTTCAGTCAACTCGCGCGTGCGCTCTTCGACTTTCGATTCGAGTTCGGCATGCGCCGCCAGCAAATGTTCTTCCGCGCGCTTTCTGTCTGTAACGTCCTGGCTGAAAACCATAACGCCGCGGATGGTTCCATCCTTGTCTCTGAGCGGAATCTTGTCGGTTTGCAACCAGAGAATGTCGCCTGATGAATTGACATAGCGATCGACGATGCCCAATCTAGATTCGCCGGAATTTATAACGGAGAGGTCATCTTGATAGTATTTTTCCGCGTCTTCCGGATAGAGGTCGTAAGTCGACTTGCCGACTATGGTTTCGACCGTGTAGCCCATGGATTCTGCCGCTAGCTTGTTGGCGCGCAAAATAATATTGTGGCTGTCCTTGTACCAGATCATTGCAGGCACGTTGTCGAAAATGATCTGTTGTTCCGCCCTTTCGGCACTTTCTTGCTGAATATGTTCGGTAATATCGATGGTCACGCCGTACAAGTGCGTTTTTTCAATATTGATCAAATCTTTGAGAAAAACCTTCGTGCCGTCCGGTTTTTCCCATTCATAGACATCGCCCGCTTTGCCCTGCGCGTACAATTTTGCAAACGACTGCGCGTCGAGCAGAATTCCCTCATCGAGCGCTTTTTTGATCGCCGGATTGATGAAATTGGTTTTGCCCTGCAAAATCAAATCAGCCGGCAACCCAAGCAGCTTTTCCGCCGGAGAGCTCACATACGTGTAACGAAAGGGGGCAAGCTCTGCCTCCCAGACAACACCCTCTAGGCTCTGTAAAAGTTTTTCTTCAGTCATCTAATCGTCGGAGCACCATTTGACCGAACAGAACGAATTCATAAACCAGACAGTAACGCTCTCGAATATAAATTCGTTACTCAGGTTGAAGTAGAAATTCCAATTGTTCTCCGCATATTCAGCATAGCTTACCCGACCGTCAGACGGATCTGTTAATGAACTTGACCGGTGAAGATCGCTACATTACCCTTAATCTTCTAAGTCTTATCTTTATATGTCCTTCTTGTTAACTGGTTGTCGGGTAGATAAGTCACATGCGCCGCCGCCCATCACAAATTATCGCCATCTGCGGCGGCTCAGGCTCGGGCAAATCGACCCTGGCGCGCAAATTCGTGGGCGCCGCCGTCCTTGCCACTGACAGCTTCTATAAAGATGTTGACGATTTAAAGCCGAAGGAAGACGGCACTTTCGACTTCGACCACCCGGATGCGGTCGATTTGGAAGAATGCGCCGACGCCTGCATAAAGCTTGCAGACGGCGAGGACGTGATGATTCCCGTTTATGAAATGCGCAGCGCCAAACGCGTGGGCACGCAGCTTGTCCCGGCGCCCAAGAATGCCATCGTGATTATCGAAGGCATTTATTCATTTCACAGCCCGCTTCACGAAATAGCCACCTTGCGCATCTTTATAGATACGCCCATCGATCAGCGTATGGCGCGACGCTTGCGCCGGGATGTCGAGCGCGGGCGTTCGACTATGGAGTCGATTAAGTACAGCTTGCACGTCGAGGAAGCTTATTCGCGTTATGTAGAACCGATGCGACATCTTGCCGACCTGATTTTGATGGGCGAAGAAATGCGCGGCGGGGTTTCGCTTTAGAGCAGTTTTGACGAGGCGACAGCGTGCAATTTAACAAGCTTGATAAAGCGATGCTGCTGATGCTTTTGATTGCTTTATGCGTGCGTGTGCCCTTTCTCTTTATCGTGCCCATGGTGGAAGCGCCCGATGAATTTGCGCACTTTTGGGTTACGAAATTTCTGAGCGAGCACTTCGCCGCGCCCAATGCGCAGGAGGTCGTTGCCGGCGGTCCTTCAGCCGTCTATGGTTCGCTGCCCCCGTTCGCCTATATGCCTCACGTGCTTTTCGTCCAGCTTTTAGCGCCGTTTTTTCCGGGCCTGGATATTTCTTTTACAGAACGCATCGGCAGCATTCTCGGTGGGTTGGTGACGGTGTTTGCCGCCTGCCAAATCGGAAAGTTGATCTTTGCCTCCAACAATTTGTTGCGCCTTGCTTTGCCTCTTTGTGTCGCGCTCCATCCGCAATTGGTTTTTGTCAATGCATATTGCAACAGTGACTCTACCGCCTGCGCATTGGCGTCACTCTTGCTGCTTGTATCACTGTCTGCTATTTATCGCGGTGCACATATTCGCTACGCTGTTTTTGCCGGTGTACTAAGCGCCCTCATCGCCTTGAGCAAATTTTCCGCACTCGCCGTCGTGCCCGCAGCGTTTGTCGGAATTGTTTGCGCTTGCTGGATATATAAATTGAATGTGGCACAAACTTCGATGCGTCTATGTATCTTTGCTGGTACCGCCGCTATCGTGTGCGTCCCTTGGTTTGCGCGCAACGCAGCGGTTTTTGGCGGCGATTGGTTGGGGACAAATACCATGCGCGAGAGCTGGGCAAACACTTTCAATCGCTCGGTTGAGCCCGTCAGTTTGAGTTCGGTTTTGAAACAGAAGGTATGGTGGCAACAGTTGTTTTGCAGTTTTTGGGCCGTCTACGGATATCAAAAACACTATCTGCCGGCGGCGTTTTACGTTTCTTTCCTGGCAATGTTGGTTGCGTCGATGATTGGAGCTTTCACACAATTTTCACAAATGCTGAAGAAAAAAACTGCAGAGCATGACATAAATGATCAGGCGGCCTGGCTTGTACTCTCTCTTTCCGTGATATTTAGTTGGGCAGGGCTTTTGTACGCTGCCGTGAATAATTTGGGTGGTCCGCAAGGTCGATATCTATTTCCGAGTGAAATTTCTTTCATGGCGATCATTCTTTTTGGATTGGGAAGCTCGAGTGGTTTCTTCCAAAAGGTCGGCAAATGGCTGGTCTTCACATTCGTCTGCTTAAACGCAATCACGCTTATTTACTCGATGTATATGCTTTATTCGATGTTCGGCATGCGTTTGAAACCGTACTGAACTTCACGTTGATTTCACGAAAAGCACACGAAGAAGTCACGTAAATCTAAGGTACCGGCGGTATCTTCGTGGGAATGCTTCTGGTGAAGGAACCATTGGCGTGGTTCGACTCTTTAGAAAAACGAGACACAACCTCTGGAGGTGTCTGTGAAATTCCTTAGTACGCGTTTGGATAAAGCACTGGCTCGGAATCAGAAAGGACACTATCTCTCCGAGACACCAGTTGCACTTATGGTCATATTTTTCCTCTTTGTTTTTCCGCTCATCGACCTCGGCACCATTGCTATTCGCTGGGGTATTTTGATGGGCGCGGCGCGTGAAGGTGCGCATGCGGCAGCAGTGTCGCCGCTCTTCGCGACAGCCTCCGGCTCCTCCCCGGCCGCAACCACGGCCGGACCGCAAGCCGTTCAGGCTTTCGTCAATAAATTCAGTGGGGTGAGCGTGACCGGACCTGGCAATCAGGTCGACCTCGACATTCTGGCGACCAATATCGCCAGCAATGTGGTAACCCGGTATCCCGGTCCGTTGCCTGTGGCAGCGGATACTCTGTCGAATGTCTATAGTTATGAGTGCCGTGTGCGTGGCACCATACAACCCTTTATCGACGTCAAAAATACACCGCGAGCTTTCGGCACCAATCTCATCAATGTGCCTGGTCTGAATGCACCCGTCGTGGTGGAAGTTAGAGGTCGTGAAATTGCTGAGGCTCCTTCCGGGCTGAATCAATAGTTCGCAAATCCGCAAATTTGAATATGCAAGTTTGAGTCTCAGTTTAGACTCGCGCCGCCGTGCGTTGCAAATCTGTCATGCCATTTTTGCTTGTGCGTTTGAAGTTTTTGTTCGTTGAAGATTTTTGAAACGAGGACACTTATATGAGACGTAATCGTGGTATCACAATAATTTTATTGTGCCTGGTTTTCGGCATGATTACATTGCCGATGTGCGGACTATTCGCATTCGAGTGCGTGCGGGCTATCAGTGCCCGCGAACAATTGCGCTCCGCATGTGAATCAGCCGCTCTTGCCGGTGCTGCAGCCCTGGCGAGCTCCGACCAAACCAACCCAGTAACCTCCCACAACGATGCAATTCGTGCCGCACAATCGGCATTCCGTGCCAATAGCATTAATGGTGTGGTGCTTGCATCAGCCGTTGCTGCCGGCAGTTCAGTCTACAATCCACCGGCAGATAGAGCCGGAATTTTTGTAGAGTTTCTCGATCCCAACAGCACGCCACCCAACCAACCCGTCTCGCTCGGCAATACCAATGGGCGCATCGTGAGAATCGTCGGCATGTGGGGACACACACCTACGTTCGGAAGATTCCTTGGCGTCAGCGGTCCATTCACAATGAGAGCCGAGGGCTTCGGTCGCGTTCCTCAATTGGACATCGTACTCTGCTTCGATGACTCAGGTTCGATCGACGACCAGACACCGGTGACGCTCATGAAGCGCTGGCGTGACACTCGTGGCACATCTAGCACCACTGCCGATGACAGACAGCGTTATAAAATCGCCAGAGCTAATTCAGGAGCAGTTACCGCTGGTGATATGTGCAATGGACGCATTTATGACTTCTGGTTGCCGCCTGCAACAGGCACCGGATTTAATGCAATCAATCCGATGAATTTGGACAGTGAAAGCAATGGTATTCAATGGCGCTCCGATGTGCGAAATAACACGGCCGGCTATTCAACAGAGCCGTATCCCAACTCCACACAGGACAACCTGGGCTCTTACAGCCACTCGGTCGTTAACATCAACGTCGATGTTGAAAATCCACCCAGCCCCCCAGTACCCGCATCTTACTGGACTAGCAACAGCGGTTTTCCATACACCAGCCCCGGTGGCTACACCTATCAAAATATTTATGTCGCATTGGAAGCATCACTGGGCAATCTGGAAAATGGTTCTACTTTCAGCGCAGCTTTCCTGGGTAACACTCCGGAGATGGCAGGTGTCAGTCCTAGAGCTGGATACCAGGCTGATTACAATACCGAAGCGCGCAAACGCTTGATGCCGATCAAAGCGGCTCAAGATGCGGCGCTGACCTTCTACAACATTATGAATACCAACACCGAAGCCCACTTCGGTCTCACCACATTCGACAGCAATGCCAGTTCTAACCCTGGTGATACCAAAACATCGGGCAACCATATCGGCAGCGGTGTTTCACCCAATCCCAACACATATCCAAGACCGGGAGTGACGCTCAGCAAAACAGCCACCGGTTATGCCAACTGCGTCGCCGCCATTCCTCTCACACGTGCCGAAGGAAACACCAATATCACCGAGGCAGTTCATAGAGCAAGAACGTGGTTGCAAAACTCGTCACTCACCAGACCCGGCGCGAAGAAAACAATAGTCGTATTCACAGATGGTCAGCCTACAGTGGGCGGCTCACCATATTCGGAGGCGGACGCTTGCAACCCGCAAGGTATCGCCATCTACTCGGTTGGCCTGGCGCAGAACACTGCCATCATCCCTGGTGAGTGTGAAAACCTCAACTCGGGTGCAGGCCAACCGATAAGTTACGTCGACCAAAACGGCAACCCAGGATCCTACACACCATCAAATCGAGGCATCAGCGAGCGAGCTGGAAATGGTGGCAGATTCTATCTGGTGACCGACAACAAACAACTCAGATATGTATTCGAAAACATCGCCCGCCAGCTCGTGCAGCTGGTCAAACCCAACTAGGAAAGGGAGACTCAAAATGGTCATCTTGAAGAATAGAGTCGAAGTGAGGAATGCAAAGGCATCGGCTGCCATTGAGCTGGCCGTCGGAAGCTTCTTCATTATGACGATGATGTTGATGGCGATCGACGTGACAGTCATGATGATCGGCTTCAGCATGAACGACAGAGCGTGCCGAGACGCCGCTCGCGCTGCTGCCCAATGCTCAGATGCTACCTCCGCTCAAGCCGCAGCAAGAGCAGCGTTGCAAGCGCACCGAGGGGATGGATACTGGATTACGACGCCGACACTCCTCACAGGCGGAAGTAATTTCATATACAGCGATAACGGCGGTAACGCACTGATCGTTGATCCACCTCCCTCGGTGACAGTAACGACGCAGATCACATGCCGGTATCCGGTGCCGATCAATTTCTTTGGTGCCAGATTTGGTGATAACGGCTCAGGTCTGCGCGGAACATCGGACTTCCGAAAACGCTATCTGTTTCCTATAGTCAAATATCAATTCGACCCATCTAAGACAGTGGCACCGTAGAAGACAGCACTACCGTAAAAGTTAAATCAAGCAGCCCAGGCAAGGAGCGCGCAAGCGTTCCTTGTCGCGTATAACAATTCGCTGTTTTGACTAGGTGCGCCGAGGTGCGTTAAAATCAGTAGATAGTGCTGTCTGTATGGATTTTGACAATGCAATGCGTACCTCACTGTTTCAAGGATACTTTCACAGATCCATTCATATCAGTTTTGGTTCTTGTTGCGGCCCTATTTTCCATATCAGCACTTTGGGAGCTTTCGACAGATCTTTCATATTCGAAGTTCATTGAGTTAGTGAAGAGTCCAAAAGCCAATTCGATCCAGTCCATCGAAGCCAAACCGGGTCTGAGGGATATTTTGGGAGGGCATACTCTCTTTGTTCAGTTGAGTTCAGAACGAAATTTGAAAAGTGTATTTGTCAAAGACCGTGATCTAAATGAAGTTTCGAAGGCGATTCGTAAGAGCAATCTTCAAATTTGTTTTGTATGTGGAAACTCGTTGCCCTTTTTTAAAGCCGTTCCGCATTTTCTTCTCCTAATTGCTACTTTGATTCTCTTCAGGCTTGGACAAACGAGAAAGCACTGTGTGTAGCCTGCCCTTAAAAGTATCGAGAAAAACTTGCCGATGATGCTCACTCAGGCGATTTAGACAGCCTAAATCAGCGCACGTGGTTGGTCGGACTGAAGCCACATTCCCAGTTGCTGGGCAAGCTGGTCTACACCTTCGCCAGTTGTTGAAGAAAAAACCTGGGCGCTTACTAAATTATCAACGCCTGAGTTCTTAAGTTCTCTACGAAATTTCAGCAGAGTATTTTGGGCTGCGCCGCGCGAGAGTTTGTCACTCTTATTCAGTAAAGTGTGCAGTGACATCTCCGATTGCACCGCCCAGTCGATCATCATCTTGTCGAATTCCTGCAACGGATGGCGAATATCTGTGACAAGAACGAGCCCTTTTAAAGACTGACGTTCGTTGAGATATTGGGTTAGATGCTTTTGCCACTTTTCTTGCATCGCCTTAGGAACTTTGGCATAGCCATAACCAGGTAAATCCACGAGGCGCAAATCGGGTGAGCTCTGGAGCTGGAAGAAGTTGATCAGCTGCGTGCATCCAGGAGTTTTACTCGTGCGTGCAAGTTTGTGGTTTTGGGTAAGAGTATTGAGCGCACTGGACTTGCCCGCATTAGAGCGTCCAGCAAAAGCGACTTCAGCGCCGTTCTCTGGAGGACATTGCTTGAGGCTCGGTGCACTGATTAGAAATTTTGCAGACCTAAAGTTGATTTTGGTCATTGAATCTTATCGTCAAACTGATGTGGCTCTTTCGTAGTTATTTGAGGCCCAAGACATCACTTTAACAGCAATTTTGCCGGACGAGGCAATGTGCAAGTTGATATAAATTATTTGCACCGCATTTGCTACTTTCCCTCTACCAGTTTAGAGATGCCTTCGGAAAAATCGGCACCTAGCAGTATTTTCACATTGCTCGTTCCCTTTTGTCACCGTCTCTCTTACTGTTTCTACTCCGTCAAGACAAAACGTTTCAACTCTTGTTCCGCACGATGTGAGAGGGTCTGGTATTGCATCATTTGTTCTCGAGTCCAAATCGGCGTCTTCCCATCCTTTGCCACAACGCTCACAAAGATATGTGACTGCTGTGAAAGCAGGACCTTTTGATTTGATACTCCTCGCCGCTTGTAGTACAAACAAGAAATTCTTTCTTCTTTGTATGTGCAAACGGATTTGGTTTTAGTCAGGCGCCATAAAGCCACTGATATTCTCATCTGACCTATATGGATTATGTATTTCGGAGTGATTGCAAGTATGTTTTTGTGTGAACGCTCTTAAAACCTTCGTAATTGCACAATGTCACGCTGCAATTGAGGATGCTTTCTAAACCGTTAACGATTTGCCAAAAGATTGGTTCTGACTTTCGTGGTTCAACACCAGGAAGCGGCTTCATTAGGCAGACAATTACGTCGACATCCCTATCGTCATCCAGAGAAACGAATAATTCTGCGTGGGGCAGTTCGCATGCTTCAGGAATTTTGTCTGACGGAAAGCGCACGCTAGACAGTCCAAATCCTTGGAATAGCTGTTCAATTTCTGCGCGATAACTAGATATCGATATTGCATCAATCAATATATCGTATTCTCTATTTCTAAGGTAAGGAGGGTTGGTTGATATCCGCGCGTTAGGTCCACCAGGCTTGCATTTTACTAAATTTCAAGCCTAATTGCCGCGCACTCCATCAAGTTGATCGATTACTTCGTTCCAGTACGAGTTTGAATCAGTGCTTTGTACGCCATAGTCTGGTGCAATGAATATGTAGCCGTTGTGATTGGCGCGTGCCATTGCTTCTGCTCTTGCTATGTCTGATTGCTGCACTCCGACTAACATTGCAGCGAATCGATCTGGCGAATAGTTTTCCTGCCAATCAGCTGAGCGCGGCCTGTCATCGTACGCACCAACGCGCCCTTCGAATGTTCCTTGTATGTCAAACGTATCCATGTAGTCCTGATTTGGTATAGCACCACCATTGATGGCTGCTAAGCCTCCTTTCGACTTGATGTAATTGCCGATTTCTTTAAAGTAAGCTTCTGATTGAGCGTCTGTTGCATATCCGCCACCATTGTGGTTGCCGGAGTCGCCGAGGTAAATGCCTTTAACGTCAGCGTGCGCGTACCAAGAGTCAATTTGTGCTTTCACTTCTTCGATTGGTCTTGTGCCACCTCTGGTGCCCACATAACCCATTGGATTGAGCCCTCTATCACTCGCTTCCGCGATGTTTCTCTGCAAGGCAGGATCCATCGAATCAAAGGGTTTGTCAGAATCCCATGAAACGTCATTCGAGGGCAGTGTCACAATCAAGCTGCCTTCAGGCGCATCGTTGTTGATTTTCTGCCAGGTGTCCTGCGACTCTGGAAAAATGTAGATGAGCTTCGCGTCGCCTGTTTCGGAGGGATCATCGGTTGAGTCATTTGGCTCAGGTGGTTTTTCTTCTTCAGCTGGCTGTTCTTCTTCAGGCGGTTGTTCCTCGTCTGGTGTATCTTCGGGCGACTCTTCCTCGCCTCCGTGCTCTTCTTCACTACCATGCTCTTCTTCGTCTTTCTCCGGCTTTTGAGAAGCGAGTTTTTCCATGAATTTCTGAAATTCCTCCGGTGAAACTACTCCATCACCGTCGGCATCCATCGCTTGAAACGCCTTCAAAAGCTCTTCCATAGTGATTTGACCATCACCATTTTGATCCAGGAAATTCATGAAATCTTTGAACTGATCCTGAAGCGACTCTGGTGGTTTTTCTTCATCTCCATTTTCTTCGCCACCGTGCTCCTCCTCGCCACCATGTTCTTTTTCACCGCCATGTTCTTTTTCACCGCCATGTTCTTTCTCACCACCATGTTCTTCCGGCTTTTCTTCGTTTTCATATTGCAGTTCATCGCAACCACCGGCATCCATAATATGCTGCCGTGCATTGTTCTGAAGCATGTCTAGATTTCGCAATTCCTGTTTTGAAAAGCCGTCAGCACCGAAGTATTGTTGAACTTGCTCTATTAGGCTCTGTTCCTTTTGCAGATCAGTATATTCATCGAAGTCAATTTCGCCTGCTTTTATGCCGTCGAAGATCGCGTGTTCTTGACGATCTTGACGAAAATCGAGACGCTTTGGGTCGCCTATTTCAGGAGCGTCTGCCTTACTATTAACATTGTATGGATCATTTGCGCTCATATCCAAATAATTGGGATTGCGATCATTCGAACTGGCCTGCGCATTCAATCGCTCAAACGACGACCATTGACTTGTGGAATTGTAGACCTCGTCGTGAATAGCAGACTCAGAATGAAGTCCATGATTTATCGGATATGCCGATTCCATTCGATGATCAGTCATGCGTGGCACTCTCCATCTAATTTGAATGTATGTGCATCAAAGCCACAGGCTAACATCCCGACCTGGCTTTGATTTGCTTAGTAAGTTGCAGTACGAAGGCTCCGCCAGTTAGGCGCGTACTGGAGGATTTGGGCGAGAACAGTTTGGATATTATGCCGGCAGATTATGGCAGCGACGTGGCACCACTGTGGAGTGCAAAAGTGATGTGCACTTACTTCATCTTAGAACTCAAGTTCGTGCATGCCGGTATAGCGATCTTCCGGACGTTTCTGCAGGCACTTTCGAATCATTGTTCGTGTTTTTTCGGAACAGAAGTGCTCAGGAATTGCCGGCACCTCATCTTCAACATGCATACGAAAAGTATCCATCGGCGTTTCACCTCTAAATGGCGGATAACCGCAGATTGTTTCATACATAAGACAACCTAAAGAATAAATATCAGAGCGTTGGTCTAGCTCTAGTCCCTGACACTGTTCAGGACTCATGTAAATTGGACTTCCTAGGATTTCTCCATTCAAAGTAATGCTCGGACTGTTCTCAGTCATCAGTTTCGCCAATCCAAAATCAACCAACTTAACTGCGCAGTTACGCTCGCCATTTTTCATTAAGATCACGTTAGCCGGCTTGATATCGCGATGTATGATGTTTTTCGAATGGGAATACAGGAGTGCATCTTGCAGTTGTCGAAATATTTTCAGACAATCAGTTTCATTCAATTTCCCAGATTCAGCCAGAACTTCAGCTAAAGTAGAACCTTCTGCGTATTCCATAACGAGATAACCGCTGCCGTCATCCGTAAAGCCGAAATCGCTCACTGAAGCAATATTTGGATGGGACAGTTTGCCGGAAATTATTGCCTCTTGAGCAAACCTGGCGGCAAAGGATTCAAGCGAGCTTAATTGCTTTGCTAAAAACTTTACGGCAACAACTTTGTCCAGCAGTTTATGTTTGGCTTTGTAGACCTCACTCATGCCGCCTTTGCCTAACAGACCCATGCACTCATACTTTTCGGCGAAAGTTTTCGGAGCAATTCGGTTTGGATACATTGAAGCCGCATATTTTGCGCCGTTTGCCTCACTATTTCGTAAATCAACTTTCAGTGTTTTTGTAAGAGTTTGAGAAAAGCTTGAATTTCCTTTAGTGAATCCACTCTCTCTGGCCGCTGCCTCAGTCCAACTTTCCTTGGCCGTTCTGGATAATGAAGGATCAAGCCATGTTTCCCCTCTATGCACCGCTTTGATCGCCGAACACAGCAAAGTCGAATCAATTTCCTTAAGGCAGTAGCCGTTGGCTCCAGAGGAAAACGCTGACTGGATCGCTTCGTCACTGTCCTGCGAGGTGAGCATAATAATCTTGGTCTTTGCCTGCTTTTCTCTAATCAATCGTGTTGATTGAATTCCATCCATGACAGGCATGGCGATGTCCATTAGAATAACGTCGGGACTTAAGGAAGCAGCCTTATTTACAGCTTCTTCGCCATTTACAGCCTCACCGGCGATGTGAATCGCTTTATCACGTTGGCAGCCCGCGCGAATACCGGTTCGAAAGAGATTGTGATCTTCAACAATGAGGACCGAGATTGGAGCGGTCATGGCGATTCTCCGAATGATAAGACGTCGAGATCCCAGAGACTCCTTTAGTTTCACAGCTCTTGCTGTTGTGAAACTAAAAACGGCGAGTGGCTTTGTTTTGTCTCACTCGTTACCCACCATACTAATGTTTTGCAAGAGAAAACTCTTCGCTCGAAAGTCTTATCTGCGAGGGTAATTTTCTTTCTCAAGTAACTCGAAAAGGTGATCAGCCAATGGGATGACGGCGCTGCATTCGCTGGCAGGCACGGAGTTTCAGCTTTCTCTGCCTGTCTGCCGCCTGATTAGGGAAAGTAGAGCTTCAATTTAACGATCGGGAACTTGTAGGTTCTTGTGAAATTTACCTTTTGTGTTATGCCGATTTTGTTGCCCAGAAGGTTTATGGGCGCCGGAATCACGCATGGCATGATAGTGGTAACTGAGACGTATGGGTCGGTATTCGGCGGGGGTGAACCACCGAAATCTTCAAACACAAATTTCCCCACATCAAGGCTGACCGGTCCATACATAATTCCCGACGTGCAATTTGCCGATATGGCCGCCTGAGCTCTCAGCAGCGAAGCATCGTAATTGCTTGCATCCACCGCTGCTCGTGCTGCATTCCGGCACGCTCTGTCATTAAGTGACGATGCGATTTCACATGTGATCATTGAAAAACCGATAATGCTGAGCGGCAAAAGCAATAGGCAAGCAACAGCCAGCTCAAGGGCAACTTGACCACGAGGCTTCCTTTTTGAATTCAGGTTTTTGCAACGTGGCATTTCTCTATCTCACAAGTTGAACCAACTGTCTTGCTACATTTTCGAAGGTGAGACGAAGCTTCATTGCGTCGGTAACCAGGAAGAATTTGCCCCCGTTGCCTGCGATGGCGGCGATGCCACCATTGGAGGGATTGGAGTTAGTGTCATTTAAAATACTGACCTCAGAAGGCACTATTTCGGGGTTTTGGGCCAGTCCAATCGTATAAATCGGTATTCCTGCTTTCTTCGCTTCTACTGCTGCCTTTCGAGAGTTTGCCCAGGGATCTGCATCCAGAGGGCTGCCGACGGTAGGTTGACCATCTGTGAAAAGTACAATTGCTTTGCTGGCGCCTTTTCTGCCGTAGGTTTTCAGCTGATTTACTGCTTCGATAAGAGAATCTCCAATGTTAGTGCCGGTACATGCGCCAGTTGTTGGAATTGCGGCCATAATCGTACTGAAATTGGTTACATCTTCAGCAGAGCTGAGCTTGATTCCAGGCATGGGAAAGTTGGATGAGCCGGCTTGCGGATATGAAGCATCAACGTTGGACTGGGCTTCGTAGTCTCCGGGGCTCTTGCCGGCATCTGTGGCAAATGAAACAAATCCGAATCGCGCATCTGCATTTGTGTTCAAGATTGATAGAAACGTGCTTGCAGCGTCTTGCGCTTCCAGGAGTGGATGTATCAAGGTGCGTGCGATTTTTTGATACTCACTTTTGTAACCGGCGCGAGGAGTTATGTTTGGAAGACCTTTATTCGCTTGACTGGATGTAAAAACAGTGGTGCTTTCCAGGTTTCCTCTGCTTGCTTCGACCAGGGTGGCTATATCGGGGAAATCATACCCATCAACACTGATGCCTCCAAAAGTTTGGTTGTTATCTAAGTTGACAACCAGATCTGTATAAGTGTAATTGTCTCCTGTAGAAGCTTTTCCTGGCGGGCAATTGCCCGGAGGTGAGCCGGAATCGCTGCTGCCACGCAGCCCTTTAGCCGAACCTTCTTCGCTGAAGTTGAGCGGGTAGCGATGGTCGCTTTGATTGGATACGGAAAGCCATTGTGGAAAAACGGCATTAGTTCGACTGCCTGTTGGCGGCGGTCCAAGAACGTCGTAAAGTTTCCCCTTTGCCGTACTTCCAGCCGGAGCGCCGCCCCGCGCAGAGGACAGCGGATAGATAATCTTTCCTGCAGTTGCATCCCACTGTCTGCGCACGAATGATACGAATGTTTGGTCGTCTATAGAACCTGAAATGTCAAAACATAAAACCACATCTAAGGCCGGGACGCCTGCCGCAGCATTGGCTGAGATAATGAAATTTCCTATCGGCAAAAATTTGCCGAAGGCAGGCAGAGCATTGATGTTTGCATATACTCGAACAATTTTTCCTCTTGGATCTCCTATCGATACAGGTTGCAGGTTGGAGTGCGGATCCAGAAATTCCACATACAGGTTGCCCTTCGTGATGCTTGGTGTTTCTAATTTCGAACCTGCCAGGTAAGAAGTATTGAGAGCGTATCCAATCACTGAATTCTGTTGATAAAAGGCTAAAGCCGCATCAATTGCGTTTTGATGGGCCTCCAGCGCATTGCTGAGATCGGAACCGGCCAATTCGGTTGCGGCGGCAAGTGACGCAGCTTCGCATACAGATCTTAGTTGTTCGCGTGCTAACTGGACTCTTTGTATTTCAAATCCTAAAAGACCCAGAGGGACTGCGGCAAAGGCTGCCAGAATCACTGCCAGAAGGATTATTGAAATACCACCTGGTTTTCTCAAACAATTCCGCCTTGCAGTGCCTACCATAATCAAATTCCTCATTTCAAGAATGGATGCCTTACAAGACCAGCCCTTGTGGATACTCACAGTATTCCTTGCTTCTTACCGTGACGCTGATCCATTCGCTTAGACCTGGGATAGAGCCGAAAAATTTGTTGCTGAAGAGTAAGAGTGGTCTCACTCTGCCAGTCAGAGTTACTTCAATCTGGTAGATGTATTGATCTGAATTTGGCGCAGCTGCCAATTGCACTTTTTGACTAGTCGTCTGTTTCGTATTGATGTCTGTAGTTAGGATTGAGGTTTCAATCGAATCGATGATAATTCCAGTGAAACCGGCAGCTTCCATGTTTGCGATTCGACTGGCTATATTCTTTGCTGATTGTTCTTTTGCAGAAATGTCAATGTTGAAGCTCTTTGCTTTGGCGGCATAGAATGCAGCGTCTCGTGCGATTGCAAATAGAAATGTGACTCGCGTCGTTGTGGTCACTAAATCCATGATGGGCAGTGCCAGCGCAAATAACAATACGAATGGAACGACGACCATTTCAACCATATAGGACGCCGATTGAGAATGAGCAAACCTGTCTTTTTTGCTCTTAGCAGATAATCTCGTTCGGATATCTTTTTTCATGGTCTTTGGACTGTATCTGTTAAATTTTTCAGCTTCTCAATTTCGAAAATTCGCAGTTCTGTAATATGGTTTTTCACATCCTGATAATGCATTTTCCAAAACGTATCCGTATCGATGTTGGTGCTTGTGCAGTTGTTTCGCTGTGACTGCTGCCAATCATGTTCGGCAGAGACCAGCACATCGATTAATTCGTCGTGACTTGTCAGTTCTTCTGCGCTCAATTGCACCTTCTTTTGCATATCGAAGTGCGTTGAGTGGCTATCTTTGTTGTTTAGAAGCCAGAAAGTCAAACCGGGTGATTCCGCTTTGTGAGCAGTCTCAAGTAATTTGGTTTTTGTATGTAGTTTTTCGAGCAGGTCACCACATCTCTGGCAGCCACATTGAGATGCCTTTTCAATTCTAAGATTGAGAAGCCGTGGCAATTGGCTTGCATCCAGAGGAAAGCGCAAACCCAAGGCTGCAGCGTCTTCTATACTGATATCCGATGCGTTCGATTGCCGGGGAAACTTGATCATCGATCTGCACTCCTTTGGTGGGACATACACCAACTATCGTGCATCCAGGCGTCTGTACATATCGTTCGCAAGAGTGTTTTTGATCGGCTGCTGGAAACCATTGTGGTTCAATCGAATTGCCATTTTTGCAGCGCTCGGTCATCCTTTCGAGTTATGCCTTTTCGAAGACATGCCGGCAGGTTGAACTTTGCACTTGCAAGAGGGCAAGAGCGCCAAATAGCTAGGGAGATGGACGATTTTCGTGAAATAGGAACTAATCCCCACCCCCTTGAGTCTACCCATGGTTAGTAGTGCTACAGGAATCAAAGATTTTTGGTGTGCTTCAAGTTAAGGTATCAGGATGTCGCTCAAAGGGCCCCATCCAGGGGAGTCTAAATGAGTGATGCAAGAATTCTTATCGCGCAACCAGTTGAGGCAATGGCTCCGACTGCAATGGCTTTAAAAGGGTACGATCTTGTACCTACGACTACTCTTCTGCAAGCAAAACGCATGGTAATTGAGGATGGTATCGACATCTTCGTGATCGGAATTCATTTTGATGATTCACGATCTCTCGAGTTTGTGCACGAAATTCGTAGCTGTGAAAAGAACGCCAAAACGCCTATCATCATGGTCAGGACGATGCCGTCTGCTATAGAGCATACCTTGAGAAAATCCGTACTGGCCGTCAAAAGCTTATACGACATTGCGATTTATCTGGAATGTGAAAGCGAAGAAAAGCTGGAACATGAACTTCGAGTGCAGGTAGAAAAGCTGCTGCACAGCCAGGAAAGCACAATTGATATGCATTCCAGCAGTATCACCGAGCAAATTCGTTAGCCACTATCGGTGCAAGCGTTTGCGCGCTAGAATAAATGCGCGCATCAGTGCTGTTTCAATTAACAACATCAGAGAAAAAAATGCTTTCCGATTTCAAAACTTTCCTGCTCAAAACAAACGCTCTTGCATTGGCAATCGGCGTGATTATTGGTGCCACCACCGGTAAGGTCGTTTCCGCAGTCGTTGATGATTTACTCATGCCTCCAATCGCTTTGGTTATGCCGCCTGGAGACTGGCGTCAGGCACAAATTGAATTGTCGAAGGCTAAAGACGCCGATGGCAAGGTCACGGTGAATGCGATCAAATACGGTCATTTTGCAGGAGCGATGATTGATTTCGTCATTATTTCGTTTGTTGTCTATGTCATTAGCGACAAGCTCCTACCGAAAGAAAAACCTGCCGAAACGAAGACATGCTCTGAATGTTTGGAAACAATCCCCAGCGGGGCAAAGCGCTGCAAATTTTGCACGGCTCAACTAGCTGCAGTTTAATCTGCGGTTTCGTATTTCCACCATGCTGCCTTGCGGAAATCCCCATTTAAGACAAGCATTTCTATATATATCCTGGCTCTAACGACCCCAGGATTGATATGGAAACTCAGTTAGAAAACCCCACTGTCTCTGAAAATTCGGCGCAACCAGCATGGCTTGCAGGTGCAGTAGCCGATGCTTACAAACTTCCTGGCGTGAAGGAGCTGAGTAACGCCGCAGATTCGGTCGGGGAGTTCGCTCAGGATCACTGGAAAGAGATAGCCGGTGTCGGCGTTGCGGTCGCGGCAGGAACCGCCTTTGTTGTCGGCAGGCGGTATGGTTTTGGTGCGCTGACCGGTTTGCTGAAGGGCGGCGATGAGGCTGCGACGGCTACTTTTGGCAGAAATTTCGGCGCCACGGAAGGAACTGTGGCTCGCCTGAAAAATGTCGACCACTTCGTTTTCGACATGGACCGCACGCTGGTCGATCATGACGGCGCGTTAAAAGTGTTGCAGACCGCTATGACTAATGGACTGGCAAAATCCAGCGGTTTGCCCAAAGAGTTCATAAGTGATGCTTTGACGGAGACAACCAAGCGCCTTAAGAGCCCTTATTTCTATAACAGGCTAGACGAGATTCAGCCGCTTCAAGCCAAGTTTCCAGGCATTAATCTGAATGAGCGTTTTGCTGACGTGGCAGCCGGATCTAGAAAGGCTTACCACGACGCGCTCGCTGCCAAGCCGGAGACCGTCGAATTGTTGGATTTATTGCGCAGTCAAGGAAAAGGCGTTCATGTCTTTACCGCCGGTACTCCCACGCGAGCTCTGGAAAAACTCCAGGGAGCCGGTTTGCTCAACCGAGTCGATCGTATCTACACCTCCGGCGCTAATGCCTTCGAGGACTCTGGAGCAGCCGGACTGATGACCAGTGCAAATTCTCCTGTGAAGCTCTTCTCGTTGCCAGAAGCTGCGAAGAAAACCGGCAGCGGTTATGATTTCATTGCCAATGATTTGAAGACGCGGGGCTCCAGATTGGCAATGACCGGAGACCACCCTGTCGAAGACATCGCCAATGCAAAGGCACGCGACTACGTCACAGCAATTGCAAATTGGTATCGCCAGGCTAAGCAGGTTACGGCTCCCGACTTGGAATTGGCGTCGCCCTCGCAGTTGACGAACGTGCTTAAGGCAAGAGTTTTTAACTCATAGCGTGTTTGTGACTAATACAATTTAGTCGTCGTCTGTTTCAAAGAAAAATGGCGTGGCAGTGCTGAAGCCTCTTCGCGGGTCGTGCGTCAGGACTCTTTCGAATGTGGCAGCATCTTCGAAAATCAGCACCTTGATCGATTTATTGTCAGGATTCAACGATTCTGAACCGAACACTTGAATGCGTTTGCAACCGTTGATTACATAGTATCGATCGCGTCCGTTGACTTGCCCTTTAACTATTAGTGCCGGCTCAACATCAGCTTCGGGATTGTATTGATCGGCGTGTTGCAGCGGCACTTTCATCGAGCCATTTGGATTTTTGTAAGGTCTGCGGTTTGACTCGTTGCCGCTTTCAAATGAATAAATATCTTGTTCAACTTCTAGCGCTTCCAATGCTTTTCGATCCAGGACAGCAAATTTGGCTTTGCCCTGTTCGAGCGCTTCTGTGAACATCTTCATTCCATCATCGTCGAGTGGAACTCGTTCTTTTGCAGTCTTGAACCAAGCTCTCAATGACGGATCTACCGGTTCTCCGGTGGCAGGATCTAATTGAATTGTCTGACCGATGCCCCAGGGTTTCGTTGCAGGTTTGTCCGGCAGTTTTGATTCTTTGAGCAGCTCAAGCCTGCTGGTATCAGTTGTTTCCGTCAGACCAAGATTGCGCATGGCTTGGTCCGCGGCTGCACCTTCCACTCTGGCCAGAGTATCCAACCGTTGGAAATCCCAATTCGTCAACCTGCCAGTCGCGACGTCGAGTGTTTTTACATTTCCGCCGGCATCCACCGACACCACCCAGGTGTGACCGAGTCCATTGCCCTGCGCATCGACTCCGAACGGACTGGTCGCGACATATAGACCCGGCCCGGCTTTAGTTAGAATCTCCGGTGTCACTTGCCGGATTTCGCTAACACCGAGGGCTTTCAAGGATACTGCTGTCTGTTCCATGCCCGCGTATTGAGAGATCCATCTAGACATTTTGCCAAGGTCTACATTACTCGTCGCGCTGCCTGTTAAACCTTGCAACTGGCGAGGCGTCGTTATTGAACCATCGGCGATGGCGGCGGCGATGCCTTTGGGATGAGCTGCATTCATCAGGAAGGCAGTTACGCACGATGTACAAGTGTTGTTTCCACCTGCATCTCCGCCCATCAAGGAGGCCAGGAGTTCGTCTTGTCTTACTTCTACCTCCGCATGAACATTGTCATGTTTCATTGTGATAGGGTCTCCGTTTTCTCCGGGGACAGCCTTCCAACCTTTAGATTCCATCAACGATTTGTCTCTTGAATAGACACGCATTTCACCGTTGTGCTCAAGCACGATATTGCCGTCACGCATAACAGGCTTACCGTCAGCGTTGGTCTTCATTTGCCAGCCGCTTCTTGACATAAAGGTGATGTCTCCCTTTACGCGCAGTAGATCATAAGAATTCGGAATATTGCTGCAAAGCTTATCGAATGCTTCCATGTTGCTTTGCGCATTCTGTCCTCGAATAAAGTTGCGCATGTACGGCTCGAGATCAGCGGAGCCACTGATGTCTTTCAGGTTCTTTGAGATTCGATTAGCGATGTCATCGATTTGTGCTTCATTCAGCTTGCCTTCTTTTGCCAGAGCGATTACTTCCTCCAAATATCTCTGCTGCTCCTTGACAAAATTGCTTTCCCTTTCGGCGGTTCCGAGATTGCTTACAGCAGAGGAAAGATTGTCGAGATACGGACTCAAACCTTGTTGCTCTGCGGCGGCGTGCAGATCTGAGATTGAATCGGTTATAGGTCTCTGCAAATTAGCAGCGGTGTCGACGTTTGCTTCACTCGTTGGAGGTGTGGATCCGCGGCGCTCGTAGAGATATAGCTTGCTGGTGGCGACATTGAAGCCGGTCGGCAGGTGCGGCAAGTCGACAACTTGTTTCAATACCCATTCGTTGTCCAAAATTTGATGGAATTCTGAATCGCCGGTGTTATTGTGATTAAAACCGGGAGCGTTTCGGTCTCCAACAAACGCTAATTTTGTGCCACCGGCCGCGGTGAACGCTTTCAGTGTGTTGGCGCCCATTGCATCGCCATCCGGCGGGTAACTGAGTAACAGTGTCCGCCCTTTATTCACAACTTCTGCTACTTGTTCAATCCCGCCTTCTTCTACGCCTTCTGCCTTTTGCCCGGCAAGATATCCGTTAGCTTCGACATTGTTAGCGTTGATATCATATGCATTTACGTCAATCTCAAGTTTTCGCAGTGCCCTGGCAGCTTCTCCCGCGCCTGCCCCTATTTCGACTATGCCGGTACTGCGTGCAAAGTCGGCAAGAGCGGACATGGATGTTCTGTCGAGAGTTCCCCAACTGAACCTTTGCGACAGACTCATGCGTTGGTCCATCTGACCTATATAATCCAACTCGAATTGTGTTGTGGCGATTGTATCGGCCATCGTGTTATCAAAGTTGGCTTTGTCATAAGCCAATTCACCAGCAGTTGGTGGTCTGTCTATTCTCGCCCGCTGCAGGTCGTTGTTCATCTTCAGGCCGGCTCTATATACTGATGGAAAGAGTAGGTGAGAAACTTCCCGAGCATTAGCCTCAGTCCACTTTTTGCTGTCGATTGAGCCGTCGCGTTTACGCGCGCTCTGGAATTTTGCCAGCAATGCGCCGAGCTCAGGAGGCGGGGCGACACCCAAGATCGATTCAATGTTCGCACCATCCGCGCTCATGCGTCCCATTAACGAGCGCACGCCCGGCTCATTGAGAAGCATTCTGGTATTGTCGTTCAGCATTTCTGCTTGCCTGGTTAGTTGCTCGACTTTCGCTCTGTGCGCTGCTTGCTTAGCGAACATTTCGTTGACTCTACCGACTGTATCCCTTTGCCCTAGAGTGAGATTTGTGCTCGCAGCCGCTTCTGTAGCGACGCGATGTGCGAGAGCCTTTTGGTATTCGGCATTAACGAGGTTGCTTATCTCGCTGGGACTCGCTGTTAGCAATAATTGCGGTGTGACCTCAATCTCACCTGTAGCGGGATTGTACCGAGCTGGTGGAGTATTGGCCCCGGTTGCGGTGCTATTGCCTTGATTTGCTAAAACTATATTGGTGGGTGGAAGGTTGTTTGCGGCTAGAGATTTTGCGAATGCAGATTGAAGTTGCTGAGCGCGGCTGTCGATTTCTGGTGTCAGTTGTGCAGATACCTTTTGTGCTCCGGCGCTGGTTTCGTTTTTTAATTTGGTCCAGGAATCTGCCTCCATTGCAAAGTCAGGTCCTTGAGATTGCCAAAGTGCTTCTTGTTTTGCGGCATGCTCTGCTCCGTCCTGAAGAAGTCGCAGATTGTCGAACTGCTCTCCAGAAGGTCTCCAGCCGGCAACGGTGCTCTCAAGATTGTCGGTGATAGACTCACGCGTTTTGGCATCGTTGAATCGGGATAGCGTCTCAACATTAGCGAGTGAGTCGAGCGTCGATATCCATCCTTCGGCAATTGTCTGGTCGCCTGATCGCACTTCGACCGGCGGCGGAAGCATTGAAGTCAATTCATCCAGTCGCGCAGCCAGAGCCGGTGACGTTGCACCAGCATTAACGAGAGCATCTGTGATTTTTGCTCTCGATAGACCCGCTAATTCAAGGGTCTGCACCATTCTCGATACCGTGGCATTGTCATGCCCAGCCAGCGCGGCTGCTGAGTCGGCAGTCATAGCACTGAGAATTTGGTCACCGGTAGCCAGTCCACTATGCTCTAGAAATCTTGTTAGCTCCGGCATGTCGGCAGATTTGCCGTTGACAAAGAGACTTTGGAGGGTGTTTTGGAATTCTTGCTGTGCACTAACTGTAGCATCACCCGTAGCGACATCCAGCTGAGCTCGGCGCGCCGGCATCGTATCGAGAGCCGTTAGGAATCTCTGTGCGGATAAAGCTTCTTGCCTGTTTCTGACATTTTGGCTGATTTGCTCGGCAACCATTCTTGTAGAAGGATTTCGCCTTAGCGCAGAAAGATCTGCTTGACCTTCGGCGCTTGCAAAATATTCGCTTTGTCTCACACCAGCCCGGCGGCTTCCCCTTGGGTCGGCACCACCCATCAATGGTTCCAGCTTGGCGCTTAACGCAGCGAATTGCGGGTCGGCCTTGATGGCAGTGCTTAGCTGTGCTGTTAATGCCGGCATGCCATCTTGCGTGGCTACGATAGTCGAGCGCGCTTGCAGTCGCATGGCTCGATTTTCATAGCGCGACCCAAATTCATACCTGCTGCTGTCCACCATGGCCGTTGTAGAATCTGAGATTCCGCGCATCATGTGGTTTAAGACAATCTGGTCAGAGCTTTGGGAATTGCCAATTTCCGCAACCATATGTTGAAGAGCTGGGTTTTGCATTGCTTCCGGACTAAGTTGACTTTCAAAAAGAACTCTATTGGTGTGAGATATTTCGCGCACCATTTCGCTGAGAAGTTCGTTTTCATGCTTGCTGTCAGGGAATACACGACCTCTATCCTTCATCCAATCCGCAAGCTCTTTTTTGCTGGGTGTATGCGGAAGTCTGCCTTGGTCAGCAGATTGTCGTAAATAAGTGCTTAGTGTTTCTCTGGCAAAATTCACATCAGCATCGGTTAGCCCGTTTTGTCCAGCGCGAAGCCTTGTATAAAGCATGTCACTCAAACTCTTGGCGCCAGGTTGATCCCATATTCCTGTTTTGCCGGTAAAGGAATTGCTCACCGTACTGTCAACGAGCGCGTTGATGTAGCCGGACGGATTGGCAGTGCGCAGCGCAGTGTACCTGGCAGTATCCAACAAGTGGGTAAATTCATGCACGAAAGCTTTGTGAGGGCGAGCGCCCGGGGGCATATCGCCGCCGACAAATATGGTCAGGTCTCCGGCACTATCGAGATTACCGGCTGAGGTTGTCTCGGCATCATAAGGTTTGAGCTGTATATTTAGCCCGTCAACTATTGCACGTGCTGCATCGGGTGCAAGCCCGGTTGACCTTGAGAGCTGGGTTGCCGCTTCGTTTTTGAAGTCCGACAGAATTTCCTGTTTGAGTTTTTCGATTTCTGTTTCTCTGGCTGATCTTTCCTCTGCAGTCAGATTGTTGCCAGGCTGTGTCAAAGAACTTTCAAGTTGTCCCAGTCGTGCCGCTTTGCGGTCTGTCTCCACCGCCGGTGCGTCCAGTTGCTGTCTGGAATGTTTTAAAAGTTCTAGATTACCTTCTGCTGCGTCAGACTCAACAACAGCCTCACCTGCTTGATGTGGGTTGACGTTAATTGTGTAGCCTTCCGGAGTCTTGATGGTCATCGGTGAATCGACTTGTCCGTTCCAATCGACTTCCAAACCGTCTGCAAGCATTTGGTCTCGAAGACCATTCATTGTTTCCAGGCTGTTTGTGTTGGCGTCCAGTTGCAGGTCAATTGCTCCCCCTGCTTTTGGATGCAGGTCGAAACCGCCAAGGCCCTTTCTGTTGGCAATCAGAGCGGAGGCGAAAACTGAGAGCGCGGGATTTACATCACCGACAAAGTGCTCAAGTGCTATTTCGGAACTCTTTTCATAACCTTCTTCAGTCAGTTCTTCTCGAAATTCGCGCGGTGCATTTTTTCTAATTTCTTCACCAAGTCGTTGCATCCAGCGCTTTTTCAGTTCTTGTCCGCCGAATTTTTCGGCCGCACCTTCTAATTGCGCTGCGCGCGCACCGATGCGAGCCATGGCTTGTGTTTCGGCGCTGGCGGCACGAGAAAATGCAGTTTTTACTGCTGTAAGACTTCTACCTAAAGCCGCACCAGCACCCATGGTGGCAATAGAGATTCCAAAGCCTTTGAGAAACTGCCAACCATAATCAGCAGCAACGTCACCATAGGTTAATCTTCTGGCATTGCCGTCGGCGCCATCTACGAGACCGCCGCGCATAGCATGAAAGAATTGTGCGCCGGTGCGGTCACCTGCTCCTGCCCAATACAGACCCTCCGCAGCCAGTTCGTAGCCTGCCATGCCTCCGAGGGTTGCCGATGCCGCGACTGCAACGGTAACTGCGGCTGCGGCCAGAGGAGAGCCGGCACCAAAAGTGGCCAGCGCGAAGCCGACTGCCACTGCTGCTCCTACTGCAGCTCCGACAGCGACGATGGTTTTTATACCATCACCTTTGAGCCATTGGAAGAATCCGGATTCACTGAAATCATTACTGTTGACCTTTTCGATCAAGAGTTTGATGTTCATTCCGTTTTGTGATTCGGGATCGCAAACATCGATCATTTTTTCGAGAGCATCTATTCTCTGCTGCACTTCTTCACGCGAGGCCGGATCTAAACCTTTCAGACCGGCACGCAATTGTTCGACGTTCAGCCTTGCTCGCTGTAGCGGAGTGTTGCCGAACTCATCTTTCTTATTCATTAATTGGATGGCATCGTTTAAAGCACCCACCTTGGTTCTCACATCGTTAACGTATTCCTTACCGCGAGTGCCCTGTAGTCCGGCTCTGAGCAACTTGTCCAAATCGGGCAGCGCGGTTTGCAAATCACCTGCAGTCTTTTTGAGCGAAGCGAGCCTTGGGTCCGTGTCGATGCCCAATAAAGCCAGAGAGCGCCTTGTCTCGGCATCAATACCTCCGTCAGTTTTAATTTTTGAGAGAGCTTCAAGGCCTTTTTCTATGCCATCGGCCTTGCCAATCAGCAATTGTGGCGCTTCCATTGAGCCGCCCACTTCCTGCCGTTTGAGACGCTGCCAGATTGTTTCACCATCAGCGGTGCCTAGCACAGCTTCGCCTGATGACGACTTGACCATGCCGAGATCTTTCCAAATGTCCGGTGCAAGACTTGCCAGCGCCGGCCCGTGTTCTTTGAGCATGGAAAGGGCGAGGCGGTCTGCATCACCTTCTCTGCCGTCGTTTCTCAAGCGCTGATACTCGGTGGCGTCCAGCGCAACAGTGAATGCTTCATGGGTGGCATTCAATTTTTTTATGCTGTCGTTTAGCTTCTGACGATCTCCAAGCTCATGGTTGTACCAATTCAGTTTGGTTTCTTGATCGATAATGAAGTCGTTGCGAACGCTGCTCCATATGTTGCTCTTGAAGTGCTCCCAGGTGGTGATGCCTTTAGCCGTGTGGCTAGTGAGCGTTTCTAGGCTGTCACGAATGCTGGTTTCGTTGGTTCGAAACTCGTCGGAGACTTCTCGGCGCTGGCGAGCAATTTCCTCTCTGGCGTTTCGTATTGTGTTTTCGATTGGATCAAGCAGGATGCTATTTTCGGATTTATCCAAAGTTCCATTGCTCATCTGTCCAAAAACAGTTGGAAGATCCATTTGCTCGGGAAGCGCAACCTGAGATTCGCCACTTCCGTTCTGATTTCCACCTAGCGCCTGAGCTCTTAGAGACGGCGGCAGCGCATTGTAAAGCTCGACGCGGTCAATAACGGACCGAATCGTTTCATCATCATGATTGTTGCGGGCTTTTTCTACGAGAGCATTGACGTTGGATGCTTCAATACCGTGTTCGCGAAGAATACTCTGAATAGACGCAGGAAGCTTGCTATCAAATGTGGCAGCCCTGGCTTCCGGTGACATCTCCGCTCGAGTGATTGCGCCGGTGACGAAATCAGCAAGTTCTTTGCGAACGTTCGGCTGATCCAGCTTCAATGTGGCAGTATTGCGGAAGCCTGGTTCGCGCAATGCATCCAGTGCATTTTCATTAGCTGCGCCGCGCGAGCCCCCCAATCGCATGAGTGCATGAACACCATTCATGGTGAGGCGGTCGACATTTGGATCATTGGCAAAACGCTGAGCATTGACGGCATTCTTGATCGCCGCTGCCGAAGTAGAGGGAGCAAAATCAGCCATGACACCAAGAGCGGTGACAGCGGCAGCTTGGGTATGAATGTCGACGTAAGTTCCGGCTTGGAGATTTTCAATGAGCAGCTGCGAGAGTTGCTTAGCTCTTTCCGGATTGGCAGTGCTGATTACATTCCGCAGCCCATCAACCGTGGTATCACAAACATTGTCGGCTAACAAACGCAAATCAGCATCTGTCCAATTAGCGGAAAGACGCATAAATCCTTTGACCGCACTTTCGTGTGTGTCGGGATCTCCTGAAGCTATTTCTTTGCGAAGAACACTCAAGATCTGGTTCTTTTGTACGTCCGTAATTTTGCCATCCTGCGCAATGGCACCGAGGCAATTCAACGCATTTCCGTCGTCTCCATACCTGGCGTGTTGTTCTAAAAGAGCCTTTACTACTGCGTCTGCTTTTCCGTTTTGCGCTGCCTGTCGAAGTGTTTCAAATGCGCGTTCTGCTTTGGCAGGTTCCATGTCTTCTTGGGCAACCGTGCGTGCCAAAATACTAAGCGCTGTTGCCTTGCCCTGTTGCGCCGCCGGTGTCACACAGTCGAGGAAATAGTCGCCGCGTTGCCCGGATAAGTGGGAAACAAGCATTTGCTCGAGCGCGTCGTTGCGCTGATTTCCAAGGGCCCCGAGCACATTCATTATTGCGTAGGCACCATTGTCGGTATCAGCAGTTGCACTTAGTATTGCTTGCATTGAAGCTCTTTGTGCTTCGGTTGCGCTCGATGGATTGGCGGCTAAGGCAACTGCAAGACAGGTGAGAACCTCTCGCGTCGGACCGACTACCCCACGCTGCAAAGTCAATCTGTCTTGGCGCCCATCGCCCATAAAGCTTTCTACCGAGCTGTTCTGCAACCTCAGGTTCAATCCTAGCCCGCTTGCTGCAAATTCATTTAGTGCAAGACCTCTCAGCCTTTCGCGCGCGCTTGCATCCAGACGGCTGAGATCCGGATTGAAAATCGGCTCTCGGCCTTCGATGCTTTTTTGCGCCAGATTCAGTCCCTTCTCTCCGTTGGACAAACTCAAAAGAGTTATAGCCAGAGATGTTTGCGCATGCTTGTCGCCGGACTGTGCCAAATCACTCAATTTCTCAAGAGCACGACTTGCTTCACCGAGATTTCCAGCATTGGAGAGATCTCTTACACTTTCGGCTGCCGGGAGCCAGGGCGGTGCTTGACGCTCTTCGCGCAAGAAACGCGTTGTCAGACTGGCAAACGGATTGGCGCTGGATTCAAGATCTAAAAGTGATTGTCTGCCGTCCAGCCGCTGAAATCTCGATCCTAAAAGATCACCATTGCCCTGCCGCGGCTGCAAAAGACGTCTTGCCAGCTCAGCTCCATTTTGTGCACGATCGAGATTGAGGCTGGAGTGATCCTGAAGCATCAGGTGTGGATTGAGCATAAACGGCGTCACTGACGAAACTCGCTCCGCGATTGTCTGAGGCTTTACGACCTTGTCTCCGCGATCAAATTGAAAATTTCCATCCTCATCGAGAAAGCCATGTTGTTGCATTCCTGTTCGGGCTTCAATTTGATTGGATTGCAAGGAGTTGAGCGTCGTTTCAAAAAGATCGGCGGGGTTGATGGCTGAGCCTTGCACATCGATAATCGGGTGCGTAGCCAAAAACCTTAAGTTAGGGTCAACTGAACCGATTTGTTCGGCGGAGTATGACTGTCGCTTCTCATGGAAAGCGCGCGTGAGCAAATTGTCGGCGCTCCATTCAGCACCGCCGGTTATTGCCTTTGATATTGCTTGCAATGCTTTGTCGCGCTCTGCTGGATCCTTGGAAGACAAGCCGGCCATCAGCGCGTCCACGCCTTCCCGTCCACCCAGCAATGACTGCAACTCGGCTGCGGAATTTCCGCGCGGTGATGCGCCGGCCAGGCGTTTGATTTCTCCCAAAGCCTGGCCAATATTTTGGGCTGCTTGCGCTTCCTTTTGCGGATCTAGAGACCTGCCCCCATCCACCGATGTGAGCGCGTCGGAGATCTTTATATAGTGGCTCAGACCGAGCAGGTTGCGACCTTCTCTAATGATGTGCTGGGAACTGGCTGCTCCTCTGGTTGCTGCCAGAGCATCAAAAGTGTCGCGCAATGAGACAAGCCGTGCCCGTTCATCCATGCCGGGTTCGAAAAATCGCTGCCGCCCTGACGCCAAAAGTTTCGAGTCTTCGGCTGAAAGGGGTTTTGTCTTAAGCTCAATGCTTTCTCTTGCCTGAAGCGCGTGCGGTGGCGCCTCCGGACCGTACGGCTGTTCTACACCCAGATAAGCAAGCTCAATCGGCGATGCGGAGCCGTTTTGCCGAATCGTCGCCTCTGTGTTTTGTGCAGTATCGCGCTTAGCCTCTTCGAGGTCTTCGCCTTCGTCCGCTACATCGGACGCGTCGATTTCCTCGACGGCCGGTTTCTTGGGAGGTTTAACCTCTTCTGCGTCGTCCTTATTGTTGGCTCGGTTGGTTTGGTCGTTGCCCGCCGCCATCTATGTTTTCCCAAAAATGAACTGCCAACGCACTCCTATGCGGATTACATACCCGGAAATGGCGATTGAATGGCTGTTATAGGATGGCAAAGTAGACCTGGGATTCGTCTTCCGACTTGGTGTCGAGGCAGAATCCGCCTAGCATTGCGTCACATGACTTTGAAGGGGTGAACTCGCGTGTTGCCGTGGGTCCTTCGTATGCTGCACGAAACAGCCTTTGGAAAGCTTCGACTTCTCTTTCGGAAGTCAGTCCGGCAGGAACGCTCTGCGCAACAGCAGAGGCGGGGAGTGAACTCATATCGCCAAA
>PNKB01000052.1 GCA_013997645.1 Cyanobacteria bacterium PR.3.49
TCAAACTGCGGCAGTTCTTCACCGCTCAAACGGAAGTACTCTCGCATGGATCTTTCATAACCAATGGCAGCATCTTTGGGGTCCATATCCGGGTCTTGGATGGCGAAAACATTTTCACGACTGAGCGGAACTTTAGAAAGCAAAAGTTCAGTAATCATTCTCTGATTGCTGTCCGGGCTTGTATAAGGAACGGTTCTTTCATCGCCGAAAAAAACCACTACTTTGCTCCAGTCGACACAAAGGGACACTTCCTTTTCGGCAAGGCGCGAATAAAATCCCTTGGGTGTGCTGCCGCCTGAAAGCGAGACGATAAACTTGCCTCGTTCCTTAACTGCGTCATCAGCCAGTTTGACGAACAGATCCACCATGCCGCTCACGAGCGCATCGTAGCTATCGAAGACTGATATGTTTTTCGCTTCCAAAACAGACGATCCCATTGATTCTCCTTCTTCTCTGGCTTTTCTACTTGGCGGCATCCAGCAACTTGACCGTGCACTCGAGAGTCTGGCGGAAGACTGCATCGTCCGGCAAAGACTCCATGGCAAAATCGATCAGACGCGCTTCCGTCAGTTCGATAAGACTTTCGGCTCCCGTACCGACGCCGTCTCCTGGTTCTCCTTTATGGCACTCGGAATCTGATAAGACGTAAATGCAGGGAGAACCCGGGCGCTGTTCAGCAATCATGCGCTCTGAAATTACTTTGCCATTGCACGGAGTTTCAGCTTCGATAATCACGGAGCAGACGGCACCTTCGCTGAGTTTGTCACTGGCAAAAGGCTCGATAGACGCATTGATGGTGTTCTTTCCGGACGTAAAGGCGGCGACGAATTTCCCACCGGCAAAAGTTGCCGAATCTCTGTGCCAGCCCAATCTCGATGCCAGCCAGGACAAAAGGAGCAGGGGCTGAGCCGGAATGGCAGCTTCTTCGCCGCTGTCTGCATGAGCGTAGGCAATGGAAACTTTGGAAATTCCTGGCAGTGACGGCAACGACATGGGTGGGGCCGCATCGCTGAATGCGTCGGCAATAGCACGGCGCCAGGGAATCAAACGACCCCAGTTGAGGTCAAAAAGCGGCCTTTGCGACGCCGATGTGGCGATACTGAACATCTCTTTGATGAAACTTTTCGAGTCCGCCGCTCTTACCGAATCAACGATCAACATATCGACGAAACGTGAGAACGGTTCCAAATACCCGCGGTCTAAGCGGTTGGCGCGCCACCATAAAATGACCGGCAGATCGTTTATCACCAGTGGCGATACCACGCTGGCCAACTCTTTTGTTCCTTCTCCGTCGTAGCGAACAGTTATCTGCTCAGAGCAAATCTGCTTCAAACTCTTGCTGTCCGCAATATGGCAACGTGCAGATACCCACGCCTCCAGGCGTTGTTCGGCAGCTCGGCGCGATATAGCCAGTATGGCTCTGGAGGGATGGCGAATCGCCACTTCGTCCAAAATTGCCGAAGCCTGCACTTCAGCGTCGGCATCTTCACTGAAAAGAACGATATTAGCGGTGCAAGCACGCATGACGTTGGCAGGCTTGGTCGTTGTTTCATCCCGGTCGGCGTCTTTGCCTTCGGTCACTCGGACCGGCGCATTGTCTGCCCCTTTCGCTTCCGGCTTGGCTTGATCTATTGCCCGCCACAAATCTTTCAGTTCGCGCTCGATGCGCTGAATATCGACTTGAGACAATTTGCCCGAGAGGAAATTACTCGTTTCTGTGGTTGATTTGCGCTTGTCAGTGCTGGAACTCATTTTATAGTCGCCTCCAGGAATGTCCGGTGGATGCAATCAATTCATCCGCTTCCTGTGGTCCCCAACTTCCTGCTGCATAATTGGGAAAACGAGGCTGCGGTCCTTTTTTCTGTTTGGCCAGATCCCAATTCTCCAAAAGTGGCTGGATGAAACGCCATGATGTCTCCACCGAGTCAGTTCTGGCAAAGAGTGAGGCATCACCAAGCAAGCAATCATGAATCAACCGTTCGTATGCGCTGGGGCTGCGCACACCAAATGCGGTACCATAGTTGAAATCCATATTCAGCCAGCGGATTTGCGTTGTTGCTCCCGGCTGCTTGGTGGCAAACTTCAGTGAAATGCCTTCATCAGGCTGAATTTTTAGCACAAGAACGTTGGGACTGAGCTGGTCTTCTTCTGCTTTTTGTCCAGCCTGCAATCCTGCCATTCCGGCAAACAAGCTATGTGGAGCCCGTTTAAAATGAATAGCAATTTCGGTAAGCGACTTGGCCAGGCGTTTTCCGGAGCGCACATAAAATGGAACACCGGCCCAGCGCCAGTTATCGATTGTCAGCTTGAGAGCGGCATAAGTTTCGGTCGCCGAATCAGGAGCGACTCTGTCTTCCTGACGATAACCAGGCACTTTGGCACCGTTTATATAACCTTCGGCATACTGACCGCGCACCGCGCAACGGTCCACATCATCCGGCATAATTGGCCTTAGTGCTTTCAGTACTTTGGCTTTTTCATCGCGCGATGCTTCCGGCTCCAGAGAAATCGGCGGTTCCATCGCTACTAGCGAAACCAGCTGCAACATATGGTTTTGAATCATATCGCGCAGGCAGCCAGACTCTTCGTAATAAGGTCCACGCCCCTCCACTCCGAGCGTTTCTGCAATCGTAATTTGCACGTGATCGACATGCTGACGGTTCCACAAAGGCTCGAATATGCCGTTTGCAAAGCGCAAAACCATAATGTTCTGCACAGTCTCTTTGCCTAAATAATGGTCGATGCGATAAACCTGATTCTCACTGAGCACCTTATGGATATGGTCGTCCAGAGCCAGCGACGAAGCCAGGTCATGACCAAAAGGTTTTTCTACAATTACGCGCTGCCAAGGTTTGTCGGTCACCTTTTTCTTGGAGACCAGCTTGGAATTGGAGAGTTGAGTGATAATCGGCTCGTACAAACTGGGCGGCGTGGACAGATAAAAAACATGGTTTCCACCAGTACCGTGCTTCTCTTTCAGTTCCTCGAGAAACTTCGCCAGCTCGTCGAATGAACCGTCTTCTGTAAAGTTGGAGGGCTTGTAATAAAGACCGGCTGCAAAACGGCTCCAGCTCTCTTCTTCGAATTTCAGATCAGGAGCGTACTTCTGTATCGATTCTTTCATTGCAGTGCGGAATTGCTCGTCGTTCATGACGGTGCGCGACATGCCTACAACTGAAAATGTCCTCGGCAAGAGCCCGTCGATGTAAAGCGCATAAAGAGCAGGCAGAAGCTTGCGCTTAGTCAAATCTCCGTGCGCTCCGAGAATGACCATGGCAAAAGGGTCAACGGCCCGATCCTTGGGCAAGCCCTCCAGGAGCGGATTGTCTACAACAGCGCTTTGTGTCATCTCACCAACCTCTGAAGCAAAAGATAAGACCACTTGACGGCCGGGACATCCGCCCTGCCGCATTGGAAGAAAGAAGATTACACCTTTTTGGCTATGGATACATTTATTAGCTGATTTAGCCAGGACTACCGAGTGAATCCAACACTGCCGCGCGAATCCGATCAATCATCGAAGTGTTGAATGAGCGCTTTTTGCAATGATATATCGCCGTATTCTGAGAGAGGAAAAGAAGCAAGCTTGCTGCGCTTGCCTGCTTTTTGACGGCTTCATATCGATGCAAAAGAGAACCACTATGTATTCAGTAAAAACTGTCGAAACCCGCCATGCTGTCAAGGTAAATTGGACCCAGAATGAAAATTCAACATTCGCAAATGACGTACATTCCAAACTGAATGAAACAAAGCACAAGCAAATTCTGCGTGTAACATCAGGAAATCAAGTCCAGCATTTGCTGAAATCGAAGGAGTACGCGAACTCTTCATTCTGCATCGCCGGCGGGCGCCATTCAATGGGCGGACAGCAATTCCTTACCGGCGGAATCATGCTCGATACGAGCCTGATGAACAAGGTAGTCGACTTCTGCCCCAGGCGCGGCCTTCTCACAGTTCAATCGGGCATGCTCTGGGGCGATCTGGTCCACGCATTGAGATTGTTGAATGACAAACATCAGTGCCGCTGGTCGATCATTCAAAAGCCGACCGGAGCCGATGATATAAGTGTCGGAGGCTCGTTGGCGTCAAACATTCATGGTCGAGTTCTGGGCAGAAAACCGTTTATTGCCGATGTGGAACGTTTTACGGCGATAACGGCCGATGGTCTGAGGACAAACGTCTCGCGAGACGAAAATGGGGAATTGTTTTCGCTTGCAGCAGGCGGCTATGGCATGTTTTGTTTCGTGGAAGATATTACGATCAGATTGATGCGCAGTAAGTATCTGCGCAGAAAAGTGCAGTTGCTGAACAGCGAAGAATTGATAGAGAGAATTGAAACAGAACAAGGAAAAGGCGCTCTGTATGGAGACTTCCAATTTTGCATCGACAGCAGCGCCGAGACATTTTTGACCAATGGAATTCTTTCGACGTATCATCCGCTGGCAGATGACACTATATCGACTGACGGCAATGTACAACTGAGCGAGCAAAACTGGCGCGAATTACTTCGCCTTGCCCATGTGGACAAGGAAAAAGCCTTCAGTGAATACAGTAAGCACTACACGAAAACGAATGGACAGATCTACGATTCTCAAACGTCGCAACTAAGCCTCTATGTTCCCGACTATCACAATTCACTGAATAACGATTGCTCAGGCGGAGCTTCTGGCGGAGCTTCTGAAATGATCAGCGAGCTTTATGTTCCAAAAGATAAATTGCATGCTTTTTTACTTGCTGCAAAATCAGCTTTGAGAAAAGAACAGGCCGACATCATTTATGGAACGGTGAGAATGATTGAAAAGGACAATGAGAGTTTTCTGGCATGGGCTAGAGAAAATTTCTCCTGTGTCATTTTCAATCTGCACATCAATCACGACCAGGTTTCCCTTCTGCGTGCCAAGCAATCTTTTAGAACGTTGATTGACATTGCCATTTCAATGGGCGGCTCTTATTATCTGACATATCATCGCTATGCGACTCGAAATCAACTGTTGCATGCCTATCCGCAATTCAAAGAGTTCATCGCCAGGAAAAAACACTACGATCCCAACGGCAGATTCAGAAGCAATTGGTTCAATCAAACTCTGCTCTGTCTGGAAAACGAGGCATAAAGCCATTTGAGACTGTGACGAAAGGGCGACATAAAAGCCTTTGAGAAAAGAAGCAGGATCAAGCTTTCGCAGGACTTGCGAGATCAGCCGTAAAATCCCGTATTAATTGGGAGAAGCGCTATACAATTACCTTTCTTGCAGCTTTCTTTCCCCTTACAGGGAGACAGTCTTTTGCTATTATCAAAACTGTGCTTTATACAACTGAGTTTCGAGGTAGGGAGTTTGCCATGAGACTACTTCTGGTCGAAGACGATTCCTTTTTGTCTGAGGGTGTAGCGCTCGCGCTGCGGCATAGCGGTTATGTAGTTGATCAGGTCCAATCCGGCACCGACGCCGACAGCGCGTTGACCGGCACACCGTACGATCTGGTCATACTCGACCTGGGTCTGCCGCAATTGGACGGCATTGAGGTACTAAAACGGCTGAGATCTCGCGGTCAAGCCACGCCTGTGCTGATTCTCACCGCCAGAGATACAGTTGTAGACAGGGTCAACGGGCTGGACAGCGGCGCCAATGACTATCTGAGCAAACCATTCGAGCTATTGGAGCTGGAAGCGCGCATCCGCGCCTTATTGCGCAAAGAACAATGGGGCAACATGACGAAAATCGTCGTGGGCGGGTTGGAATTCGATACCGTCGAGCGCCGAGCAACCATCAACGGCGACAATCTAGACCTCTCGGCCCGCGAGCTGGCTGTACTAGAGCAACTCTTAAAGAGCGTCGGCAAAGTAGTGAACAAAGTACAATTAATACGTAACCTCTCATCCTGGGACGCCGAGTTATCGCACAATGCCCTGGAAATAATTATGCATCGCCTGCGCAAGAAGCTCGAAAAAACCGGTATCAATGTGCGTACAGTTCGCGGATTAGGATATATGCTTGAGAAACCTGCATGACCTCATCCATCAGGAAGCAGCTTCTCCTGTGGCTTTTAATCCCACTTTCCACAATTGCCGCTTCCAGTACGTTCATTGCTTATAACGCCGCTATTTTGCTGGCCAGAGAAATTTACGACAAGGGACTGCTCAATTCGGCGGACTCGGTTATTGCACGCGTTCGGCACAAAGGCGGACAGGTCCTTGTAGACTTGCCTCCTGCCGCCCAATCGATCTTAAAACACAATTACCAGGATACGTTTTTCTATCAAATTTACACACTGGATGGCAAGCGCATCGCCGGTGATGGCACGTTGCCGTTCGATCCCGGTGCCGTAGACTTCAATAAACCGGTCTTTTCCACTCGCATGCTGAATGGAAAAGAAGTGCGAGTCTTGACCATTCTCTTTCCGGTCGCCAGTCACTTTGCCGATGAAACGCCGGATGATGACGACGATGACAATCAAAAGCCGGAGACGCTCATTCTTGAAGTGGCAGAAACCCGCAATGCAAGACGAGAAATAGTCACTCACATTATGATTTCAGTATTGCTGCCCCAGCTGATTCTCATCATATGTGGTGGCATTGCCGTATGGTTCGGCATCAAGCAAGGTCTTTATCCACTGCAGCAATTGAGCCGCGCGCTTTCATCCCGTTCGCCCACCGACCTCAGCCCTGTGTCCGAAAGCACCGCGCCGATTGAAGTTCGCCCACTGGTCGGAGCGATTAACGATCTGCTCAAAATGCTCAATGAAGAAATCGAAAGAGAGCGCCGTTTCGTTGCGAATGCTGCCCACCAGTTGCGCACGCCCCTTGCCGGTTTGAAAACATATGCAGACCTGGCCGTCAAAATGAATGAAGACTCCTCTGTAAAGTCAGTCCTGGCGCAACTTCACACCGGCATCAACCGTATGTCGAACTTGATCATTCGTCTGTTAACGCTGGCCCGTGCGGAGCCCGGAGTAGCGATGCAGGCGGCCAAGCAATCTACCGATCTCAGCGAAATTGTTTCCAGCGTAACCGAGGATCTGGTCCCGCTTTCCATAGAAAGGAAAGTGGATCTTGGCTTCGAATCACCGCACGAATCGATTTTCATCGAAGGAGATCCGGTCGGGCTGAGAGAATTAGTCACCAATATTGTCGAAAACGCCGTCATTTACAATCATGAGGGCGGCAAGGTGACTGTGCGGCTGTCGAAAATGCGCACGCCCATTCTTTCTGTCGAGGACAATGGACCGGGCATTCCGAAGCAAGAAAGAGAACTCGTTTTTGAGCGTTTCTACCGAATATTGCGAGATGGCGCCAGCGGCAGCGGACTGGGTTTGTCCATCGTCAAAGAAATTGCCAATTCACATGGCGCCAAAGTGGAAGTGAAGGAAGGTACCGACGGCGTCGGCACTTGTTTTACGGTGACATTTCCGGAAGGCAACGGCAAGCCGTAATTGCTCTCATTTTCAATCGGGAATGGCATCGTCGAACTGAACATTGACGATGCGCAAACCACGCCCGTCGAGAAAATCGATGACGTCTTTGACCTGCTCACCCAAAGGCCAGAGCGGTACTTCCATCTGTGCATAAGGCGTGTGCAAAATCATGGACGACGAGTCGCGATAAGGGTAATACTCAACATATTTGACGTCATCCAGAAGCACCATCTGAGTGGATTTCCGCTTCAGCAGACGATCGTAAACATCGAGCACCGCATCGGAATCTGTCAGCTCGAAAACGAAATTGCGATGCGCATCGCGCACCATCGAATAAGTCATTAGGCTGAGAAAAAGTGAGAATCCAAAAGTGGAAGCCAGCAAAATCAGCCCCCAATAAACATTGTGCAGAAGCGCGAAAATTCCGGTGCAAAGCCAGAGCAGGGAGAAAATCCAGCCCACGCCCACACCCACCATCAAAGGCGCCAGAGCCGTGCGGCTTGAGTACGGCTTTGATACGAGTTTGATGGCGATTTGAGGCTTGGCGGTAACCATGCTTGCCCCTGCGCTAAATCGAGGTTTCTTATGTTATGCCCATTAATCTGCCAAAAACAGAAAGCGGCCTCGTCAGGGAGAGAAGACCAGAAGTACCATGGTAAAAGTTCCACTATTCCACAAGCCGTGCGCGACTATACAGGGCAGAATGCTGCGCGTGCGCTCGAGCGTAAAGGCGAAAAGCATCCCCAAGGTCATGAGCGGCAAGAAAGCGCCGGCATCAAGGTGAACGCCTGCAAACAGGGCAGCGGAGACGAGCATGGATGGCAAAATTCCCCAATAACGTCTAAGAGCCGTATAGAGAAATCCTCGAAAAAGAATCTCTTCGCAGATTGGCGCAAGGATTCCCAGGGTTGAATAGAAAATCAATGTGGCGGCAATATCATTGGTGCGCGCCGCCTGCATTACGATTGGAATAATGGGATTGCTGGAGCCCTGAGAACCGAGATACTTAGCGGCAATCAAATAGGCGACGACCACACAAGGGACGGCAGCCATCCAGGTGAGAAAACCATAGAGAGCCAGGCGAAAAGGACCATTGCGGTCGACTTTAAAACGCAGTCTGATTCCTTCTAAAAACTTGATGGAGCGGGGCTTCAAAGCAAGAAAATAGACCCACAGAATACCGGGTCCGTTGGTCAGTAAATAGAGCAAGAAGGTAGCCGCGCCGGCGACGACCGCTCCTTTTTGAAGGAAATGAGCATCCTTGAGCACCACCTGCACGACTGAACCTATAGCCTGTACTGTTGCTTGCCAGGCGATCATCACAGAATAAATCGTCAGGGCACCATATTTGCCAGGAGAAGCCACTTGCTCGCGGTGCTCCGGAGGCGTGATGCGCCTTGGCATTATAAAGAGATTGACCAGTATGACTATCAGTCCGCCGAGAAATGCCAGACCCATAAAGCCGAGAAGAATGATAAAACGCGCCAGAAATCGCATGTTGGCGCCATCGAAGTCGCCGACTACTTTGCTTAGCTGTTCGGTTTGCCTCGTGACCTTGTAGAGATGCATCAATGCGACCGAGCGATACCAGCCGCTGAATTGCGTTTCTATGTTTCGGGCTAGTTTTTTTCGATTTTCTGCATCAAGAGACTTGGCATTAACATAGAGATCGTCAAGTATTTGCAACAGCTCTTTGGATTTCTCGGTATTGAGCGACGCCAATCTCTCTCTATAGGTTTTGAACGGATGCCCCAGCTCATGGGTAATGATAATCACACGCGCCAAGACCATCGGGTCGTCGGGCGTCTCAAGAGCGTCCTTCTTGAGCACTTGTTCGGCCTGTGCAAGCAGGTTTTCCCGCCTGTCTTTGACCATGTCTTTTGACTTACCCACAGCAAAAGAGCCGGCTCCGCGCCCGAGCGTGGTGAATGCCGATTCGAATTTAAGATAAACCTCGGCATTGTTGGCGTTTCCAAGCCCGCCTTTGGCCTGTTTTAGAGGACTGTGCGAGGCCTGATAAAGACCGTTGCAGACAAAAGCCGTGGCATAGCAAAGCAAAGCCGCCACAAAGACTTGTTTGACCTTTTCCTTAGTAAGAAGGCTGCCACCGATAAGCAACACGAATCCGTACAGCCAGAGAAAATTCGGATCCGTCAAGGCATCCCTCCCCAGTAACCAACGATTTTAGCGCGTTCTGGGATAAGAGACCTTGAAGTCTAATCGCCGCCCATGGCGCCGCCGCCGTCTCCACCGAAGAAGCTCTGTCCGTATTCGCCCAATTCGCCGAAGCCGCTGAACTCGCCGAAGTCTCCGGCTCCGTCCAGTCCGCCGAATTCCAGCCCGGTGTCGTGCAAGAAGTCGTCGGTGTCCTTGTCGTTAAACATATATGGATCCGACTGGGGAATTTGGTCGGCATAATATCCCCAGGGAAAACCCTTCTGCAATTTGCGTCTCAAAAGCCAGCGGGGCATCCGGGCAAAGCCCAAGCCCATAGCCACAAGAGCTATGAACAGAACTTCAAAAACCAGTATGTTTCCCCACTGCATAGTTGATGCCGATTCCACTCTCTGCCGGGTTTGAACCCAATTTTGGCTATACGCCTTCACGCCAGTGCGGCTTTTCAGCCTTCGGAGTTCAAAACCCTCATGGGCCTTATACGCCGAGCTTCTGGATCGTATGGCTGAGCGTCCCGGAAGTCAACAGACTCAGTGGGGAAACTACTATGTGATTTAACGTCTAAACGTCTGTAGGAACTTAATCCTTAATCCGTCTTATTCAGATTCCGTAAGCAGAGCAATCTTTTGCGAACCGACGGAACTGATGGACATGCGCGGTCCTTGAGTGCGCTTGAAACCGTCGATGTAACGCCTCAGAGCCTCTCTTATCAAATCGGAGCGGGTGCGGTGCTCAACTTGAGCAACGCTGTCAATCTGCTCCAGCAGTCCGGGAGGAAGCGCCACAAGTACTTTCTTTGGCATGCCAGATCCTTCTTAAATATCTGAGTGGGGTAGAAAAAGTTACGAAACCACGAACACAAAATAGGCGTAGACTTACGCAAGGACCACCGTCTATGCTTGTTGCGAGGTGGGTTCCGTCAATAAATCTACGCTACTAACTAACTTTTTGGAACGGCTCAAACGCCACAATTTCAGAAGACCTGTTGGAATTTAGTTAAAAGCTTTCTCCGAATGGCGAAAACCGGGTCACATCAAGAACTGCATATCATGCGGGTTTACATGAAGGGCAAGAAAGTTCATCTGACTGAGTAACAACATTTGCAATAGCGCAAAACCAATAGTCCAAAACACCCATACTAAGATATCCAGTATTCATGCGGTTTTTTTTACAAGGACCACTAACTAGAGAAAATGAAAAGCAGCAACGGCGAATCTTCAAGAAAATTGACAGCCAATGTAAAAGCCGCTGGCTGTGCGGCAAAGATTAGTTCTCTCGAGTTGAAGCAAGTTCTAAGCTCGATAAAAAGACCGCAGTGTCCGGAATTGCTCACCAGTCTCGATAATTTCGAAGACGCCGCTGTTTACAAAATTACAGAAGATATTGCAATTGTTGAAACATTAGACTTTTTCCCGCCTGTAGTAGACGATCCCTTCCTCTTTGGGCGCATTGCGGCTGTCAATGCGCTATCCGACGTATACGCAATGGGAGGAAATCCGGTAATCGCCCTCAACATACTCTGTTTTCCAACCTGCGATTACCCTCTTGAGGTAGTAGAAGAAATATTGAAAGGCGGACAAGCAGCCTGCAGCGAAGCCAATGTCGTCATTGCCGGCGGTCATTCGATTCAAGGACCTGAACCAGTCTACGGTTTGTCCGTCACAGGCATAGTCAATCCGAAATCGATGCTCACCAATGGCGGTGCAAAAGCTGAAGACGTGCTGGTCCTAACAAAACCTCTTGGCACTGGAGTGATGCTTTTGGGAATGAAAGGCGAGTTACTCCAAGAAGCGCAGAATAAGCAGCTTTTCCAGTCATTGACTATGCTCAATAAAGGGGCTCTTCAGATTGCAAAGAAATACCAGCCGAGTGCCGCCACAGACATCACCGGTTTTGGCATGATTGGACATGCTTCGGAAATGGCCTTAGCAAGTGGATTGTCCGCGTACTTATATATAGATGAGCTGCCGTTTTTCGCCGGCGCCAGAAGCCTTGCGGCCCAGGGCTTCGTTCCGGCCGGCGCTTATGGAAACAGAAACACTTTCAGCTCATCGGTTATCAATCTCGAGCATATTGAAACAGCAATTCAAGATTTGCTCTTCGATCCGCAAACTTCGGGCGGGCTGATGTTTTCACTCAAAGAAGAGCCTGCCATGCGACTTCTGGCAGAACTAAAAGAGAATGGATACGAAGCTGCCGTTATCGGAAAAATGCAAACAGGCACGCCTGGCTCGATTTTTCTGGAAGGATAATCAAACTTGAGTTGCGCAGGCTTAAACGAGGACAGAAAATGAGCACGCCAAAAGGAAACGAAGATAAAAGCGCAAGCGATACCGCACAGAGGCTGGATCTAAGAGGACTGATGTGTCCCGAACCGGTCTTGCGCACGAAGAAAGTTCTGGACGGCAAACCGCTGGGTGGTGTCGAAGTATTGGTAGACAGCGACATCAATGTAATGAATTTGACTCGCCTGGCTAACTCACTGGGTCTAATCCTCGAGTCGAAGCAAGGGGAAGACGGCTACACGGTCGTTATCAAAAACAGCAAGAACCAAGCACACAGTCATGAACGGCAGGCTACGCCAAAAGGCAAAACGGCGCCCGGGACTGACGGAGGTGCAAACAGGAAGGATGCAAAAACTACCACAGTCGTCTTCATTGCCAAAGACACATTCGGCGAAGGTGACAGAGACTTCAGCCTCAATCTCATGAACCTGTTTCTGCAAACCATTTTGCAATCCGGGCACCGCCCGCAAGCCATTCTTCTTGCCAATACAGGCGTGCGCTTGATGGACCCCGAGTCATCGGTAAGCAAAGTACTGAGTGAATTCAAAGACGCCGGTGTCGATGTTTTTGCCTGCGGACTTTGCGTTGAGTTTTACGGGCTGAAAGAAAAAATCGAAAAAGAACAGATAACAAACATGTACGCGATTTGCGAATACCTGTTTTCTGCAGACAAGATAATCGCTCCTTGACGTCCTCTCCGCCCTGAAGGGCGAGAGATTCCTGGGCTCAGGCAGCATCCTGCCCGATATCTCCACAGGCGAGTACGGCGAGCCCCGCCGCAAGAATGTTTTTTGCCGCATTCAGGTCGGCATTCAAAACATAATTGCAACTGATGCAATTAAAGTTAGCCTGTGTTCTTCGATTCTCGGCGCTCGTGAAGCCGCAGTTTGAACATTTCTGGCTACTGTATTTAGGATCAACCAAAACTACGTGACCACCGCGCCATGTCTGTTTGTACATCAGTTGTCTTTTGAACTCATACCATCCCTGGTCCAAAATACTTCGATTTAAACCAGATTTCGCAGCAATGTTCTTTCCTGGCTTGTCTCTTGTTCCTTTTGCGGATCTGGTCAAATTTTTTACTTTCAAGTCTTCAAGACAAATTACAACGTGGTTCTTGCTGATGTTTGTCGATAACTTGTGCAGATAGTCATTTCGCTTGTTGGCAATTTTCGCATGCATTTTTTGAATTGCTGATTTCTGTTTCTTCCAATTTTCAGAGCCTTTCACCTTGCGCGCCAAATTGCGTTGCTGTTTTGCTAATTTCTTCTGACACACTTTGAAGCTGTCAACCGGCATGAATACTTGTCCATCCGAGAGCGTGGCGAAAAGTGCTACGCCTAGATCGATCCCGATTACAGAGCGGCTTGGGTGATTTGGCACCACTTGTTCCCGTTCAACTTGAATGGACACATACCATTTACCGGCGAGCCTTGAAACCGTCACATTCTTGATGGTGCCTTCAATTTCGCGACTCTTGCGGAATTTCACCCAGCCGATTTTTGGCAGATAGATTTTTTTCTGCTCGACTTTCACACCTTGTGGGAATCTGAAACTGTCATGACGCCCCTTCTTTTTGAAGCGCGGCATACCTTTTGACCCAGCAAGAAAATCTCTCATCGCCCGATCTTGATCTTTCAAAACTTGCTGAAGTGGCTGAGAATGAACATCATTGAGAAAGGAAAATTCTCTCTTAAGTTGAGTCTAAGCCTTGCATGATTCTGCATAGCTGAACACTCCTTTCTTTTGGTCTAATCGCCCTTTTTGCAATTCAAGATTTTTATTCCAGACTAAACGCATGCAGCCCGCAAACTGAGTCAAACGGTCACTTTGTTGCCTATTTGGCTCAAGTCGAAATCGGTAGGCAGAAAGTACAATCATATGTATAGTATATGATTGGTCTATACGAGATACAAATGAAATTAGACCTGGACTGCACTGCGTCTCAATTCTGCATGTGCACTTGATCTTGTGACAACAAAGTTCTTCGCAAAGTGATATTTAGCGCCTTTCCATCTCCGCCCTAAAGGGCGAAGCATTTCGGCGTATTTGGTAAGTGCGACTTACAGAGTGGGATTCAAACCCGAAGGCGCAGCGCCCGGTGTTATTAACTAATTGCCGTCCCAGTCGGGCTGCCAGACTTTCAAAAGCAGAAATATCGCCAACAGCGAAAAAGCTACCAGGCCGACTACAACCGCGATAGAGGCAGCATGAAACATGCCTACGAGACTGGCTATGGCTTCCATATGGTCTCCCGATAAATTAAGAACGCTGCTGAAAGATATACTCCCAGAATAGTCTAACCTTAGAAAACGCCAAAGGAAAGCCCACCGGCGCTGATTTCATGTGAAAACTGCCCCTTATCTTGCGGTTTTCACGAGTAAAGACAGCTCTTCTCGAGTGGGCAGCGACTCCCAGGCAGTCATAGAGCGCGTGGAAAGGGCACCCACTGCATTAGCGGCAGTCAGGACCTTCTGCCAGTCTTCTTTGTTTAAATCAGAAAGAAAGTCAGCCGAACTAGCCCCCTTCGCGTTTCCCTTATCAGCTTTCTTTTCTCTGGCATAAGTAATCAGCTGTGAGATCATGCCGGCTATAAAGGCATCGCCGGCTCCCAATTCGGAAATTGCATCGGCCGGCAATGCCGGAGCGAAAACATCTTTTCCGTCTCTGGTAATAAGCAGGCTGCCGTAGGCCCCCAGAGTGACTATCAAATTCGGACCTCTAACATTGCCATTCAAAAACTTGCTCAATTTTTTGCCCATGGCTATCACTTGCGGGGAGGCGGTTTTTGATTGCGCATCGAGCGGTTCGACTATTGTTGCCGACAGTGGTTTATCCGGTGCGATTGCGTTGGGCATCGCTTGAGGTGCACTGTTGCAGGCGTGCATTCCTCGAGCCTCCTCCTTTTCCAGAGCATCTGCCCAGAATTCCAATTCGCTCAAATTGACTTTTACGATGTCTGCGGTTTTGAGCGCAGTCAGTGCCAATTCTCTAGCCTGGCGATCTTCGCCGGTGGGAAATCCGGCATCGAAAGAAATCGGCACGCCCAGCCGTTTTGCAATTTGAAACGCTTTGATGATGGCATGCCGGCGAGGCGCGATCGTCAACGAGATCCCGGTGGCATGAAGAAACTCAGCACCGGCAATGAATTCTTCTTTGACTTCGTCCTGAGTGAGAAGGTGACTGGCATTAGGCCTTGGCCAATTGAAAAAACTGTATTCTTCCCTTTCATGCCTGAATACGTAACACTGCGCTGTAGGGCTGCCCCCGTCGACTACCAAGTGTTGCAAATCGACTTTCTCGTTTTGCAACACGCTGTCCAGGTATTTGCCGTGCGGATCGTCGCCGCGCTTTCCTATCAGGCTCACCTCGATGCCCAGTCGTGCCAATCCGATGGCGACATTGGACGCATTGCCGCCCAGCGATCGCACAAAGTCTTTTGCATCGCTGAAATCTGTACCGATCTCGGTCGAAATCCAGTCGACTACAACTTCGCCGATTGTCACCACCGACATGTTATGGCACCTTAGCGCAGACGATCGAAAAAACTCGGCTTTACGCCAAAACTTTCTTGTGCTGGCTGATGACGTTTGGGTAGATGTCGAAAGCCGGCTTGATTACAGGCAAAAGTTGCAACGCTTTGGCAACCGGTCCGCGCGCCATGATTTTGCCGCTGACGATTGCGAATGGAACATTTACTTTGCCGAGCCAGAAATCATGAGCGACATCGGCCTTCATGGACATTTCAACCATCGGTTTAATCGGCTGCTTGCCGACCAGCACTTTCATTGCTTGCCCATCCGAGCAGTCGACGGTGACACGACCTTCGGGCTCGCGGTATTGAAATTGCACAATCAATTTAGATTGCAGAAGCTTTTGGGACATGTCAGGGTCTTTGCCGATTCGCGCCCAAAGTTCTTGCATGACTTGGTGAAGCTCATCAGTATTTGCGAAAAACTGCATCAATACGCCCTCTCATATAACCCTTTAATATCTTCCGGTGAACATTCTTTTGGATTGAACATTATTGCAGGATCCGAGCCCGTTAAAAAGGCGAGTTCTTCAATGTCGTCGCTCTTGAGCTCGGGAACGCCCGCATCGCGCAAGCGCCTGGGCAGTCCGCAATCGGTGCACAATTTTTCAATTGCTTCCACAAGTTCGGCAGCGGCTACGGAGTCTTTGTCCGATTTGGACATCCCCACCAGCCGAGAAAGTTTGGCATACCGGGCCAAAACCGCATCCATATTGAATTGCATGCCGTGCGGCAGAAAAATGCAATTGGCAATACCGTGATGAGTGCCGAATTTCGCCCCCACGGAATGTGACAGCGCATGAACGACTCCGACGCCGGAATTGGTAAAAGCCACTCCAGCCATAGTGCTGGCAACCAGCATCTGCGAGCGCGCTTCGAGGTCGCCACCGTCTTTAGTGGCAGTGCGCAAATTCTCGAAAATCATTCTTGTCGAATCGATGCATAAAGAATCGGTGCAGACCGAATTGCTGATCACTGCTGTATAAGACTCGACAGCGTGGGTGAGCGCGTCGAGTCCTGTTGCGGCTGTCAATTTAGGGGGCAAAGACACCGTCAATAATGGATCGAGAACCGCCACAGATGGAGCCAAATAGCGGCTGCCAAAAAGCAGTTTTTTGCCTTCGGCTCTGTCTTTCACCATTGCCACCATGGAAACCTCAGAGCCGGTTCCTGCAGTGGTCGGCACCGCCACCAGTGGCAGCAATTGTTCGGCGATATTGTTCAAGCCTTGATATTCGAGAATTTCTCCGCCCAGCGTCAGGCAGATGTTTACGACTTTAGCCGTATCCATTACAGAGCCGCCGCCAATGGCGACGATGCAATCACATTCTTCGCTGCGTGCCAGATCGGCAACTTTATTGACGCAATCGACATCGGAATCCGGAGGCACATCGTCGAAGACGACATATTTCATGTCCTCGAATCCTGCCAGGATCCGGGCAACGATACCGGTCTGCATCAATGGCTTGTCGGTGAGGATGAGCGCCCTGCTGCCGGCCAACTCCTTGACAATCTCGGCTGTGCCATCGGCTACGCCTTCGCCGAAGGCAATCTTGGTGGGCACATGAAAAACAAATGGGTTCATTGAAAATTACTGAATTGCGAAGAAAAAACTGGGGCTAAGAAAATCTCATGGAAACACTTGGCACGCGGTGCACGTCGATTTGGGTGTTGGGGCAGATGAGCATGCAAACCGACATTCTAGAATGGGTAGATGTTCCTTGACCTGAGTGCCATTTCTTTATAGTATTGACACCCGTTGTTGACATCCGCGTTGGCAATGTTGCTCGGAATGCGTTTGAATGCGCTTTTGAATGATTCCGCCGGATAGTCAGAAGAAACCAGAAGGACAAACAATGATTTTGAAGCCCTTGTCGGCTCGTTATAGCAAAAACAGTCTTGCACAATGCGGAATATCGCATCTTGCAAAGATTATTTCACCAGAGCGCTCAAAACGGGTTCGCGCATCGCGCCCCTACAGACTCTTTGCAACCACCTTGTGTCTGCTTCTCGTTTCCAACACCCTTTCTATTAGTCTGGCAACGCCTGCCCAAGCCAAAGCCTCCTCGAAGGCCGAGCCGGCCGGCACTCTCTTGCATCCACTGGTGCCCAAACTGGATGTCGCGCCTCAAGAAGAGCAACCGGCGGCAAAAAACAATCAATTTGCCACACCCATCCATGAATCTCTCGAATATGACGTCAATACCACCAAACCAGCCGGTCGCACGGCCGAAGAGACGTCCGGCAATGGTGCTCCTGATCTGAGCGCTGAGAAAGCCAAAGACCAGACCTTAAGACCGGCGCCGGAAAAGATTTCGCCCGAGCTCGGCAATGTAGATGAGAGTTCTCTTACGATCAACGAGGACACTACACTTAAAGGAACGATTCAGATTGTCGCCGACGACACTGAGTACGACCAGCAAAAGAACACTTTTCTAGGCACAGGAAATGCAGTAGCAATCATTGCCGGCCAAAATTCCAAATTGGAAGCCGACATGATCCTATACGATCAAAACAGCGAATTAATGGACGCCCGCGGTAATGTGCGCATTTTCCGCGATGGACAACTGACTACGGGTAGCGCCTTCAAGTTCAAGGTCAACTCCGACGAGTATTTGATCACCAATCCCGATACCGAAGTGCAGGGCACGCAAATTATCGCGCGCAAAGCATACGGTACCGGTGAAGGTTTGAATTTCCGAAACGGCACCATGTCCTTGCCGAAACCGATCATTGTCTCCAGCAACGTCGGATATGCGCCGCTTTCATATCAAGACGAGCTTTTCGAAAAGAGAATGCACCCGGACGCGTACATTCCGGATAATGCCAGCTTCAAGTTCAGCGCCCGCAAGATGGTTTACGAGCGCTATAAAGATCACGACAACCTCACCGTATTTGGTGGCAGGATGATGTTCGGGAAATTGGGCGTCAAGCTTCCCAAATTCACGGCAACAGTCGGTCAGGAAAACAGCGTAACTTTCCCTGTCACGCCCTACATGGGCAACAATATGATGTCCGGCGGTCTCAACCTCGGTCCTAACTTCCACAGGTCAATGGGCAAATACGGCGTTCTGTCCTATGCCCCCCTCGTTCAGTTCGGAGGCAGAAGGCTGACCGGCACCGCAACCGAGACTAACAACCTGCCTGGTGTGGGCGCACAGATCGGCTTCCGCAACAAGAAATTGCAAGCGAATCTGGCGTACAGCTCCAATTCCGACCTGCTCATCGGCAGTCTCAAATACAGATTCAACAACAAGACACATTTCCAGAGCGGTATCAACCGTTTCTTGGAAGATGGTCTTTTCGGTTTCAGACGCGCTCGCGCACTGGCTGAAGTCGTCGATGTTCGCTCGACTGGCAAAATTCCTTTCCTTGCCAACTTGAGCTTCCGGACAGCCGGCGGCTGGGCGCAAGACAATCCTCAATTGATCAACTTGACGCCTGAATATGCCAAGCTATTCAACAAGACAACTGAGACTAAAACAGTATCGGCTATGCGTTTTTCCGAGTCGATCAGCGCCTCATCGCATCCTATATTCAAAATCGGCAATGAAAAATACGGTCTCAGTTCCAATCTGACCGGCGGCGTCGCCTTGCGTTATTACTCGACAGGCGACGCAATGGTGCTCGGACAAATCGGTCCGAACATCGAGGCTAACGCAGACCGCTTCAAGATACGAATCGGCTATGCGCAATCCGCTGTGCGCGGCGAAACACCGTTCATCTTCGACCAGTTCATTCAAGGCACGCGCTCAGCTTACGTCTCGGGCGGATACAGAGTGAACAAATACTTGACGCTGGGCGGCTCGGTCGGATACAACTTCATCGACAAGTTGGCGTATTCCAAGTCGATGACAGCTGCAATCGGACCGCAGGATTTCAAGCTCTTGCTCTCCAATGACTTCATCACCGGCAATCAGCGCATGGGCTTCGACCTGATTTACGGCCAACGGATTCCCTACAACCGCCTGGTCCTGAAGGGAACACCCGATGCCGGACGATTAGGTGGGATTTAATGACGCAAAGCACTGATAGTCAGAACTTTGAAGGGCAAAAGATTGACCAGATGCTGAAAGACAAGATGCCGGCTCTGGGCATCGATCTGGGCGGAACAAAAATCGGATGTGCGCCGGTTTGCGATCGAAAAGTCATAGGCGAACCCAAGAAAGTACCCACACCAAAAGGCGCCGACAAGATTGTCGATCAGCTTGTCGAGCTGATTGAAGATGCACGCAAAGATCACATTTTGCGAGGCGTCGGCATTGCTACTGCCGGCATCGTCAATACCGAAACCGGCGAAGTAATAGGTTCTACAGGCAATCTGCCCGGTTGGGCAGGCACGCCGATCAAGAAGATCATCGAGAGCAGAACGGGCTTGCCGGTTCATGTGGACAATGACGCCAACGCCGCTGCTTACGGCGAAGTGCGCTCTTTAGGGCTGACGGAAAAGACGTGCGTAGTTGCCGTCACTTTAGGCACCGGTATTGGTGGCGGCATAATAATGAAAGGACAGCTCTATCGCGGCGCTCATTATGCAGCCGGCGAAATCGGACACCTGCGTGTCAACCTCAACAATCATCGCCTGTGCACGTGCGGGCTATTCGATTGCTGGGAAGCTTACGGTGCAGGACGCGGTTTCAGAGCAACGGCAAAAGAGATGCTTACCAACGTCACTGTCGATCAAACTCCTCTGGCTGCACTGCTTCCGGATCCGCCTGTAGACAAAGTCTGTGCAGCGGCCCTGGAAGGCGACATCATTGCCCAAAGAATCGTTCAGACATGGCACGAGCATGTTTGCGCAGGCATCGTCACACTTGCTCATACGCTCGATCCCGATTGCTTCATTGTTTCCGGCGGCATGTCCAAATTCGTCAATTACGAGCTTCTCAAAGAACTGGTCATCGACAAATGCATGCCCAGAGTCGGCGAGCGCCTGGACATCCACCGCTCATCTCTGGGCGATGTAGCCGGCATCATCGGAGCTGCTGAAATCGCGCTCGACCATCTGGTTATCGGCTGCTAAAGCGCACTAATAACGCATTTCGATTTCATAAGTGACTTTAGTTTCGCTGTCCGGCGCCACTTTGACGTCGAATTCGAAAGTGGTCGAATCTTTCTTTCTGTAGTCCTGCGACGAACTGATGATCTTCCATTGACCGTATGCATGTTCGACGGCAGTCACAGTCACAGCTTCTTTTTTGTGATTTCTCAAACTGAGTTCCATCTGTACGCGCGTTACCCTTTCAGAAGGTCGCTGCACGTTCATTTGCTTGCGCTCGCCGACGACGTCGAAGGCATCACCAATGTATAGACGAACTTTCTCATCACGCGGCGTGTGGTCTATTTGATCTTCACCGATAAATTGAAGAGCGCCGTCCTTGTCTTTTTTATAGACACGCACTTTTCCTTTAGGCATGGGCATTCCCAGATTGTTTTTCTCGCTGTTGTCCATCTCCAGCTTGACGTTGATCTTTTTGCTGTTTCCATAAGGTGTCCAACCACCCGCATAAAATTGCCCTGTCGAATCGAAAACAAATTGCTTTTTGGTCGGAATCTGAGCAGCGTTAAAGAGGCTCAATTGCTTGGTTTCATGATCTTTCACATCAGTCTTGCCGGCAAGAGTGTACAAGTGATATTCAGCAAAAGACTGCTCGGTGAATTGTTGCTCGGCTGCTCCACCGCGCGCCAGCATCATGCCTTTTGCATAATGAGCCTGCGGCTGCGTGACGCGATGAACATCACCAGCCAGCAACTTCAAAGCCGCATCGCGATAACTTGCACCGGATTGATTATCCAGTGTCACCCAACTGGTGAGGTCGGTTTTTGTATCATCATTGTTGATGACGGCTACATAATCACACTTCCAATTCAAACCGGCAGTTTGATAGGCAATTTCTGTTTTATGCATGCCTGCCTTATCCGTCTCCAGCTTCCAGAGAAGGGATGGTTTCGGCACCAATCCTGCCGGCAATTCGGAAAGCTCCACTTGTCCTTGCGGATTCAAAATCACGCCGTTGCCTGTCTTCACCACCAATCCCGAATATGTCGATGAAACGCGGCCCTCGGCATCGGACACATAGGTGCGCGGCGAATTGATCAAGGTGCCGGAAATTTCAGAAACACCACCGCCGGCAAGATAATTCTTGATGCGCACATCTTTTCCGACTGACTTGGAAAGAATCGTCGTCGGCTCAATCAAGTCATACTGGTAATTTTGCTCTCGCACTACGACCTGATTGGGAGCGGTGAGCGAAGAAAAACTTACAGAAGTAGGGTCGATTTTGGCAGCAACATCCTCGAAGCGAACATGGTTGATACCATTGGCCAACTCGACCGATCTGGTGTCACGAACAAGCCCGAAATTCTGATTGTAAACAGTAAGACTGACGCCCGACGACTCAGAAATCTTCTTTTCATCGTACGCAAACACCGGCATGCTCGCCCCGCAAAGCGCGATCAGCGCCGTCAGCGATGCTGCACGTCTCAGTCTTACACCCGGCTTTCTGTTAGCAAAACTGATCACGTACTTTCCTCCTGAAAAGGCGCAAGAATTTCATCCTACTGGAAACCCTGGCGCCCTGCTCGACACTTAGATCATACCGTTGTCTGGAAAAAGCCTTATTAACCCAAGCCCTGTGGACCTTCTAAGCGTTAACAAGCGGCTCGAGCTTTCGCGCCAATTGTACGTCCAGCTCGTGTCCACCTTTAATACTGATGAATTTGGCTTTCACGCGCATCGGATTGACACCGATAAGAGCAAGGTCGCCCAAAAGGTCGAGAAGTTTGTGACGCACCGGCTCATCGTCGAAATGAAGCGGTTTTGTGAAGCCGTCTTCGGTAATGCTGACGCTGTCCTCAGCCAAGCCGAGCATCTGGTGTTCTTTCAAAGAAGCAAACGTGCGTGCGCTGGCAATTTCCTCGGCGGCTTTCGATGCATCAAAAGTTTGCCAGCGTTTGCCGATTTTTGGATGGTCCCAATCCATCAAATAGGTAAGTGAGAATTTCGAGTCCGGCACTGCAAGAAGCGTGCGATCGCCGCTGCCGACTGAAACCGTTTCCTTCAATTCAATATCCGCCACCGGCACTCGCCGCTCAATACCTGCTGATTTCAGCAATTCGATAAAAAAGGCGGCACTGCCATCTCCCAGAGGAAGCTCCGGACCGTCCACCGTGATAAGCACATCTTCCAGACCCCAGATGGCAACAGCACAAAGCACATGTTCGACAATGCAAAGACGCACGGAATCTTTGCCCAATACGACATTGCGCAAAGTGTTGACGACGCTGCCTGCCCTTGCGGGTATAGTCACGAATACGCCGCCCGCTTCCGGGCGCGCATCCAGCACTGAGAAATTGATGCCACTGCCGGGGGCGCCATTTTCAATGACTACGGAAATCTCCTTTTTCGAAGTAGCGCCGCGTCCTTTGTATTCAACGCGAAATTCGTTAGTTGCGCTCAGAGAAGGGGATTTCATAACCTCATTGCCTTTATCGTTATTTCTTGACCAGTGCGGTTTCAGCAAGAAGCGCTTCCAGCCTGGCAAGGCGCTCTTTCATATCCTTGATATCGGCGAAGGTTGACTTCAGTTTTTTAACGCGAATAACTTGTTCGATTTGCTGACGGCGCTCTGTGGCGGGGATGCCTGCATGAATTTCCGCTGGAGGAACATTGCCCATTACACCGGACATTCCTTCGACGATTGAATCTTTTCCGATTTTGATGTGATCGGAAATGCATGCGCTGCCGGAAATAATGGCGCGATCATCGATGGTGCATGACCCGCCGATCGCAGTTGTGCCGATTATCAAAACTTCTTTGCCGATACGGCAATTATGGGCAATCATGACCAGATTATCTATTTTGGTTCCCTGACCGATGGTGGTAGCGCCCATAGTGCTTCGATCGATAGTTGTACAGGAGCCGATCTCTACGTCATCTTCAATAATGACAGTGCCGATATGAGGAATTTTGAGATGCGGATTGGATTCTTCCTCCAGTTCGCGATTGCCTCTCAATCTGCGTTCCAGATTAGATTCGCGCTCGGTTGCGTAACCAAATCCGTCCGAACCTAAGACAGCTCCCTGCTGGAGAATGACGCGATTGCCGATTTTTGTGACATCCGCAATCAAACAGCCGGCGCCGATAAGACAGTTCTCGCCGATTTCGACCTTAGCACCAATAACGGTACCAGGTTGAATTACTGTTTTTGCACCGATTTTGCAGCCGGGTCCGATCACGACAAGCGGTCCTACCGCCACACCTTCACCCAATTCTGCAGTCGGATCGACAACAGCTGACGGATGAACGCCGATCGGCGGAGTGTGCGGTTTGGGTGCAACCGCGGAAAGCATTTTCTGAATTGCCGCCATCGGTCTTTCGACAACGATTCTGGGGCGCTCGGTTTTCGCTTTGGGCGTAACAACCAGTGCTTTTGCTTTGCAATCGGGAAGTTGAGCGATCAACTTCTCATCAAAGACAAGAGCCAGATCATCCTCCGTAGCATGCAAGGGAGAAACAGCTACAGATGACACTTTTATCGAATTGATTAAATCCGCAGGACCTTCAACGCGACCGCCGATTACATGGGCAATTTGGGCAAGACTCATTTCGGCGGGCAGCTTCATCTATCGATCTCCGAGATTCATCGGTCAATGCAACACACCGACCGGACATGGAAATAAAGTTGGTGGGGCAGCTCAGCCGTCTTTGGACAGCAATCAAACTGCCCCACTAATCAACTACTTGGTGGCGGGCTTGCTGGCAGCTTGTGATGCAGCAAGACGCTTCATGACGGAGTCGGTCAAATCGATGCCGCCCATGAAGACGACCGGCTTGAGAAGAACGATGTCAAGCTTCCTTGCAGCCGCTTCGGCTTTGATGGCGTTCTGCACATCCGTTTCCAATTGCGATTCCAGTGATTGAGCGCGGCTTTGCACTTGCTTCACTTCTTTATCGATGGTTTCTTGCAGTCTTCTCTGCAGACCTTCCAATTCCGCAGGCGGCTTGTGATCGGTCTTCGCTTTCTCGAGCTGACGGTTACCGTCCTCGATCATCTTGTGGACACGATCTTCTTCACTCTTCAAATCCTTAGCCAATTGCTCTGCTTTCGGATATGCCTTAACTACTTTGTCGGGGTCGACGACGCCGATGCCGCCGCCGCTCTTCGCAGCGGGTGCTGCCGGTGCAGCCGGTGCGTCTGCTGCCAACGCCGGGAACGTCGATAGCGTAAGCGATAGCGCGCTAGTAACCAGAACGAGGCTCTTTTGCAAGGTGTGCATGCTCTTCTCCAAAACTTTCAAATAAGACAAAACGCTGTCAAACGGCTCAGTTTACACCATTAGCACTTGCCAAAGGTGGCTTGCTGACAGCAAGTAATTAAAACATTGGTTATTAAAAGCGATCGCCGAAGCCGACCGTAACACGCGGTGTGAAATCGCCCAGAATGCTGGAAACCAAAGGCAAACCGTAATCGATCCGGATGAGACCGAGCATCGGGACATTCAAACGCACACCAAAACCCACCGATGCGCCCATGGACGAGCGTGAGTAGAGGTTGTTGGTGAGCCCGTTGCCCATGACCTTGCCGACATCGGCGAAAGCCGTGATTTTGACGTGCTTGTCGACCACTTTCGCCACTTTGCTGTTGCGCGGCAACGGCACACGCGAGCGTAATTCCGCAGTAGCCATGAGCATTCCCGTTCCTGTGCCCAGATCGGAGAACATACGATATCCTCTGACGCCATTCCATCCACCCAATCTATATTGAGCGAACTGAGGCATTCCGCCCAGCGCCGAGCCGGCCTGTATATTGGTGGCCAAGGTCACGTCTTTGGTGACCGGTATATATTTGCTGGCGCTCACACCCATTTTCATGAAGCTCGGTCCACCCATTCCAAGAGACGGACCGACAGAAGCTTTCGCAAAACTGCCTCTTGTCGGATCGGCACCATCCCTGGTGTCATAGGTCAAAGAGGGATTGACGGTCATGAATGTGCCGCCCGTCAATTGCTGATCTCTGACAGACTGCGCCAGAGCTGAGGCTCCCGCCTGAGTTGAGGCCATGCCGGTGGCCAGAGCGCGATTGGCCATTTGACCGAGAGCACCGTCGGCGCCGAACAAATTGCTGTAGTCACGCAACGAAGTGTTTTCGCCGATCAAACCAAGATTGAGAGCCATGTTGTGGCGAAGTTTTTTGGTAAAAGTTGCCGAAGCGCCGAGTGTTCTTTGTGTAGACTGGTCGACCATCATCGATGAGAAATTGCGCCCAAAACCCGACACGGCAAGAGATGTGCCGGTCTTCATGAAATTGGGCTCGATGAAAGTCGCTTCAACCTGATAATTGTTCTTGTTGACCATGTAGCCGTTGCCGGGATTGTTGATGGCATTGACGCCCTGCCCGAACATACCGGTGCCCATTTGCGAATTGAATGAGACAATCTGCCCGCGACCGCGGAAATTGTTGTCCGAAAAACTCAAGTTGCCGAAAGGTCCGGCGACAGAATCGACGCCTCCACCGACCCCGACCGAGCCGGAGCGCTTCTCGTCCACTTCGACCTTGAGTACATATTTATCGGGATTGGTCGGCGACGGCTGCAAACTGCGGCGGATATCCTGGAAATATCCGTTGGCATAGAGCTTGCGCAAATCGGCGGTCAGCTGCTTTTCGTTATATGCCATGCCCGGCTTCAGTTTGAGTCCGTTGCGAATGATAAAGTCTTTGGTCTTGCGATTGCCGGCAATCTGCACGGAATCTATCTGCCCTTCATTCACTTTGAGCGAAATGTTGCCGTCCGGGTCGTCCTTAACATCGACAACGCGAGCAAGCAAGAATCCTTTTTCATGATAAAGCTGTTCGACCTTATCTATCGAAGAAGAAAGATCGTTCAAGTTTTGCGGCTTACCGAGCTGATTGGCAAAAACATGCGAAAGTTCTTCCGAACTTAGAGCTTGATTGCCGTCAAATGAGAATTGAGTGATCGGTGCGTTTTCCTGCACACGTATCTTTAAAAGCACGCCGCCGTTGCTCATCTCAGGCAGAGCCTGCAAGCTGCGATCGTCGAAATAACCCATTCCGTTGATTGCTTTTAGATCCTGCAAAAGCACATCGCGGTCGAACTTGTCTCCGCGTTTTGTCTTAACAACACCAAGAATGTCTTCTGTTGGGACAAGCCGATTACCTTCGATTTTTACATCGTCGACAGTGAGATTACCTGCAGGCTTTGCTTGCCCCGGATAACTGAGTTTGCCTGTAAATTCCGAACCGGAGGCGCTGCTCGAGCTTCCCGCCGGAGCCTCTTTGGGTGTCTCACTCTTTAGTTCGGTGGATGACTCGGCCGGCAAAACATCGCTGGCATCAGATGCCAAAGCCGGCGCCCAGGCAAAAGACGTGGTGAAAACGCCAACGGCCAATGTAGCCGAAACCAGGCGTCGTGAAACTCGGCTACCTGCAGAGCAACTCTTTGAAACTGTTAAAAACATCTGTTTCTCGCTTCCCAGACGGCAATTTTACCACGCGATACAGTCATGCCAAGCGCTCAAACCCATGACAACCAAGAATGATCAACAATTGAACGACTTGGGAGCAGTCATTTACTTGAAGACGAAGGACAGGCTGGAATGATCCCGGTGAGAGATGAAAGCTGGTTAACCGAAACAGGTTTACATATAAAAATTGTTTACTGCTGCGGTGAAGCACCGGTTGCAGCGGCCGCGCTGACCGCCCTCATCTCAGTTTTAGCGTCGGCACCAATACCGGTGGCAACAGACAATGTCAGCTCAACTTCAGTGCTCGAGTCGATTTCCTTTTCATTGTGGGTTATGAAGGCCGTATCGAGAGCTACGTGCGCCGGCGATACAGTTTTCTCCACGGGCGGTGCCAGTGCTGAGAATTTGAAATCGAGCACATTCTCGGCGCCCGGCAACTTGGCATTCTTGCCTTGCTTATAGAGTTTCAGCCCGGGGCTGTCCTTAATATTGCCATTGTCCTTATCCCAATTTTCAAGCTCAGGAATGTTCTTTAATTCCTCAACCGGCGATTCGATATTTGCCAATCGCCCCAGCCTCATCTTGACCAATTGCGGTTTTCCAATTTTCAGCCACGGCAGTGACATGGGATAAGTATTTTTCAGTTGGTTATATTTATTCTCCATGGCCACAATAGATTCATAAAGAGCGACATTTCTCAGATGCTTGCGCTGCGCTTCCAATTCTTTCGCCGTCTCTGTGGAGTCGTCCAAGAGCTCAGATGCAATGGCAGCCAGGTGCGGATAGTTGGTGCTTGCTTCATCCAGTTGTTCTCTAGAATAAAAAACGAGCTGTCGCGATCTGGCGATCATATTGTTCATTTGTCCGATGCGATCGCAGTCATTCAATTTTCGGGCTCCGGCTAATGCAATTTCGTCGGCAGAAGCTTGCAAGCGATTGTGAGTGAATACAAGTCCGCCGTATGAATAGCCGATCATCAGTCCGAGCCCGACAATGGCCAGGATGATACTGCCAAGTATCAGCATGTTTCCACGATTATTGCGGCGGCATCTTTGACGCTGCGATTTCTTTTCGGCTTTAACTCCGACAACGTTTTTGCTCATCTCATTCACATGTGTTTCACTGCTAGTGGAACAATGCTCCTTTTCTTTGAAAATTATTCGTTGATGTAATACTGCGCCGTCACTGGGTCACGGCCGAGGTTTTCCCATTGGGCCTGACTGCTCATATTGAACGTCACAGGTTTTGTGAATCCAGGGAGTCCTGCACCACCATTGAAGAGCGGTGCGATATCGCATTTTGCACTCAACTGAATGCTGTACATGAAAGGACCTTTGTCAGCATTCGGCAACAAATCATTGGAGAGATTATTATTTAACTTCACACTGGTTTTGTCCGAGCCGTCCTTGCCGACGATCACGATTGAAGCTTCCGGACTTTTGACGGCAACACCCCATTTACTGAGAAATGTAGTCCACCAGGTGTTTGTTTGCAGCAGTTTTACAGCATCAGTGCGCTTCTCACAGACAGCCATTCTATGCACCATCTGCGACATGGTTCCGTGCGCTATCAAATAACGAACCGGCATAATCCCTATGTTTATCAGGGGCAAGAACATGAAGAGAATGAAGATGATCAGCGCGCCGCTGAATTCAGTCATTGAGCTGCCGCTTACAGATCGCTTTTTCGCCTTTTTCATATTTTCCGCTGTCCAGATGTTTTGCTTAACTACAGCCTCCACATCGATAACAACGGGCAACCTGGCGCATTTTAGGAAGGACCGAGAAAAACGTTCTGCTACCATCGGCGATGCCTAAAAACTAATGCGCCACCTCCGATTAATCGGAAGTGGTCACATTAGCGCCGTTAAAACTGAAATGCTATGGATTCTTGCTGGGCACTACATAAGTGATCGGCACAGAGTGCCTGCAAGTTAATGTCACGCCGTTATGTCCAACGACAGCGCCTGCGACAAAGGGAGGAAAAATATCGATCGTGGTTTTGACGGATACTTCTCCGTCGACTGCGCCACCTGCGTCGGTCGGCACATCACGTATGGTTTCGAAAGCTTCAATATTGTCACGAACTTTCATCGGCAAATTGGTCATGTAAATTTTCCTCACCACGGCTCGGGCGCGATCATGTGGTGGCGTGCCTGAATTAACCGCACGAGCATCGGCAATTGTAAGCAGACTGGGCGGACCCGATGCTGCCGCGCGAGCGGCATCTCTGCACGCCTGGTCGTTGAGACCGGCGCCGATGGCAATCATGCCAAAATCAATCAACAAAAGCACCGCCGGCAAAAGGCAGACCAGCACTCCGACCACTTCGACCAGTCCCTGTCCAGCGGTATTGCGATTTTGGGTAGACCGGAAACTGACCATTCTTTCTCTCCAATTTGCGTACATTGGCTTAACGAAAAGACGGCAAAAATTAGGACATTTGCCGAATTAGCCCTGATTTATCTGATTAAGGTCTGTTTTTCGCCTTCGGGAACAGAAACCAGAGTGACTGTCATGTCCGAGGTGTACTGAACCTGGGAATCTCCGGCTTTTTCTTCGGCGATATGAAAGCCATATTCCTGCAGCTTATTGGAAATGCCGCCGAACGAATCTTTCGGTACTTTCACTGCAGCAACGGTGTTTTTGTTGAGATAAGCATCGAGCGTCAGGCGAATGATGGCGTTGGCAACGGCCTTTTTCTCCGCTTCGGTAGCGTAGCTTTCTTTGTGCTTCACTTCGATAGCAACGCCTTCGCCTTTCTCAATATCGAGCTTGCGGAGCTTCTCCATGCCCACAGCTTTGCCATCGTGAAACCAAATCGATTCGTATTTAGTAATGTCGTCTTTTTTGTCCACCGGATGCCACGAGACTTCCAGTTTTTCAATAGGATTCAATGTCGAACCAGAATATTCGAACTGTCGCTTCAGTCTGACAGTATCGACCTGGATCACCCAGTCGTACGGCATAACAATTTCATCGTCTGCACTGGCCAGCTGAGGATTGAATGAAAGAAGTAAACAGGCAATCACAGGCACCGACGCAATTTTCAAAAAATTAGCTTTGCCTCTCATGCAATTTCACTCCTCTTGAATCTACAGTTTAGAATCGACCGATGATGCATCTACCGACGGAATGCGTGTTTTAGGAGCGTTGATTGAAATTGAGACGGCATCGCCAGATTCGAAATAAAAGACCAGGCGA
>PNKB01000053.1 GCA_013997645.1 Cyanobacteria bacterium PR.3.49
TGAATTGTCGTCGCTCCGTTTTTGAGAGCGCGGTGATAGACGGCATCGCAATCTTCAACATAGATATAAATCCCTGACGAAGTTGCTTTGAACTCGGAGCATTGTTCGCCGAACATGATTTTTGAGTCGCCGATCTTAATTTCAGCGTGCCCAATTTTGCCCTCATTTCGCATGCAAACAGTGGTTTCGCCGCCGAATGTCTTTTCGACAAACTCGACGAACTTATCTGCATCTTTGACCACGAGGTAGGGGGTCATTACATGGTGTCCTTCTGGAATCCACTTCTTCATCAGTGATTTCTCCTTGCTATGCCTGCCGGCGCGCAGAACGACACTTCCGTCGCCTTTGTAAGGCGCTATTCTAACTCAGCGTATATAGACCGGACCGCATGGCAACCCGACTTTAACGATTAATGTTGAGCGCCTTCGGCATTGAGGCTGGTTTCCCAATCCTCCGGCTCATATTGCCTGCGGCGCGATTCTGCGCGGTCGGCGGCGGCTTCCTTGGTTTTGCCCTGGCTTTCATGAACCATTGCACGGTGGAAGTGTGCTGCACCTTCCTTATCAGAGATTTTTGCGGCCTTATTGAGGTCTTCCATCGCGCGTGTCGCGTCACCCAGGAGATGATAGCTTAATCCTCGAGTGTCGAGAGCCAGATGGAGCTCAGGTTTTAGCGCCAATGCTTTGTTGCAATCTTCAATAGCTTTTTCATACTGACCCATAGACGCATAACTCCAAGCGCGGTTGTTGTACGCAAGTGCTGACTTTGGATCTAATTCGATCGCCTTATCTAGATCGGCTATGGCAAGGTTTTCTTTGTGCATCATGTGATAAACGTGCGCTCTTTCTATAAAACAATTTCGATTCGTCGGTTCTAATTGAATTGCACTGTTGCAGTCATCTAGCGCCTTGTCAAATTGTTCGAGATGCGAATAGGCGCTGGCGCGTTCCAAAAAGGTATTCAAATTCTTGTAGTTTTTCAGTGACGAATTTAAATAGGGAAGAGCTTCCTTGTACTTCTTCTCCTTCATTAATGGCACCGCATTTTGAAATTCGAGGCGGCTCAAATACTGTGGGTTGTTTCTGACACTGAAATACAGTCCGCTTTCAGCAAGAATCAGTGCTGTAAGTGCAAGACCAACGGCGACAGAATCTCTTTTATTCCAAAGCTTTTTCAAGTCTTGCCGGAAGTAGTGTGAGAGCAAAGCACCGGCCAGAAATCCGCCCAGGTGCGCGGCGTTGTCGATGCCGGGCATGAATGCGCCGTACACGCAACTGAGCACCACCGCCACCATAAGCATCACGCGCGCCGGTTTGAATATTTCTTTCGTAGTAAATCCGCTGCCTAAAATGGACTCTTCGACGTAGCAGCCAAACAATCCAAAGAGCGCTCCGGAAGCGCCAGCGCTGACTTGAAATGGATTCCACAACAAACTGGATAGAGAGCCGGTTATACCGGCGATCATGTAAAGCGCAAACATTCTGCGGCTGCCCAAGAGATTTTCGGCGTATGGTCCTAGATTGAAGAGAACGTATAAATTAACGGCGAGGTGAAAGATGCTCGCGTGCAGAAATGTGTTGCTGACGATGCGCCACGGTTCGCCGCCCAGAGTGAGCGATCCATAGTTAGCACTCCAATCGATAAGCGTCTGTTCAGTCGGAATCAGGATCGAACGCGCTGATGTGAAGCAGACAAGCATGATGAAGACAATCATGTTTACTGCAAACAATGCGGCGGTCACCGGCGCTTTTTGCAAAAGAGTCGTTTTTGCAGCACTTTGCGCGCTGTTTGATTCCAGCTGGTTCATCCTAACTCCACTTTCATCAAGTAAAGCACGTTTCAATTGCATTACTTGAATAGAAAGACAGACGTTAATTTACCAGGTTGTCGCGTTTCATACTTGATTTCTCAATTTGCGGGATAATCATTTTTCCAGTTTGGCAGCCGTTGTAAGCGGTGCCTGCTTCGTTGTCCTGAGCGGAGGCGCGTTACATTATGGACTACAGAGATCTCGGTACAACCGGGTTGAAAGTATCTGCCGTCGGTCTGGGATGCATGAGCATGAATTGGGCGTACGGCACGCCGGATGAAGCTGAAGGCATCAAGACCATTCATCGTGCGCTCGACATCGGCGTCAACTTTCTTGACACTGCTGAAATTTACGGCCCGTACACAAATGAAGAGCTGGTCGGCAAGGCTCTCAAGGGCCGACGCGACAAAGCGATAATTGCCACCAAGTTTGGTTTCAAAATTGAAAGCGGAGCAATTGTCGGTGCCAACAGCCATCCCAAGCGAGTCAAAGAAGCCGCCGATGAATCGTTGACTAGACTGGGCATCGAGCACATTGATTTGTACTACCAGCATCGAGTCGATCCGAAAATTCCGATTGAAGAAACAGTTGGTGCGATGTCGGAACTTGTTGAGGCAGGAAAAGTTCGCTATTTGGGTTTGTCAGAAGCTGGTCCGGAAACATTGAAACGCGCTTGCAGAGAGCATCCGATTGCCGCTCTGCAATCCGAATATTCACTCTGGGAACGCGGATTGGAAGAGCGAATTATTCCATGTGCTCGCGAGTTGGGAATTGGCATTGTTGCTTATTCACCGGTCGGTCGAGGACTTCTTACCGGTCAAATTAAGTCATTTGATGATTTGCCCGCAGACGACTATCGGCGCAGCGACCCGCGCTATCAGGGCGACAATTTTGCGAAGAATTTGAAACTTGTCGAGCAAGTAAAAAGAGTCGCGAGTAAGCATGGAGCCACTGCTGCTCAGGTTGCAATTGCGTGGCTCTTGATGATGGGACAAGATATTGTTCCGATTCCGGGCACCAAACGCGTCAAGTATTTGGAAGAGAATTCGGCAGCGTTTTCATTGAAGCTCGATAAAGAAGATCTCGAATCTCTCGAAGAGCTCGCTCAAAGAGCTTCAGGAGAACGTTATGAAGCAAGGCGTATGGCGCTTATCGAATCATAAAGTACAACCGCTTAAAACTGAGATGAGGATTTCAGAATGGAATTTAGACAACTTGGCCGCTCAGGATTGAAAGTTCCTGTCTTGAGTTTTGGTGCTGCCACCTTTGGCGGTGGCGGGGAGCTTTTCAAAGCCTGGGGTGAAACAGACGTTAAAGAAGCGACTCGCATGGTAGACCTGTGTGTGGATGCGGGTGTCAACTTCTTTGATACTGCTGATGTTTATTCGCACGGTGCATCGGAAGAAATCCTGGGCAAGGCTATCAAAGGAAAAAGAGATCAGCTTTTAATTTCAACGAAAGCAACTTTTGCCATGGGCGAGGGGCCCAATGATGTCGGCTCGTCACGCCATCGTTTGATAAAAACTTGCGAGGACAGTTTGCGCAGGCTGGGCACCGACTACATCGACCTGTATCACATGCATGGTTTTGATGCGTTGACGCCAATTGAAGAAGTTTTGTCCACTCTCGATCATCTCGTTCAAAGCGGAAAGGTCCGCTATATAGGTTGCTCGAATTTTTCCGGGTGGCATTTAATGAAGTCGCTCGATATATCCAAAAGATATGGATGGTCGCGCTACATTTCACATCAGGCTTATTACTCTTTGATCGGCAGAGAGTTTGAGTGGGAACTGATGCCCCTTGCCGCCGATCAAAATGTCGGCACAATGGTTTGGAGCCCACTTGGTTGGGGACGCCTCACAGGCAAGATTCGCAGAAACGCGCCATTGCCGGAAGTCAGCCGGCTGCATAAAACAGCGGAGTTTGGTCCACCTGTCAATAATGAGTATCTGTATGATGTAGTCGATGTGCTCGACGAAATCGCTGCAGAAACAGGCAAGACGATTCCGCAGATCTCCCTCAACTGGCTTTTGCAACGCCCGACAGTTGCGAATGTCGTGATTGGCGCGCGCAATGAAGAACAGCTGAAGCAAAATCTGGGAGCGATTGGCTGGTGTCTTACTGAAGATCAGATGGCACGTCTCGACAGCGTCAGCGAGCAAACACCGATATATCCATATTGGCATCAACGTCAATTCGTTGAGCGCAACCCACTTCCTGTTGCGGCTAAACCTTGTCGTTCGCCTTTGGAGAAAGTGAAAAAATAGAACGCTGCTTTTGCCTGCAGATTTTCCAGAAAGCCAAGCTCTGTAAGGAGCAACAAAGATTGATACCATATGTAGTATCAACATTGGGCGTGATTGGAAAGCCCCAGCCTGTGGCGTTTTGTCCCGAAACCCGCACGGGCTGGTACTTGAGGAAATGCTTGACAACGGTCATTCACCGTGGTTTAGTTGAAGAATGCAAGTGAGACCTGCGTGGGTCGCTTAACCCTATACACCACCGCTCCTCTAATGATTGGCGGCCGGTAGTTTTCGGTCTGCATTTGCACTGTGAAAACACTCAAAGACACAATCATTATCACTCTCGGAGCTACTTAATGATCAAGAGTTTTTCAAGCTTAAAACTTCGATTGGCCGAGGAAAGAGGGCCGCCTGTCTGAAGTTTGACCAGCACCAAATAATTACATCGTAAGAGAGAGCAGCCGGATCCAACTGCTCTCTCTGCGTACTTTAAGCACTTTCTGAATGGGTCCTGCCTTCTTTAATAGATTGACATTGCGCGCTGTCAAAAAAATTACTATAGTCGGCAGTCGGTATTGCCGGGGCCTTTCATTTGACAGCTCAAGATCCCCAACATGTCGAGCCCAATTCAAGCGTAAATTTCTGGTCGCGTTTTGCGAGCAATCGCCCGGAAAAGCGCACTATTCAAGCGTTGTGCATCCTATTTGCGATAGTGGCACTGGGGCTAGCTTTGAGGCTTAATGAGCTGGATGTGCACGGGTTTTATGTCGACGAAGTTTATAGCGCGATGGTCGCAAACGGAACTGCTGATCCGGAATTAGCGGCTTTCGATTCTATTCGTCCCGTATATTTCGTTCTTTTGAAATTGTGGATGAATTTTGGAACCAGCGAATGGTGGTTGCGTTTTTTTTCCGTCATTTTCGGCACGGCCAATATTGTTCTGACCTACGTTCTTTCTTCGCTCTGTGCCGGTCGCAGAGTCGGTTTGGTTGCTGCTGCATTGATGGCGCTGTCGCCGATGGAAGTTCATTATTCCCAGCTTGCACGCATGTATACGCTGGGAAGTTTTTTTGCATTGCTGGGCAGCATCGCTCTCATTAAAGCATTGCAAACTGGGAAGAATCAGTTCGTCATTCTCTGGGTGGTTGTTAGAACGCTCATGGTGTGGACGCTTCCATTGACTGTTGTTTTGCTGGGAGTGGATATTGCGCTTGCAGTTTTGAGAGAGCGCAAACATCAGCTCATGAAAACCGTGGCGATTGGTTTTGTAACGGTCATGGTGCTTTTCTTGTGTTTTGCTTGGAAAATGCCGCAAATTACGTCGCAGAGTGAGTACGACAGCTGGCGCTATATGTTGTCTGTTCCGCAAATCACCGACGCATTTATGATGTTCGTCAATTTCACCAGCACCGCTGTGCCGCTTCAAGAGTGCGAAGGTCCGGTCGAAGGTGGCGGAATGGCGATTGTATACACCTTCTGCATCCTCACTCTGCTGTCTATTTCCGTACTTCCTGCGATCAAACAGCGGTGGCTCATTTGGTGCACGGGTTGGAGCGTGTTTTCGATAATGTTCGCCTATGCGCTTTCGCAGGTATCGGCATCTATCGTAATCACGCGCTATATGATGTTTGCATCGCCGTTTACTTTCATTCTGATCGCTGCCGGCTGGAACGAGCTCTGGAAGCCGGTCAGAATGCGGGCTCTTGCTGTGCTCTCAGCGCTGGTTTATGTGGTGATTATCAATCTCAATCTTGCCCATCTGTTTTTGAATCCTGTGCATGAAGATTGGCGCGAAATTTCTCACTTCGTTCAAGAGCACGAAAAGCCGGGCGACAGTATCCTTGTTTGGAACTATCATTCACAGTATCTGTTCGGTTTTTATTATCGTGGCAGCAACAAAATCTATGACATCATTGTGAAAGACAAACTCGATCAAAGCGGGAAGCCTACGGGCGCTGTTGACCTGGATTTGCGCGGCGGTCTGCCGAAAATCAGCGGAAGATGCTGGGTTGTGATGCGACAGGCGCCGCAAGGTTGGGCGATGGGCTGGGAGTCATATCAGCTCTTCAAGAAAGAATTGGAAGCCAAATGCAAAGTCCTCGAACTTCACGAGCTCAAGCGCACTGATCTCTATCTGGTCACCGAAAAGTAGTCGTGCAGGTCAGCACAACTACTTAACCGGCATTTCAAAACTCTGGCTTATCTCTTCTTGATCGGAGCCTTGACTGGTGTCACAGGTTTTGGTGGCACTTTTGCCTGTGTCGTCGACTTGCCTGCGCCGCCGGCAACATTCTTGCTGGCTTGCACCGGCAGTGCTTGCGACTTCGGTTGATCTTCTTCCAGACCCGCTCTTGGTGCTGTAGGAACGGCACCAAGAACCAGATCATCGCCAACCCATTTGCTCTTCAGCAATGGCGTTTGCAACTCACCACGATCTCTCAAGACTTCTTCCTGTACTTTCTCTTGCATATGTTTGAATGCTTCGGCAAGTTTGGTCGCGCCGCCGTTTTGTCTCAAGCCTTCCAGCAAATAGTGCGTGAAGACGCCGTTTTGGTAGCGTTTTGATTCCCACGATGTTTGCGTGGGTTCGCTGGAGCAGATGACCAGTTGTCCGCTGCCCTGCGCCAATTCGTCGGCACTGAAGTTGGCAATTCGGAACAAGCCTTTGCCAGCGGTGTTGGTTGCTCCGGAGTGGCATGCGTCCATCATCAATACTATGCGATCCGAATGCACGCGCTCTTTGATCATTTTGACCAGATCTTGCATCGGCACGCCCGTTGCATAGAGCCTATTTTTATCAGTGTTGTGAGCGACCAGATAGTTGACGCCGTTCAAGTCGACTTTCGACGGGCTGCCGTGACTCGATACGTAAATCAAAACCAGATCGTCCGGATTGGCCACGTGAGGCAACCATTTATCGCCGACCGTGTCGAGAATGTTTTCTCTGGTCGCTTGCTCGTCAGTCAACAGGCGCACGTGGTCAGGCGCAAATTTGGCTTCTTTGACCAGGTAGTCTCTAAAGTCTTGCGCATCTTTGGCGGCAAACTTCAGGTTGATAGAGGGATCGGCGAATTTGCTCACTCCGACAACCAGAGCCCACTTGTCTTTGATGGGACGATTGACTCTTTCTTTATCCATGCTCATGCCTGGAAGATTCATCGCGCTTGCTTTTACGCTTGCAACATTGGATGCCATTTCTTTGGCACCTTCTACGTGCAACGCGATTCTTGTCAGTGAATCGGTTCCGAGAGGCAATGCAGCAATGATCTCGTGATCCTTGCCGAGCGTCTTTTGACGAATTGCCAGCGCTTGTTTTTTGAACAGCTCTGCGTTTTGAGCTTGATTCTGTTTTTCTGCAGCGCTTGCCATGCCATCCAAAATTTTAGCTACGAAAGGATGGTTTTCGCCCAGCGCTTTAGTGTCGAGTGCCAGAGCCCTTTCGTACAGTTTGAAAGCTTCTTGCGCATTATTGTTTGCCAGGTAGGCTGAGGCGAGGTTAGTTTCGACTTCTGCAACTTCAGTAGAAGGCGGAGGTGCTTCTCCTTTGGCAACGCTTTGCTGCGACAAGAGCATCATGATGGACATCGAGCGCTTCAGGAGCGGCTCGGCAGCCGACGCATCATTCTGCAACAAGTAATTTTTGCCGAAATTATTGAGCACTTCGGCGAGCATTCTTGTTGAAGCATTAGCAGCTGTATCCATAACATCCATTGCTTTTTGGAAGAGTTGCTGAGCCTGTCCGTAGAGCTGCTGTTGTTGCTTGAGCATGCCCAGGCAATTTTGAACTTCTGCTACTTCTTGCGATTTGGCGCCGGAAACTTTTTCGCGCAAGGACAGCGAACGACTGAAAAGCGCTTCCGCTTTTTCATACCAGCTCAAGTCCAGGTATGTTTTTCCCAGGCTGGTCAAGCTTCTGGATAGTCTGGGATCGGCTTCACCGAATGCTTCCGCTTCTGTGACAGCTTGTCCAAGCATTTCTTCTGCTTCGACGAAATTACCATCTTCAAATGCACGCTCGCCTACATTCACATAGGTGTCCCATGTCGAGTCCTGAGGCAGTGAAGCCACTTTTTTCAATGCCGGTGATTCTGAACGACGGATAGTCAAATCGACTGCGGCAAAAATCTGATTGCATCGCTCGTCGATTTGTTTTTTCTTGCCCTCTGAGACGTTCAAATTGCCTTGCTTGTCGAGCGAGTAGCCGCCGCCCAGCTGCCCGAGGATAGAGGGATCTCTTTTAACCTTTTCAGATACTGCACTGATCAAATCCTGGCTGATTGTTTGTGGTGTAATCTGGTGCTCCGGAGCGCCTGATTTGAGACCCAAAAGTCTCCACACCGCCAACTGAGAGATTTGCTCTTTGGTATCTTTGCCTAGAATTTGACCGTAGCCGCCCTGTTTGTCGATTTCGTTCGATGCGGCGATAACCGATGACAGTTGTTTCCAAACAGTCGGATCATCATAGTTGCCTGCGGAGAACTCGACCCCGTCGCTGGGCGGTGGCGGAACTGTTTTAACTGACGCGCACACTGTCGGCACTTGCATGATTGCAGTTTGACCAACACCAACGGTCATAAACATGTCGCGGATGACCATCATGTTTTGAACGCCGCTCACGGCCGGCTTCAAAATTTCGTTGGCTGGAATGACTACCTTTATAGGAGCATTGGAAGTGTTGGTGACTTGAAGGCGGACGGACGAAGTTGTAACGCCATCACCTTTGACCTTCATTTTGATCTTGCCGCTCTTGATCCCGCTTCTCAGTGTTGTCACCGAGGTCTTGTCAACAGTGGTGGTGGGCATCATTCGTGGTGCTGTTGTCACCGGCACCGATAATTGTGCAATAGCGAACGGTTGCGGTTCTAATTTAGAGGATGGCGGACTGGCCTGCGCTGCAGGAGTGAAATTCAGTGAAATTGCCATGGTCGCCATAAAGGCAGCCGCTGCAGAGGGCTTTTTCAATCGATTTTTCGTCATGTTCAAATCCGCCTGGACCTTTGTCGTTACGAACTAATTTGAATTATGGGTTTCCATTAAAGGCCTATATAGAAAAACTTCTACGGCCAACGTCCGCATACCGGCTCCCCGGGCATTCTTGCAATGCCTTGCGCGAGCCGCCTGCCGCTGCAGTCGACCCCCCTCGCTCTAGTAAGTAGTAAAGCGTTAACGGGAAGCGGCCGCATAATTAGGGGTTATCTCACAGATTAAGCTTTTTTGCTATTGGGAACACTTGAAAAGCTTCGTTATCTGTTACTGCGAATCTGTGACGGCTAATAATTTTTGACGAGTGTAAAATCTCCTGTCATTCCGCATGTCAAGCACGTTATAGCGTTTGACTGATCGGTAACCATAGCCAATAATTGGGGTGCTTTAGGAGTCCCTCTTGTCAGCCGTTGCAAAGTCTGGAGAAAGCCAGTGAGATTTTTAGCTCTGTTTTTAAGCGTTGTATTCGCTTTCCAAATGACCATGTTCCCCTATGCCGCTCAGGCAGACGTCAGTTATGACGCCGCCGCCGGTGTAAAAGGCGAAGCGCCCGTAAACAAGGTTGGTTCCTTGCTTCTGGCTGGCGGTCTCGCCGTGATGGCCGGAACCGCTATCACCGTCGCCACTGCCTCGAGCAGCGGCAACGTCACTCAGTTGAGTGGAAATACCTTCAAAACATCGATGTCCGGCAATACCGTTCGCGGTCAAGCCTACTTCGATAACGGACCGAAGCTTTCGCAAATCGATGCGCAAAGCAATTCCGATTATGTCGAACTGACCGACGGCAGCCGCGTCAACGGACCGGTTTCCAACGTCACCGAACAATCATTGAGAGTGGGCGGACAAGAAGTGTCGATGAGCTCGGTAGCATCGATTCACTCCTCGCGTGTTTTCAACTTCACCTGCACCACTGGTGCCAACCCGAAGATGAGCTTCACGTCCACCGCCGGAAAGCCCGTTGCTGTCAAGACCACGAAGACTTCCAGTTCTTCCGGCGAACACAGCACAATGACCAAAGTCATCGTCACCGGTATCGTCCTGGCTGGTGTAGCATGCGCGATTGCCATTCCAATTGCGATTGCGACCAGCAACCGCGGACGCAACAACAGAGGCAACCAAGCTCAAAACCAGTTGGCTCAAGCCCTCTTGTTCCAACAGTTGACCGGTCGCAACCGGGTCAGCAGCGGACCATAGTTCGGACCTCGTGTTGAAAAGTTTGAAGAGCGGCAGAAATGCCGCTCTTTTGCTATGCGGACGCGGCCGCCAACGGTTTGAGCCCCATACTTATTTATTGATGGGCTGGTCTATTTGATGTCTGAAGACTTTCAGCAAGAAGTAGAAAGATGGGAAGAGCAAAATCGCTCCTGAGGCGATTGCGGCAATGAGCAGTGTCTGCGTCGAGGCCGCACCCTGAGCGTTGTTGATGGTCGTGTCCGGGCGCACCAGGTAAGGAAATTGAGCCAGCCCCCAGCCCCAAAGGATGAGTGAAACTTGCCCGGCCGCGAAGAAACGCGCCACGTGGAATTTCCGCTTCAAAAGAGCGACCGACGACGAGATAGCACAAATTGCTGTAGCCGCCTGCAAGACGATGCTCCAGGAGCTGTTCGCCAGCGACTCTCTCAAACCTGGTGCAGATTTTTCCGCTAAAAGAAACACCAGAAGTGCCAGGCATGCGCACGCACCCTGAGCCCCCAGCGCGCGCCTTTGGAAGTCGGTTTTCAATTCCTCTGATTGGGCAAAAACTGTCGCATAGACGGCCGCTAGAAATGAAAATAGAACCAGCGCAAAACCGCCGACCGCAAAGCAGAATGCGTTGCACCACGGTTGCACATATACCTCGCCGAACGACTTGCCCGCGATATCGGTAGTTATTGTGCCCTGTGAAATGGCTCCGACGACAATGCCGAGAAGCATGGGAGTGATCAGGCTGGCGACTGCAAAAATGCGACCCCAGCGTCTTTGCACATGGTCTTTAGTGCTGTCGTATTTGCGGAAAGTGAAGGCTGTGCCGCGGGCGATAATGCCCAGAAGAAGCAGTGTCAATGGGATATGGAGGGCTATGGAAACTACGGAAAAGGCGAGCGGAAAGGCGGCAAAGAGAATAACCACAACCAGAATCAACCAGACGTGATTGGCCTCCCAAATTGGTCCGATGGCACCTGCAATTAAGTCCCGTTGCTCTTTTGCGCGTTTTCCTACCGCCAGCAAATCCCAAACGCCGCCGCCGTAATCGGCACCGCCCATGATGGCATACAAATTGAGCGCAACCAGCATGATTATGGCAAGGAGGAGCGGGGCGTCAGGCATGATCGCTGTCCTTGCTCGCTTGAGCTGATGCTGTTCCCACGTGAAGATCCGCACTGCGAGAAAATTCGCGTATTAGCAAAATGACGACCACTACCGCCAGAATGAGATAAACCAGAAGAAACATGAAAAATGGAAGCGCCAGCCCTGGCATTGGGGTTACGGCATCACGCGTGCGCAAAATGCCTGTGACGACCCAGGGTTGTCTGCCTAGCTCTGTGACCATCCAACCCGATTCGATGGCGACCAGCCCGAGCGGGCTGATTGCCACAACCGCTTTCAGGAATAAAGGATTGTCCGGCAATTTGCGTGTTTTCAAATAAATGGCTGCCGCGCACATCGAGACAAGACCCATGATTGAGCCGCATAAAACCATCAGTTGGAAGTTCAAGTGCACCCACAAGACCGGCGGCCAATTTTCGCGAGGAAAGTCTTTGAGCCCTTGTATCTCAGCATTGAAGTCGTGGTGCGCCAGAAAACTGAGCAATTTTGGAATTTCGATTGAGTATGGAGTTTCTGCTTTTGTCACATCAGGCAGTCCGCCGATTCTGAGCGGCGCACCGCGCATGGTGTCAAACTGCCCTTCTAAAGCTGCCAACTTTACCGGCTGTGTTTTCGCTACCATTTGAGCCAAAATATCGCCGCTAAGCGGCTCTAGAATCGCCATCGTACAACCCAGAGCAAGGCAGATGCCGAATGCGCGTCTGTGAAATTCGTTTTGCCTGTCGCGCAGAAGAATAAAAGCATGCACGCCTGCCGCCAACAGACCAATCGCTGCGTAGGCGGCGATCAGCATGTGCAGAACTTGCGGGAATGCAGCCGGGCTGCACATCGCCTTAATAGGATCGATTTCAGTGGGCAGATTGCCGACGAGCGTAAAACCAGTCGGAGCATTCATCCATGCATTGGCCGTAACGACGAAAACAGCCGAGAGCGCACCGCTTAGTGCAACAATGCAGCCCGACATCAGGTGCATCGATCTGCTCACTTTATCCCAGCCATACAAGTAGATGCCGAGGAAAATCGCTTCAGTGAAAAAGGCATAGCCTTCCAGTGCGAAAGGCAAACCAATGATTGAGCCGGACCATTTCATGAATGCCGGCCACAAGAGTCCCAATTCGAATGAAAGTACCGTGCCGGATACCGCACCGACTGCAAAGAGAACTGCTGTTCCGCGCGCCCATCTTTTAGTGATGGTCTTGTACGTCTCGTCGCCTGTTTTCAACCACAGGGCTTCAGCGATCACCATCATCAAAGGCAGCGCGATACCCGCCACGGCAAAGATGATGTGGAATGCCAAAGAAAAGCCCATCTGGGCTCGCGCAAAAATCAGGTCACTCACCCTGTGTCACCTCCTTTTTTTCAAGGAGACCAAAATGCGGGTTTGTTCTGTCAATACTAGATTGGCAGAGAGGCACTTTGTTGAAAGATGTCGATTAATTACCCTAGATTTCTTCAATGCCGTCGATGGCCCGACGGATGGCTGCCAGCGGTGCTTTGTCGTCAAAACGTATGCCTGTCCCGGATTTTACAACTCCCAGTCTGCGCAAATACGAGGGCACGTCCACATAAACGGGCTGGTCGCCCATCTTTGCATACAGGTTTGTGAGCACATCCAGCCCAATTCCCTTGTCACCGGCTTTGACAGCGTCCTGAGCTTCCCAATCCGATGCTGCTGTGCCTCCTTGCTTGGCGATGGAGCGCAGGGCGTCCTCCAGTCCAAGCCGGTTGTTGGTGCGCCGGCGAATTTCCACGTCAGCCAAAAGGCAGTACAAGGCACCGCCCCAATAAACGCGGTCGAAATTGCGGGAGAAATGCAGTCCACGCTCGCCGCGTCGCGGCAATCCCTTGGGCAGGTTGTTGAGCAAGTCTCCCCATACCTCTTCGCGTGAAAGGTTGCCGATACGCATTCTGCCGATCGGCTCTATGTAGGTGGCAATGCCCTCTGCAAGCCAGCGTTCGTGATGGCTGACCACCGGAAATGCCAGGTGCATAAGCTCGTGTGTCAGTGTCCAACTCGATCTCAGGTTGCGCCTTGTCGTTCCCTTTCCGACTTCAACGGTGACAATACCGGTTTGCTGGTCGTCGTTGTAAGTCGAAGAGCCGTAGCCTATGCAGTCGTCATCGGTGGGCACGAAGTTGATCATTATTCGTTTGACTGGGAAGTTTCCGTAGTAAGCAATTACTGCTCGCGCTGCCTCTTTGGCGTAATTGGCAAGGTCGGAGCGGCTCACCGAAAGATCGCCTGGTCCTATGGTGATGTAGAACTGAGAGCCGCCGACCATTATCAGCTGCGCCGCTTCCCTTGCTGAAGCTGAAGCGACTCCCGCTCCCAGTTGTGGCGCGGGCGAGCTAAAGCCGGCCAGCAGGATCGCGCTAAGAAATGCAGTACAGTATGCCCGAGTCGCCCGATTCTTGGTGTATCTGATTTTCTTCATAGCGAATTTGTCGACGCTCTATTTGGCACTTAGTTCCGCATTTTATTATGGAAAGAAAAAAATAGCCGTCCTGCTGCGAGAATGACAGTGGTACTATGTTTCCTTCCGCGGAGGTCATATGAAAGCCAAGATCACTGTCTACGAAAAACCAACCTGCAGCAAGTGCAGGGAAGTCGACAAAATTCTGCGCGAGTCTGGTGTCGATTACGAGAAAATCAATTACTATGTCGAGCCACTCTCGAAAGCCAAGTTGACTGAGCTGTTGAAAAAAATGGGCATGTCGGCGCGCGAGCTACTGCGCACCAGCGAATCGACCTATAAGGAATTGGGCCTTGCCAAAGCGGAGTTGAGCGAGAAAGAGATCATTGATTTGATGATCAAACATCCAGAACTCATTCAGCGACCGATTGTCGAACGCGGCGAAAAAGCAGTGCTGGGGCGCCCGGTGGAAAACATCAAGCCGCTTCTTAAATAGTGAAATAGATTGGTCAATCTATTTCACTGTGCTTTTCAGCACTGCTTTAACATCGACCGGTGCTTCGTGCTCTAACTTGAATAAATTTAGCTGCGTCTCGAATGCTGATGGTGTCACGCGCACATCTCCATTGAATGGATCATCGTACGTGGCCAGCAGGAAAAGATTCAAACAAATCACAAGGCTGACCATCGAAACCATGATGACCTGTATCTTGAGATTTTCGGCGGCAAAAAGATAAGTGAAGAAGATAGTGGCAGTGCCGCCGAGAATCAGCACAGCCCACAATTGAAGAGGTAATCCGGAGTGAAGTGCTTCTACTCTCAATCTTCTTGCTTCACCAAGTGTTTCCATCGTGGTCATTAAAGCGGCTTGTGTATTGTTTTGCCGCTGCGTTACAGGCTCATATGTGGTTGTTGCGGTCCATAGTTTTCGGTAAATCACCCAGGCTTTGGGGCTGTCTTTGTGTAAGGCCAGCATCGGCCATTCGTCATTGACTACTTCGTATGCGTACTCAGTGCAAAGATCTCGCAATTGGTCCAGATTTGTCTGCGGCAGACCTTCAGCCAGCCGGAAAACGTTTGCCAGCGCTGATGCTTCTTGCTGTACGGTTTCACGGGCATTGGCAAATCGCTGCATTGAATCGGCAACCATAAACCCCAGCAATACGGCAAAAAGCATTGCGACGAACTGCGAGTACGGGTCGGTAATGTCGTGCTGAGTCTTCAGCTCGGGATGGTGCTTATCCAGCCATCGACGAGCGAACAGTAAGCCTATGACTGACGCTACGACAACACAAAGCGTTATTATTAGTCCTTGAACCAAGGTCAACTCCCTCAATCTCCATATGATGATGGAATTTTACGACAGTTACCGTCGCGAACCTGCCAATCTGCAGCTGCTATTATCGCAAGTTTCGTGAAAGAGTATGCAAATTAGTTCTCATACCGGCTTCTTGTCCAGCCGCTCTCCCGAAACCATAATTTCAAGAGCTAATTTTGCTCCTTTGCCTTGTTGCGAATCGAACCAAACACGAGCCGGGTAGATACAACCGATCAGCTCCGCGCGTTCGCGAATGATGCTGGCGCCGCTGCCGCCGGCACGTGTCCGACCGGCAGGCTTTTCCGTGTCATAACCGACTCCGTTGTCGGAGATTGTCATAGTGAAAACGTTTTGATTGAGTTCGATTGATAGCGTAACTTCAGTTGCCGAAGCGTGTTTGCCGATGTTGTTGAAACATTCTTGAGCGATGCGATAAATGTGCAGCGAAACTTCCTGCGGCAAATCCGGCAATTCTTCAGGGCATATGAAATGAGTATGGCAGCCGACTCTTGTCGACAAGCTGCTGCACAATTCCTCTATCATCGGGCGCAGTCCGCAGTCTTTTAAATCGCGTGGCGACAATTCCTGGCAGACATCGCGCAGTCTCTTTGCGATCTCGTCGAGCACTGTAATTGATTCATCTTCCGACAAAAGCTTGCCGCCGGATATCGAGCGGCGCAGCAGCATCACATTGCCAAGGACGACATCGTGTAAATCGCGAGCCAGATTATTCTGTATAGCTTCTTGCTGGTCGACGATTTTTTGCACGAGCGCATGCTTTTCTGCAACGAGCGATCTCACCGTTCCGGCAAAACTTTGCCCACCGGCGATCAAGCGCATTGGCTCCGGCATATCGTCGAAGTCATGTCGCGTGCGTCCGACCACGTCTTTGAAGAGCCCGCGCATAAGCGCATTCATTTCGTCGCCGGTGACTATAACATCATTGACCATCCAGGCTCCGGAGCCGCCGTCATGCACTTTCAACCTTAGTTTTGCGCGCGAGGGCAATTCGCTGTTGGGCAAATTCATCAATTCGGTTGCCGGCAAAATAAACGCTTCAACCAAACCTTTGCGGCCGCGCATGCTGAGCGCCCATTGAGAAGTTGCCACCACAAGGCGCTTGGGTGCATTTTCCACACCATCTGCAACAGTGAGGCGCTGCACCGTCATTTTAAGCAGCTCATCATGTACAGTTGAGTTATAACGTTTGCCAAGCAAAGTGAAAAACTCTTGCAATGATTGCAGGAGAATGTCGGACGATTCTTCTAATTGTTTGTTTTCCAGTTTGCTCATGGCGCCGGATCCAACTTACCATATCCATTGTCTACCGCCCAGGCGATGAGTGCCTCGCGACTCTCCACGCCGAGCTTGTCGAGCAATGCGTCGACCTGTTTGCGCACTGTTTCCGGTGAGGTAAAACGCTTTTCTCCGATTTCTTGATACTTCATTCCTCTTGCCAGCAGCGTGAGCAAATGCTGCTCAGCTCCTGTTACTTTTGGATGCTGTGTGGTGTCGAGTTCGTTGGAAATTACCGGCGCATCGCCGCTGTTAACCCGTCTTATCGCCTCGGCAACTTTTGCAATCGGTTCCGACTTTAAAAGATAACCGGACACCCCTGTCTGCAAAACAATTTGAAGAATGGCTGCCCGCGCGTCTCCGGAGAATACAATCACGCGTGTTTGTTGCAGCGCGCAAAACGATTCGGTCAATGATTTCGGACCTTCCGAATCAGGCAAATGCAGATCCAACAATACGACATTCGGGTTTAAAGAGCGCGCCAGGTTCAAACCTTCTTCGCTGGTGGTGGCAATGCCGATCACCTCGAAATCCGGCTCGGCCGACAACTCACTCTTCAAACCTTTGAGTGTCGCTTCGTGATCTTCAACGAGCACGAGTTTGATTTTTGATTTGCTTTTCTTGCTCATCTAAAATCAAAGTTTACTCGCTTTATTAGCTTTTCGTATCGGCTGTCGTCGGGACTTGCGCTTCTACTTCTTTGTATTGCACAGTGACAATGGTGACGTTGTCCGGAGCGTTTCTGTCCAAAACCATCTGCAGCAATTCATCGCATGCTTCTTGCGGAACGGTATGGCGCGCCACTGTCGGACCCAGTTCGTCCGGTTTTACAACTTCGGACAAACCGTCTGTGCACAGCACAATCCAGTCGTCCGGCTCGAGTTGCTTATTGGAATAATCAACTTCGACATTTTCCTCGTGACCGAGGCATCTCGTAATCAAGTTGCGATAAGGGTTGACCGCGCACTGATCCAAAGTCAGTTGACCGCGCAGATGCATCTCCATAACGACCGAGTGATCGGTTGTAAGCACATCGGCTTTGCCGTCTCTAATCAATGTAGTCCGAGAATCACCGGCGTGCGCGATGTGCAAGAGACCTTCTTCACCAAGAACGGCCATAACGATGGTCGTGCCCATGGTTTTTTTGTCGTCGCTGGCATCTGCTGCCTGCTTAACGGACGTATTGGCTTCCGAAACTGCCTTCTTGAGCCACGCTTCGACAGCGGCCACATCTTCGAGTGCGGGAGGTTCCGATAACCAGAGTGTTTCCACGGTCTCGACCGCCAATCTGCTGGCCAGGGCTCCTCCGGTTTCGCCGCCGACGCCGTCGCATACGACCAGGCAGCGTTCATCATCACTTATAAAGAAATTGTCCTGGTTATCCTTGCGCTTCAGTCCCACATCGGTAAGCCCGGCGCTTTTCCAGGTCAAGTTGACCATACTTTCCTTACTTTCCTTACTTTCCTTACTTTCCTTACTTTCCTCGAGTCTTCGTAGCCGGTCTGAGCGGTGTATCACCTGCTACTTTTGCCGTACTAACATTCTATTGCCCTGAATCCGAATCCGTAATTCCCGAAAACGGGTAATTCATTTATTCGGCACCTGTAAGGCTTTTCGGCTTTCGCCTTTGTAAAGCATGGTGGGCTTGATGCGCTTGGCTACCCGGGCTTCTGATAAAGTGACAGTTTCTAAACTGCTACAAATGTGTTTGGCATAAGGTTTTACACGTTTTGGGGTCCTATAATCGCCGGTCTGAAGTAACGAAATGCCCGCCAGCTTTGACATTCGGGAGTTTTTGTGCCATACTAAGGCTGATCTTGGCATGTGTGAGGCCTGTAGTGGCTCATGGGGCTAAAGACGATTTATCAGTCCAATGGACTGCTTGAAGAATTAGTTGAAGAATCAGTTGAAGAATCAAAAATCAGTAGAAGATTCAATTGAATAAGACCGGTCAGCGATATTGCGCGGCGTATTTGGAAACAGTTGGCTGATATGCCACTGACAAAGCAAGTTTGAAACAGAAGAAGGAAAAATAAATTGCAGAATTTTGCGGAGCTTGGATTATCCAAGCCGGTTCTGGCTGCCTTGCAAGAGGCAGGTTACAGCGAACCAACAACCATACAAAGAAGAACGATAGGTCTGATACTCGAAGGTCACAATATTCTTGCCTCCGCCGAAACCGGCTCCGGTAAGACGGCGGCATTTGCGCTGCCGATTGTCGACTGCTTGCAAGAGCCATCCGACAAGCCGCGTGCGCTGGTATTAGCGCCCACGCGAGAATTGGCACTTCAGGTCAGTTCTCAGTTCAAAATTTTTAGCAAACAATTGGGGCTGAAAGTTGTCACTATATATGGTGGCGCTGGAATGGATGCTCAGTTGCGTGCGCTGAAAGGAAAAGTCGACATTATTGTTGCCACTCCCGGTCGTCTGAACGATTGCCTGGAGCGTCGCGCCGTAGACCTCAGCCAGGTCGAAATGCTGGTGCTCGATGAAGCCGACCGATTGCTGGATCTCGGCTTTATGCCGCAAGTGCGACGCATAGTTTCGAAAGTCAACAAAGAGCGTCAAACTTTGATGTTCTCAGCCACTATCGACGATCGCATCGGACGTCTTTCCAATGAATTTTCGGAAGATCCCGTCATTGTCAAAGTCAATTCTGAAAGAGTCGATGCTGCAACGATCGATCAACAATTCGTTCATGTTACTGAGTTCAATAAAGACGCTTTGTTGCTCAAACTCCTGAGCGACTTCGGCGCAGAGGCCGTTCTCGTTTTCACCCGCACTAAAAAGAAAGCGGGTTGGGTGAGCGACCGCCTGCAGGATGCAAAAGTTGTTGCCGAAGAAATTCACGGCGACCTCAGTCAGTCGCAGCGCGAAAAAGCTTTGAAGAAATTCCGCGCCGGCGAAATTGCCGTTTTGGTGGCGACCGATGTCGCTGCTCGTGGACTGGATATTCCCACTATCAGCCACGTCATCAATTACGACCTGCCTGATACTCCGGAAGATTATGTCCACCGCATTGGACGAACTGGTCGCGCTGGTCGCTGCGGTACAGCTGTGTCCTTCATCTCGGAAGAACAGCGGCACCTTGTCAGCGACATCGAGAAGGTTGTTGGCAGAACCTGCGATCCGAACGGCGCAACACCTCCGCGCAAAATTATTCCGATGCGCAGATTGCGCAGAGGACGCCGCTAAGGTTGTTTGGCAGAACTACTTCGCCGCTGCCGCAGCTAATTCGGCGGCGGTACGCCGCTGTTCGTATGCTTTCACGTTGCAGTATGCAATCTCGAGAATGGGTGTAACCACTCCTTTCTCTTTCGCTTTTTCAAGCAAATTGCCTAATATCTGATCGGCTTCTACATTGTTGCCGCGTTCCACATCTCGGCACATTGATGCGGCCAAGGTCGATGCCGGGTCCGACAATCTGCCGCTCATCGACTTGATGAAAGTGTCCGGCGGATTGCAGCCGTGCGCTTTTGCTATGGACACGCATTCTTCGAAAAGACGGGTAGCAATCGAGGGGCCGCCCGGCGCGCGAGCGACTTCTCCGACATTCGCGCGCATCATTGTTGTGAGTGCAGCCAAAGAAGAAATCATCACCCACTTTTCCCAAATGTCGGCCACGATCGTGTCGCTTGCTTTCGAAACACAATTTGCCGGCTCGAACATCTTATCGATTTGGGAAATTCTCTGGCTGGGCGAACCGTCCATCTCTCCATACTTGATCGTGTGCGCATCGTTCAAATGCGCAATGTTTCCATCGGCATCCATGGTGGCAGCAATTATGCAAAATCCGCCGATGATGTTTTGCGCACCAAATCGCTGTTTTAAGTCTTCGAAGTGGCGCATGCCGTTGAGCAGCGGCAGGATTGTCGTGGACTGTCCGACAGCCCCGCTGATGCTTTCCATCGCACTCTCGAGGTCGTACGCTTTGCAGGAAAGAATGATCAAATCGTAGGGCTCGTCTGCCTTCTCGATAATTTTCAGATCGCTTAGGTGGCTGTCGCCGAATTTGCTTTTGATTGACAGTCCGTGCTCTTTGAGATGCCGCGCTCTTTGCGGTCGCAGTAAAAAGGTTACGTCGGCTCCTGTTTCCAAAAGCCTGCCGCCAAAGTATCCGCCGGTCGCTCCGGCGCCCAAAACCAGGGTCCGCATACGTGTCTCCTTACGAATCAGCGCATCCAGTTTAGTACGCTGGCGACTAAATTTGATGTTTTCAAGATTTCAGTGCCAAGTGTATTTACAGTTGAATTCCTCTGTTAACTCTAACCGTGTAGTAACTTTCGCGATTTTGCTTTATAAATGCAGTGGCAGTCTCGGCGCCACCGGCAATCCTGCTTGTCAATAGTTTGTTGGATCGTGGGCTTCTGCGATCTAGTTGGACCTTGAACTTTCGAGTGACACTGTGAAGTTTTCGGACAATCTGGCTGCAACCAGCACCTATTTCAAACTCCTTGCAGAGTCGATACCGCACCTTGTGTGGACGGCTGATGCCGGCGGTTACACCGATTATTTCAATCAGCGCTGGTACAACTACACGGGCGGAACGCCGGAAGATTCGATTGGTTGGGAGTGGCAAAGATTTATTCATGTCGAGGATCTGTCGCGCTGTAAAGCTCGTTGGCGCACGGCGATTGAAACAGGCGAAGGCTACGAAACGGAGTACCGCGTACTTCGTCATGACGGAGCTTTTCGCTGGCATATTGGGCGTGCTCTGCCAGTGCACGATAAGGAAGGAGTCATAATCAAGTGGTTCGGCACCTGCACGGACGTGCACAATCAGCGGACACTATTGGAAGAGCGTGAAGCATTCGCGGCTGCTATTACGCACGATCTGAAGTCTCCGCTCGTCGGCACCAACATGATTCTAGATGTTTTGTTGTCGGAAAAACTCGGTAATCTCACAGGCAAGCAGCTCGATCTGATTGCGCAAATATTGGCGAGCAATAAGAAAATACTTGGGCTTTTGCAAAGCCTTCTGGATTTTTATCGCGACGAGAAAAATCTCAAGAATCTCAGCCTTGAAGTTGTCGATCTGTTTGCGCTGGTGTCGGATTGCGTCGGCGATATGCAGATGCAGGCTGAGCAGCGAAACATCAAGATCAGCTTGATCAGTCAGTTAGAGGCTGATTCTATTTCAATAGATGCTCTTGCCATCAGACGCGTTTTGCAAAATCTGCTGGACAATGCAATCAAGTTCACTCCTGATGATGGAGAGATAAAAATAATGCTGGCTTTCGATGAGAAGCAGTTTGAGCTGATTGTCGAAGATCAAGGACCCGGCATCGAGCCGGAGATTCTGTCGAACTTGTTTCAGCCGTTCACGCAAGGAGAATCCGGTAAGCGATATTCACTCGGTTCAGGACTCGGGTTGTATCTTTGCCGTCAAATAGTCGAAGCTCACCAAGGACGTATCCTGTGCGAGAGCGAATTAGGCGCGGGCTCCAAATTTATTGTGCGCTTGCCCGCGCTGGACAATCCAGTTGAGATACTTTCTGACGCTTCTATCTAAGAGATGGAAAGGTATCCGAAAGTCCTTGGTTCTACACTCGTTTTGAGCCTGTATTTGTCACGCGTTAGCGGTGGGGGATACCGCGTTAGTAAGGCGGAGTGAGTGTTAAAAAACGCTGTCAAGCGTATAGTGAAGATAGCGACCACACCTCGCGGGAAAGGTCAGCTAGAGGAAACCGAGATGGAGAGAGAAGAAACCGCTGCTGCGGAGATGACTCCCGGAGCACAGAAATTCCTTCGTGAACAGATACAAGCTGTCTGGCAGCTGGAAGTGATCTTGTTCATGAAGCAAAGCACTGGGGCAATGTCAGCCGCTAAAATTGCTACGCATCTCTATTCGAATCCTCGAGAGATTGAAGACGCTCTGTCGCGTTTTGACAAAAATGGAATTTTAAAGGCTGATGGCGGAGAGCCTGCCACTTATTTTTATCGTCCTCAATCCGCTGAGTTGCAGAACGCGATCGACGAAGCTTGCCGTGCGTATCAAACAAAGCGTCTTGCCGTCATCAATTTTATTTTTTCCAGAGACGGTTCTTCCGGCTCATAGTGTGAATTCTAAGAAATACTGATTGGGCAGAAAGCTGTGTTCTTTGCTTAGATGAAAACCTGCGTCTTCCAGCTCGGCAATCACTTCTTTCCTGTCGATGCGGTGATCCTTCGGCGGCCCGACCGGTGATTTGTCGGTGAAGTCGATTATCGCAATGCGGCAATTGGCAGAAAGAGATGATCTGAGGTCTTTGAAGTATTGCACGCGACTGTCGATGTGGTGAAAAGTATCAACCACCAAAACGATGGAAATCTTTTCCGGTAACTCTGGCTTTGTGGTCTTGATTTCGAACGGAATCACGTTCTTGCAGTTTTGTCTATTTGATTCTTTGGCAAGAAAGTCGAGCATGTCTTTTTCAACATCGGCAGCGTACACTTTCGCTGAGGGCTGAGCTTTGGCGATGCGAAACGAGAAGTATCCGGTGCCGGCGCCGATGTCCGCAACGACGTCTTTCGGTCCGATGTTCAAAGCCTCAACAACTCTATCCGGAAGTTGCCACTTGTCGCGCTCAGGATCGTCGAATACTTTCACCCAATGTTTTGCATGGCTGAATTTGCGATGATAACCTTCGGCGTGTCCTTTCGTTGAGTGTGTTTTTGAGGCACTGTCGGTAGTGTCATGTTGCTCGTGTTCGTGTGCTGTCGCATTGCATTGCAGTTGCCCAGCAGCGCTAAAGGCTACTGCGAGTGCGATGAGTGGAAGCGTCCTGGTTTTAGATTTCATCTATAAGGTCCGTTTGAGACTTCGTGCATTGACATTTTATTTGCATTGAGACAATTCATCCATTAGAATTCGATTTGGTCGTTGTATCTGTTTGATATAATGATCTTTCCCTCCCGTCTAATCATGAGATGAGACGAGAAGATATGAGAGGATAGGACAATGCCACACTATAAATCACAATTCAACTCCTTTTGAATCGTCCAGCAAGCGAAGACGCGGGTTCCCGTCTGAGTCACGGGTGAAGCGTGGACGGCGTATTGTTCATGGTGGAAAAGAACTTGAAGAGAAACTCGGCCGTAAGGACTTGTGTCCGTGCGGATCTGGTCGCCGGTTTCAAGGGCTGCTGCATGACTAGCGGCCGCTTTTGACGGCATCAACCGAGATCACTATTTTTAGGTAGCGAAGCCGATATGGGCGTAGAAGCCTGTAGGGGCGGTGCCTTGCATCGCCCTGGCTTCTCGCCTATAAGCTCAGCTATGCGTGTCGGCGGCATAACGTGTCGCCCGGCTTCGCTATGCAATCTTATTTTGATACTACGCGTGGTGCCAGCCTCGCCGCTTTCGCTCGGGCGTGCACTTTTTGTCAGAGGAGTATAAATTATGGAGACGAACACAATTCCGCACGAAGAAATTCGACAATGGAAGGATCGGTCTTGGACCTTTAGGCTGATGAACCTGCTCATGCAGAGTTCTCCGGATGACGATGTAATTGAGATCGCTTACAGCTTGGGAGCTCTCGATGACCCTCGAGCGATTGCACCACTTCTTGAGGTCGTCCAGGATTCTGCAATTTCTACACACATCCGCAATGCAGTTTGTATTTCTCTTAGTTCTATTTGCACAGGGTGCGACGAATTCGAGCGAGAAAAATGGTGGCGGTCTGGAGATGAAGTGCTAACCAGGCTTGCAGTCATGGAAGCTAAATCCTCAGATGCTGACTTTGTTATTCCGATTGCAAGTGATCCTACTCATAGGCTTCACCTTGAAGCAATTGATCGATTACAGTGGGGTTTCGTTGAGCCCGAATATCAAAGGCTTTTGATTAATGCTGTCGAGCATCCTAATGCTAGAGTTAGGGAAGTCGCCGCCCATCATTTGGTCTGGGAGGAGCCGATCGAGGCTGAGGCTGTCTTGATTCGCGCACTTTATGATCCGGACGATGATGTTGCAGATGAGGCGCTCTTCAGCATCTCTTACTTTCGGACTCAAAATATTCTAAAAGGACTTGCTGAGGCCAGTATCTCAGCGCCAGAGTCGCGACGAGCCGAAATAGCTGGTGTATTCGGCGCGTGCCGGAAAGCTTTTGCAGATGCTTATCACGATTTATCTGGTGATTCTCAAGAATGCTTTGCGCTTTGGCTAAGACCGATACTGCATCTAATTGATTTAAACCGGACTTCAGTTGAAGAGGGCTCTGAGAAGACCTCCTGTGAGTGCCGATGCATTTCAACTGCCGCAAATCCCAAGATTTTGTTGCAGGGCGTTGATGAAATAATCGCCTTCTTCGACGAAGCTGACGGATGTTGGAATGACAAACAGAGCTGGAGGTTTGAGTGTGATTGGAATTCGTTTTGCGAAACGGCGCGCCTGCATCTTGCAGCATACTTCACAGGTCATACCGATCATTCTGTTAGACAAGTAGCCTGCGTACCGTTTGGTTTGTGGAATCGTGGAGATTTACTGGCAAACTTATTGCAAGACCCGTGCTCTGGTGTTCGTAAAAGTGCTGCATACCAACTGAAACAAGTTTCGCCCGATACTGCGTTGGCTCCGATTTTGTGGAAGGCCTATGACGATGTTAACTGTATCGGCTATGCCGATGAGGCTTTGGAAGCCTTCGTAATGCACAGTTCTGACCCTGAGCTGCCCGATCTTCTTTTAAATATTGCACTAGGTGAGAGACGGACTTGTAGAAAAGTAGCGGCAATCTCAAAACTGCGTTCTCTAAACGCGCACACTCATCTACAGAAGTTGATGTTTTTGCTTGCCGAGCCTCCCCTCGTAAATTGGAGTCTACATAGAGAGCTTGTTCACTATTGTTATGAGCTAGAGATCGACGTTCCTTATTTCACTTATCTGAGCGAAATAGATGATTTGGAGTTTCAAGAGATTCTTTCTCGAACGATTCCCTTTCAATCCAGACATCTGTCTTGAGCAAAAACAACTCTTCCGGTTGTTTTTCAAGGGGCTATCATATGCAAAATCGCTGTGAAGGACTAATCCCAGGGGCTCTCAATGGAAACTGCAAAAACATCCGCCGACGTGGCCAGGCAAGTAGCGGAGTATATGCTGAGGCATGACCGCGCCAGCAGCCACCTGGGAATTGCAATCGAGAGTGTGGATGAGGGTCAGGCTGTATTGTCGATGACCGTTCGCAATGACATGCTCAATGGTCTGGATATCTTGCATGGTGGCGTGACATTCACCCTTGCTGACTCGGCCTTTGCCTTTGCTTGCAATTCGCGCAATCGCAAGACGGTGGCTTTGAATTGCACTGTTGCGTTTGTGGCGGCTGCAAGGGCAGGTGATGTTTTGACTGCCACAGCGCGCGAAGTTTCTCTGAGTGGTCGTACTGGTATTTACGACGTTTCAGTGAAAAACCAAGACGGGGAGCTCGTGGCTGAATTTCGCGGAACCTCCTATGGAACGAGTTCTGCGGTCCTTTAAGAGTTAAATCCGGGCGAAATCTATATATAAGGACCTGGCAGGTCCGGAAATTAAATGTGGAGTGAAGCTGGATGGCCGGAAAATCCTCTAAAGCCCCAACCTGTGGGTAAATCGTTGACTTTTGTTGTCAAAACTGGACTGTAGAGTCTAGTTTGTCCGGTCGTGGGCAAATGCCTGAAAAGTCTTATTGTTGCTTTGTAAGTGGCTGTTTTGACAGAAGCCTTTGTGGTGGTTGACAAACTAGACTGGACCGACTAGTATGAATACAGCACCTGCGAGGAAATACCGATGAGCCAAACAGTACTCGACCCAGCCCACCACTCTGTTTGCCAGCAATCCAGCCCATGTTCATCGGTACCCTCGCAAAAGGTGTCTCCCGATTCTCAAGTGTGCAACTCAGCCACTCCGAAAAAAGCGTGTTCTTCTTATTACTCGCTTTCGTTTCTGATTCCATTCACCGCTGTGACTTGTTTCTATGCAATTGATTGCAATAACTGCATGGGCGTTGCGGTCCTGGCTGGCGCCCTGGCGGGTGGCTGTGGTTACACGCTCTACAAATTGACCAAGATGGTCAGACATTCACGTCACTCACGACATTCGCACAGCAGCTAGACAGAAGGTCTCCATGAGACAGCAAATAGATCAGTGGGATAGCAGGGGTGCATCACGCTGGTCTATTTGTCTCGTGGAAGATTCCGCGAAATCGTTTTCATGATTTCCTCCAGCGTAAGTTCATTGAAGGACAATAAAGCGCGTGCTAACAAACACGCGCTTTTGTTCGTTTCAAGTTTTGAGTTGCGCTGCTTAGCTTGATTGTTTGCCTTGCTCGCCTGCAAATAAAACCATGTCCACGATTGAATTGATCAATCTTTCGCGCGACATCGGCATTGCGTGCTTTCCGTGCATCACTTCTTGCAGGATGACAAAATTGATCAATGCGCCGTGAATAATTCTGGCAGTTGCTTCCGGATCTGAAAAACGAACTTGTTGATTGGCTCGAAGATATGCTGCCAATTTTTCAATGCCGGGTTTTACCATGTGTGCGACATATAGTTCGGACAACTCGGGAAATCTTCCGGATTCGCCGATGATGAGGCGCAGCAGTGAAACGTACTCCCAGTCATCCATTCGCGAAAGAGTAATCTGGGCAATTTTACGCACGAAACTGCGAGCATCCAATGCCAGCAAATCAGCAGTCAGGCCAGCTGATACAAAATGATCGAGCAAACGATCGATTAGCGCTGCGAACAAAGAATTTTTGTCTTTGAAGTGGCTATAGACAGTCTGCTTCGCAACTCCGGCTTCTGCCGCGATTGCATCCATGCTTGCAGAATAACCTTGCGCCAGAAAAACGCGCAAAGCTCCTTCAAGAATTTTTTCTCGTTTTTCGGAAAGTCGTGTGACGTTGTCTCTGCCTTCTTCGGACGTCCGATTGCTGGAATTTTGTGAAGGTCTGCTGTTCAAACTAAAGAACCACACTGGAGACGGTCATACTTACCAGTCTAGCATGGGAAAACCCTGTTGTGAAGGGGTTTTCGGCTAAATCTCCGCTTATCGTTTCATGCTTAGAGAAATGCGTTTTCGTCCTTTGTCCACTTGCATAACTACAACATTTACCTGCTGATTTACTTTGACAAAAGTGGATGGATCTTTGATGAACTTGTCTGCCATTTCGCTTACATGCACCAGACCATCTTGGTGAACACCGACATCCACAAATGCACCAAAAGCGGTGACATTGGTAACGATGCCCGGAAGGCGCATTCCTTCTTTGAGGTCGTCGATGCTGTGGATGCCTTCCGCGAATTTCACGGGTTCCAATTGCGAGCGTGGATCGCGTCCTGGTTTTTCTAATTCTTTGATGATGTCTTTCAAGGTCGGCAAACCCACTTCATTGTCGACATACTTGCCAACATTTATTTTGGCGGTGTTTCCTTCGTTGTTGATCAAATCATCGACGCGCAATCCTGCATCGCGAGCCATGCGCTCCACCAGGTCGTAGCGCTCCGGATGAACAGCACTGGAGTCCAAGGGATTTTTTGCTCCACGAATTCTGAGAAATCCGGCGCATTGCTCATATGCTTTCGGACCAAGGCGCGGTACTTTTTTTAGCTGATTTCGACCTGCAAATGCTCCATTCTCATCACGATACTTGACGATGTTGGCTGCGATTTGGGGGCCAAGCCCGGAGACGTATGACAGCAGTTGTTTGCTTGCAGTATTGAGTTCTACTCCGACGGCATTTACGCAGCTCATCACCGTATCATCCAGGCTGCGCTGCAGTGCTGTTTGATCGACATCGTGCTGATACTGTCCAACCCCAATTGATTTTGGATCGATTTTCACAAGTTCTGCCAAAGGGTCCATCAAACGTCTGCCGATAGAGACCGCACCGCGGACAGTGATATCGTAATCGCCAAACTCTTCACGTGCCACTTCGGAAGCTGAGTATATCGACGCACCACTTTCATTCACTACGACTATAGGTATGCTCGGCAGTCCGGCCGCTTTGTAATCTATCGCTCTGAGAAAAGCTTCTGTCTCTCGGCTTGCAGTTCCGTTGCCCAGTGCAATCGCTTCAACGTCGTATTTCTTCAAAAGCTCGACGACTTTCTGCTCGGCTTTAGAAGCAGAGCCATCACTGCCACCACCTTGAGAAAATAGGGGGTAGATCACATCATGGTGCAGGAGTGCACCCTGTCGATCGAGGCATACGACTTTGCACCCGGTGCGAAAACCAGGGTCGACACCAAGCACAGCCTTCTGCCCAAGTGGAGGGGCCATCAGCAATTCCCGCGCGTTTCTGACAAATACCTCAATTGCACCCTCATCCGCACGTGTTTTTAATTCTGCGCGCAGTTCTGTTTCCATAGCTGGTGCCAAAAGACGTTTGTAGGAGTCCTGTGCAGCAATGCGGCATTGCTCATAAGATGTGTTGCGCCCTTTTACAAAACGGCGCTCCAGCATTTGCTGCGCTTCTTCCTCTGGCGGATTGAGTTTCAGTTTGAGAAAACCTTCAGTCTCTCCGCGCAGCATGGCCAGAATTCTGTGAGATGGAATGGCCGTAACGCTTTCACTCCAATCGAAATAGTCCTTAAATTTCTCACCTTCGGTTTCCTTTCCTTTGACCATAGTGGAAGTAAACGAGCTGCGCGAAAACCAATATTTGCGCATTTCTTTGCGCGCGTGCGGATCTTCGGCGATCCATTCGGCAATTATGTCGCGTGCACCGGCAAGCGCATCGTCGGCTGATGCGACGCCTTTTTCACTGTCGACAAAACGCGTTGCTTCAGTAACGCAGTCTTTCGGACTGCCTGCAAAAATTTCTTTTGCCAGTGGTTCGAGACCTTTCTCTCTGGCCGCCGTAGCGCGCGTTTTCCTTTTCGGTCTGTAGGGCAGGTAAATGTCTTCCAGCTCTGTAAGCGACGGAGCTTGCTCAATTTTTGCTTTCAATTCGTCTGTAAGCAAATTGCGCTCTTCCATTGAAGATAGAATTGACTGGCGCCTTTTGTCCAGTTCTTCAAGCTGTGCAAATCGATCGCGTATCTGTGCGATCACAACCTCATCGAGTGACCCGGTGACTTCTTTTCGATAGCGCGCTATGAATGGGATTGTCGCACCCTCTTGCAGAAGATTTACAACAGCTTGAACACCCGCGTTCGGCAGCTTGAGCTCGTCCGCTATCTTTTGCGCGTAGGCTAAACCGGCATTCTTTTCTTTGGTCTCGGTCATATCGTTGGTATCCGTTAAATTTGAGGTCTCATCATTACAAAGCGATCTTTCACAGCGCAATATTCCATTCCCGCCAGACGTGCGATCGGGTGAAGAACATCAAGGTCGATGCGTCCATTTTTGTACACGGTTTCCGCCAAATGTGCACAAACTATGTTTCCCAGGACTAAATTGCCGGCGCCCGGATGTTCGCCGAATGAAATTATCTGATTCAATTTGCATTCGAAATTTATCAACGACTCTGCCACTCTAGGCGGTGAGATGTATTGCGATGGCGTTGCGGTCAAGCCTGCCATCTCGAATTCGTTTACTCCTTCATCATAGCTGCCGCTGCTCTGATTCATTTTCTCTGCGATTTCGTGACTGACTATGTTGACGACAAATTCACCAGTGTCTTGAATGTTTTTGAGAGTATCCTTTGGCTTTGCTTTTTGCGTACCTTCAATAAATTCCAGTTTTAAAGCCGGAGCAAAACACAAT
>PNKB01000054.1 GCA_013997645.1 Cyanobacteria bacterium PR.3.49
CACCTGTTTATACTATCTCTTATAGTTTTTCCAAATCAAAAAGGAGACAGTGAAGAAACCCGTTTAAGGGAATCCACACTGCCTCCTCCGCTTACCGCCTGACGGCAAGTCGCTGCAGCAGCACTTTACCAGCGCTGCATGATGCTGACGTTGCGCTCGACCCACTTCAGGCACGACGCAGCCGTTTGGGGATTCTGCATCATGGCGCGGATCATGTACTTGAGCACTTTGTACGAAGCGCCTTCCGCCTCGCCGCGGCAATACAGCGTCGGATACAGCTTGTAGAGCGCGTGGCTCGCAGCTTCCTTCGCCGTCGCCAGAGCGAGAATGGTCGGGTCGCCGTCGTACCAGGTGCCGGATTCCTTGTGCGCATCGGGATGCTCACGCAGAAGTCCGCACAGCTCGTCGATGGAATGCCGCCACTGATGCTCGTCGGCACAGCCGGACTCGAGCAAATCGATGACGCGCTGAATCGCCAGAGCACGAACTTCCGTGTCGACCACAGGGAGGACCGAACGAACCATGTCGGTCATGTAGAAGCCGGAGGTCAAACGCACGGCGCCCCAGTTGCGCGCCTGCGCTTGTTTTTCTGCTGTTTGCATGTTCGTCCTTAGCAATCCGGCACCGCCGAAGCGGCGCCGGATGCGGTTTGCGTTGATTACTTCTGACGGTTTTCCGGGCCGGCATCCATCTTGTGGGTGCCGTCCTTGTAGAGCACAGCCTGGCGCTCGGAATCGCGCTGGCTGTAGTCCTCGTGCGCAACGATCTCGACAGCGTCGCCGTCGCGATTGATGCAGGTGCCGAAGTACAGCGTGTAGCGACGCGGGTCGACGCTCATCTGCTCGACCTGGATGACGACGGTGGAGCCGGCGCCATTGTCGATGGAGACGCGCGCCTTGGCGTGCGAGAAGGAGCCCTGCCCGTTCTCGATCGCCGAGTAGAAGGAGAAGCCGACCGCCGCGATGTCGTCGGTCATGCGCACCGAGACGCGCTCGATGGTGCCGGAGCCGCCCGACTTGAGGTCGCCGTGGTGGCGCACCGAACCGTCCTTGTTGGACAGCCGGTCATAGCGAATCACTTCCTGGCGCCCGTCTTTGTACGCGATGTGCGCGTAGAGGTCGTAGTCGAGCGTCTTGGTCCAGGTGTTGCTCCACTCACCGGTGGCGATGATCTCGGGTGTCTTCTCGATCTTGATGGACTTGCCCTTGGTCAGATTGACCTTGCCGGTCGGCTTGGGCTTGTCGAGATTGACCTTCACCGGAGGCGGCGCAGGAGGCGGCGGCGGGGGCGGAGCAGCGGCCGGAGTGGCGGCAGGCGCGCTGTCACCGACGTCCACACCGAACGCGGTGGCGATGCCGGCCAGACCGTTGGTGAAGCCCTGGCTGAAGTTGCGAACCTTCCAGGCGCCGTTGCGCTTGTACAGCTCGCAGATGATGAACGCGTTTTCCTTGTCGCCCTTCGGCTCCATCGCGACGACCGCGGCGCCGGCGGCGTTGTTGATGGCGAGCGCGAGGCTGGTCACCGAAGCGAAGGTCTTGGGCGTCTCGGGGTCGATGGTCAGCGTGATGGCGACCTTCTCGATGCCGGAGGGAATCGCGGCCAGGTCGATGGTGATGCCGTGCTCGCAAACATCGCCCGTCTTCTTCTTGTCGAGATAGACGACCGAACCGTCGGCGGACTTGGGCTGCCCATAGAAGACGAAGTCCTCATCGGTGCGAACCTTGCCGGCGGCGGTGAGCAGAAGCGCGGAGAGATCCGCGTCCGGCCCGATGTGCATGCACTTGACCGTTACCTTTTCCGTGGGCAGCGCAGCATTGCCACCCGGTGCAAGAGTCTGACTCATAGTTTCTCCTTGTGACCTAAGGGAGGTCATGAAAGGGTTGAACCGCATCACTTCTTCGACAAACCGCCAAATTCACCCAGCCAGCCGTCACCAAACACCGCATGGTGCTGGTTGTTTGCTGTTCTGGTGAACTGAATTGTTCTGCGAAAGAGGCTGTCTGCTGAAAGATGTGATGTACGTGTAGGTTTAGAAATTAGGTTTTGGCTTACAGCTGAGTCAAAAAAACCTGCTGTGCTTATTAAGATTCCGAGTCTTGTGAAGAAACTTCCAGATACTTACCTGGCCTTTGTTTGCAGCAACATTGAATAGTTGTAAAGAAGTCTTGTAAATGAGCACTCGATCACATGCACCAGAGTCGCGTTCACTCTATTCGCGCAAGCTAGTGGCGCATCGCGAGCTTCTCCAAGCTGACTTGCAAATTTTTCCGGCAGCAGCCTTTTAGAGCGTGCCTGCGGGTAAACAGCTACAATCAAAAACCGGTTTGCGGATTAAGGAAACAACTCGAGGAACTAAAATTTGAAAATCGCAAAAACCTTCCTGCCAAAAGTACTAATGTTGTCCTGCACCGCCCTGGCTTTCGTGGCTGCCACGCCCACTTGCTACGCCGATGTTCCCGCGAATCAAATCGCCTCTGATTTACAGCTCTTCGAGAATAAAGAAAAGGGCTACAGACTGCTTTTGCCGAAAGGTTGGAAAACAAAGACCGATCTGATTGTCGACGTAATTGCGGCGCCGGAAGAAACTTTCAAGCAGCCAAATCCAATTCCGAACATCAAAGTGGTTGTGAAACCAATGCCTACAGGACACACACTTGATACCATCACTGATACCGCAGTTCGCCAGTGGTCGGCAATCTGGAAAGTCGAATCGGATAAAAAACTGGAATTAGGCTCGATTCCAATGCGGAAACTCGTTTTGCTTCAAACACTGAAACTGCCGACCGACACAGAGCAACCGGTCAGGCAACAAACCAAAATTTTAAAAGCATTTGCAACAAGCGGCGATCAGTATTTCATCATCAGTTGTTCAAATTACGAAGCAAACTTCGAAAAGACCCACGAGCTCTTTAATCGAGTCGTAGAGTCACTGCTCATGTTGAAAAAGTAATTAGCATCTAATCATGCAAACGCAACATCATCGCCTTCTCGTCGATGTAGAGGTCGCCTTGTTTGAGCGCCTTTACCTCGTGCCCATATTCTTTGAAGCCGAGCGATTCATATAGTTTCATCGCCGGTCCCTGAGTCGTACTGACGGTCAAGAGAACTTCTTCCAGCCCGGGCATTTTCTTTGCGCGTTCAATCGCCTCGACCATCAGCCTGCGGGCAAGCCCAGTTCCACGCGCTTCCGGAGCGACATAAACGCCCCAGATGCTGCCTTTGTGACGAACTCTCTCGCCCTGTCGGCGATAAAATCCGAGCATACCGCAAGGTTCTGGATTAAACGCGCCGAGCGCAAAAGAATCATCTGTGCAAGCAAGACGCTTGCAAATCTCTTCGTGAGTTGCGTCGACGGAATCGGCAAGACTGGCTCCAAATGCCTCCGGATCTTCCTTCAGTCCACGCAGGCGAAGCTTCCAAAATGTGTCTGCATCTGCTGTTTCCAGCACACGAATTTCCGGTTTCATCGCCACTTCCGACACATCTTTCTCCTTCTCTATGCCTTCACCAGTGCGCCGCGATTGATTCGCAGCGGCTCGATATCAATAGTTGTTCTGCCGTCGCGTGCCAGCTCGGCAACACATTCGCCGACCGCAGCCGAGTGTTTAAAACCATGACCGGAACAAGGTGAGCAAACAATCGTTCGCTCAGAGCCAGGCATGAAATCAATCACAAATCCGGCATCCGGTGTCACCGTGTACAAACAAACAGCCGACTTGATGCAAGTGCGTTTGACCGCCGGGAAGCAAGGCACGATCTGCTTCTCGAACATCGCATCTATTTCGTCCTGAGAAACACTGCGCTCAGCACTTTCCGGAGTAACTTCGCTGACGTATTGCTCGGTTGCAATTTTTATGCCGCCTTCTTTACCGTCGACTGCAGGAAATCCGTAGATGGCATCGCGCTCCCCTTGCGCGTCCCAAATGAAGATTGGGAATTTACCCGGGACAAAATTTTCATAACTGTCACTGCAATCGAACCAGAAAAGCACTTGGCGATAGACTTTGAATCGGCTCTTTAATCCTTCGCCGACCATCTCAGGAAGCCACGGACCAAGACTCAAAATGAGTTTATCGGCGCGATATTCACCTTTATCGGTTTTCACTAATATGCCATCTGCGTCTTCTGAATACTCGATCATCCGTTCGTTGACATACAGCTTTGCGCCTGCCTTCTCAGCGACATTTAAATTAGCTCGCACGCACGCTTCAGGTTTCAAAATACCTGACTCGAACTCGTAGTAACCCATCTCATTATCCTGCACTTTAAACTGCGGAAAACGAATACGAATCTGTTCGGCACTCAGTACATCATGCGGAATAGCGTACTTCTGAGCTGCACGCAAAGTCGTCTCAAAAAAGTTTGCCACTTGATTGACCCCGGTACTTTCCGTGCTGGAAATCATCAATCCGCCGGTGACAAGCAGCAATTTCTCGCCAACTTGCTTTTCAATATCGCGAAAAATTTCATAAGAGCGCAGAGCCAGAGGCGTGTAATGATCGCCTTCGCCGATGGCTTGCCTGGTTATACGGGTGTCTCCGTGCGTAGAGCCGAGCGTGTGCGGCGGTTCATACTGATCGATGCCGAGAACCTTCGAGCCGCGACGCGCCAGTTGATAGACAGCAGAACTGCCGGCCGCACCAAGCCCGACAACAATCACATCAAAATGTTCACGTTCAGCCATGTTCATTCCTCTAATGAAAACGGGCGCGAACTACGCCTTCAACCACTGCCCGTCGGCAACTCGCGCTTTGAGAGCAGCGACCATCTCAACTGGATCCCGGCAATCATACAAGGTGCAACCGCGACTTTCAAAAATTTGCTCGAAGTCCGTTATCACTTCGTCGACCAATCCGGCAAAGACCACAGGGTCGGGGATACCGGCGTTGAAAATCGTCACTAGCTGATCCCAATTTCTGGGTTTGGTAGAAAACTTTTGCGCTTGCGAAATGAAACGACCAAAGGTCACGAACGGCACAGCATTGATAAACGACATCAGCTCGAGCATATGCTCGATCATGTCGGCAGCCAGCAAAAGGAGCCCATCACGATTGTCGTTTGCAACCGCGTTGAGAACTTTGCCGGTTGACTCCTGAACTTCCGGCCAATGCGCAACAGCCTGCAGAAGGCACTTTTGCTCTATGTCCGCAACGGAGTATTTATTCAGCACTTCAATTAATTTCGGATTGACAATCGCCGACAATCGGTCGGACCCTGAGATCATCCAATTCTTGCTTACATCTCGCACGTTTGAAAGGTAACCTTCGGGAGTGTAGCAATAGAGCTCCACGAGCATGCCGTCAATGATTTTGCCTACGCCGAATGCTTTATCCGGTTCATCGAGCTGCTTGACGAAGACAACCAGTTCTAAATCCGAATAATGGGAATCCTCATTCCGCGCAAAAGACGCGATGGAAGCGAAGGCAAGAAAATTCTCGCCGAATTCCGCCTCAACTACGGGCGTAAGCCTGTCTATAATCCGTTGCCGGTCTTCATGGGTGTAACGTTCCAAAGCTTTCATTGCGCGCTCTCAGTGAATTTCAGACTCACCTAAAGAAAGCGCGATTATAAAGTATTGAAAACCTATTGAGTTGAACCGGCAGGCACCGCTTCTCTACTACTCTTCGACTTTCGAACTGGCCTTCGGAATGCGAAACCACATACTACAGCCACCACCATTAGCGGTGCCAACTCCAATCGTTCCATTGTGCTGTTCAACTATAGCTTTGCAGATGGGCAGACCGAGACCGATGCCGCCTTTCTTGGTCTCGTCGGTTCTGTCGACTTGCTTGAATCGTTCAAAAACAGTTTCTCTCTTGTCCTCGGGAATGCCCGGACCCTGGTCGTTGACTTGCACTTCAACTGTTTCATCGCCATCCAAAACAACAATCGTTATCTTGCTTTTGTCGGGCGAGAACTTGATTGCATTGGACAATAAATTGACCATTACCTGCACCAATCGATCCTGATCGCCATAGAGTCTCGGATTATGCTGGTTGTCCACAGCTATCTCGATGCGCCGTTTATTCGCCATTCCATGAATCGAATGTACGGACGGCTCGACAACTTCGGACACTGGAATTAGATCGCAATCCAATTGCATATGACCACTTTCCATTTTTTCGAGGCTGAGCAAACCGTTGACCAGTGCGATAAGGCGACCGATGTTGGAGTTTACCTGAGCCAATGCGCTCTTGCAGCGCTCGGGAAGTTCGCCGTATACGCCTGAGTTGACCACGTCCACAGACGCCTGAATCGATGTGAGAGGCGAGCGCAGATCGTGGCTGACCATCTGCAAGAATGCGCGTTTTAGTCTTTCCACCTCTTTGCGGTGAGTTATGTCGTGCACGACGCAAAAGAGCACCCTGTCAGACTCCGACCACTTCACCGACCAGGCCGCATCGATGACAGAACCGTCTTTGCGCACCAGTCGGTTTTCCACTTCCATGCTGCCATGGCTCTTCATCACCTCTTCAAAAGCATCACGCGTGCGCGCTTTGTCTTCTTCTTCGACAATTTCAATAAACCGCTTGCCGAGCAGTTCGTCATCTGCGTAGTTTAGAACTCCCAGGGAAGCCGGATTGCAACTGGCAAACGTGAGATCGGAGGTGATGCTGCAAATCATGTTGGATGCGTTTTCCAAAACAGAGCGTTCTCTGCGCATCGCATCCTGCACTACCTCAGCCATCTGGTGAAGCGCTCTGTCGAGATCGCCTATCTCATCCGCGGACCGCTGCGCAGGCAAAAGTGGAACACCAGCCGCAAATCTCAAGCTGTTATCGCGCACCACAGAAAGCCGCTTAGCGACTTGCCTTGCAAAGTTGAGCACCAGACCAACAACAAATACTATGTTTAAAACCGCCATCACTGCAAGCATCAGAGTCAGCGTCTGGCGAGTTTGCGCTGTCTCTTCCAACTGGCGCTTTTGATGCGCTTCGCAACTCTTCAAAAGACTTTCGATCTGACGATTGGCTGTATGCGAAATATCGTTCAGCTCAAACAAAAGGTGATTGCGCTGCCATTCATGTCGCGAAAAAGCAATTCTGACGCGCTCCATCATCGAGCGTCCTTCCAGAAGATTGTATTCAATTTCGCCGACCGCAGTCTTGAATTCGGGGTTTTCACTGGTGAGCGCTTTCAGCTTCGCAAGCTCGTCGGGCAAGGTTTTCAAAAACACGCCATACGTGTCGTAAAAGGCTTGAGAATTCGGATCGTGCAAGTCATGAACCTGTTCTATAAGCCCTGAAGATGCTCTCTGAATCAGGGAGAACAAACGGTTGATCTGGGCCACTGTTTCAGTGGCGCGGCGCTCTTTGCGCACAACGTCATCGGTGTAGAAAATCATCGCCGCTGCAAAAAGCATCAAAATTAGCTCAAAAATGAGCACAGTGCCCGCCAAAACGAGCCCTTTCTTGAAGATGGTCTCCTGTCTGAGTATTTTGAGAATAGGCTTAAACCAACGCCTTTGGCGCCTGCTCCTTACTCCAAGTCTGCTTTATATCCGACTCCGTGAACGGTGTGGATGATGGGCGGGTGAGTTTGGGATTCCAGCTTTTTGCGAATGTTCTTTATGTACGTTCTTATGGTTTCCGGTGAGGCTTCTTCTTCTGCGGTCCAGACGCGATTGATTATGGCATCGGCACTGAATACTTGCCCTCTGTTGCGCATAAGCAATTCGAGCAGAGCAAATTCTTTCGGGACTAGTTTCACAGCACTCCCACCCGCAGTGACTTTGAACGAGCGAGTATCGAGCGAAACATGACCCAAGGTCAGCTTATCATCGAGCAATTTTCCGCCTCTGCGCCTGAGCAAGGCTCGCACGCGCGCGGTCAACTCTTGCATGTGAAAAGGTTTCGTCAAATAATCATCCGCGCCTGAATCCAGTCCTTCAGCGCGTTCTGCAATTTTCGACATGCCCGTCAGCATGAGCACCGGTGAGCTTCCGCCGCGCGCTCTGTACGCTTTGCAAATTTCGATGCCATCTTTGCCTGGAAGCGAGCGATCTAAAATGACCAGATCGTATTCGTTGACAGCCAGCATGTCATGCCCGTCATCGCCGTCGTAAGCCGCCTCAACAGTATGGTGTTCGAATGCCAAACTGTCACAGACAAATTGTGAGATCTGCTTGTCGTCTTCGACGACCAGGATTTTCGCCATCACACTCACGCCAATACACTCGCTGGATTGAAATATACCCTATTTGCAATACTCGACTTGCAATACTTGCGATGCCCGGAGAGCCAACAGCCACTCGGCTGGACCGAATGGCTGTAATGCTCACAGTCTCCTCGAATGGAGGGGTCTAATTAAACTAATCACCTCCTCAATCTCTCAAAAGCTCTCTTTCTAGTTCCCACGTGCACACAAAAGCTTTTTGGTTTGACCTGTCGGATTATCGTTTCGTCGACCTGTCAATGTATTCTGGGCTTGAACTGTCCGAAGGCGCCTTTAATCTGGATTTAGACGCCTTTCGGACCGATCAAGTGTTGGACGGCACACCAGTAGGGTCTGGCTTATCTAAACTTGTTTGTTAAGCTCCCGGGCGTTTTGGCAGCTTGAGCTTGTCGTTTCTGTAGATGATCGTTTGAAGATCCATCTTGTTGAGTTCTGCGATCTGCTGCATATAGGCTTGAATGTCAGCATTCGATGCGCCTTCTCCGAGAACGCTTTGCGCGATTCCCCAGAAGGAGTCGCCGGATTGAACGACATATGATTCGGATTCATCCGGATTTTCAGTTTCACCAGGTCCTTCAGAACCCGAACCGCTGCCGCTTCCCGTAAAATCTTTCGGACTGAGGTCATTTATGTTCAGTGTCTTGCCATCTTTCGAGACAGTTTTCCAGCTCTGCGACAGCATGGAGAGAGCCTGCATCGTATCGCTGTCGAAACCCGCTGCCGCATTGGGATTTTCTTCCAATCCCATCCAGAAAGCATCCAAATTCTGTTTGGAAATGACGCCTTCGCTGTCCATCAGACCTGCATTTGTAACTACATCCTTGTTCGCTGTAAGGACCAGCTCAATCATTTCTTTGTCATAGTCAGCCAAAGGCGTGGTGCCTTCATTTGCTTTCGCCGTTGCTGCTTCTCTTTCTCTTGCGAGCCTATCTTGCAAGTCTTTGTCTGCTTTGATCCTTGCTTGTTCTTCGTTGCTTTGATTCGGATCGTCGCCGGTCCGTTTCTTAACCTCCTCCAGTAATCCTGCCTGATTGCCTTCGAAGTTGAGCCCTTTAGCCAGGCTATCCATCGAAATTTTGCCGCCCTTCTGAATTTTTTCAGCAGAGTCGGAATGCCAGTAATCATCGTCCGCATATTTCTTGAGCAAATCAACAGCCTTGCGACGGTCTTCGCTCTCTACGCCCTGAAGCGCTTGATTGTTCAGTTCGGCATCACTGATTTTGCCGTCTTTATCGCTGTCGAGATCTTTGACAAAAGCATCGATATCCGAACGACTGACCTTTCCGTCTCTACCGCCGCTTCCGTTGTTGGCGACATCGAGAGCATTGAAGAGGTAGTTTTTATTGTCGGTAAGAATCGCAGCCAAATCCATGTTGCTGCGGTCGCCGCCCTTCATATCAATAAATTTGTTCAGGTCTTTTTCTGTGATACCTACGGCATTCTTCTTCTCTCCTGCTTCCTTCTCGCCGTCTTTCTTGTCTTGCTCATTGAGAGTCTTGTAGTTGTTTTTCAAGCTCAGAAGAAACGCATGTTCTTTGCTGCCTTTTTCGGTATTACTTAATTCAATTGAAATCTCACTGAGGCTAATGCCGCCTCCATCCACATCTAATTTCGAATAGTTTTCCTTCGCCCAATTAGCTGCCATTTCAGGCAGGATGCCGGATTTTTCCAGTTCGGCATTCAGATTAGAGTAGTAAGAATTTTTGTCGACTGCAGTCGGGTCAGCATTTTTGATCTCGTCCAACTCAGCCTGAAACGCTTGAGTTGCGCCCTCGACGCCTTTCGATTTTGCAGCATCTTCAACTGTGACTGCATCTTTCGGTGCTTCATAACCTGTGGCCATGTCTATCTCCTTTTACGCGCATCGTTGTTCACGCATGTGATGCGTGTTCAACAGCGACGAGAATCATTCGAAGGGGGGAGTTATGGGAATCGTGCTGGGGAAGCGAAGGGCCTCCAGTGAGCTGGATAAGGGGTTATGCTCGCGTCGGGAGTTCGCTTGTCCATAATGTAAGGGACAGTCGTGTAGTTTGTGTGGAGTAAATGTGGAGTTTTCGTGTAGTGAGATGACTAAAACGCGATAAGTCCGCAATCATCGAGTTTTTGCAAGTTTTTCAAAACATCAATGAGAGCGGTGGTGAGAATCGCACTGGACGTTTCAAGAGGACCGGCCTCCTTTAGCAGAGTGAACACACTAACGTCGTGACCTCGCGTCCACTGCCCGTCTTTGTACATGGGCGTCTTCTTATCCGCGTAAAATTGCCGTTCAATATAAAGCTGCCCGTCATCTCTAATCTTGGAACAACACAAATCGAGAGCTTCTTCTATTGCACTAAATGGAAGTGTCTTTTCAAAACGTACAGCCCAATTGCTAACCAGGCTCAAACCGCGCAGGACATCGTATTCATAAAAGCGCGGAAAAGTCAGTCGTGTGAATTCTGGGTCCATAGGCGCGTTCTTACATATGGATTTGAACAAGCTTCGCTTTAACATATAAGTGATCCCATTATCGAGAATCTCTGTCTCGCGCCAAGACAAGCCGCGCTCCTGAAGTTTCAACAGCGCTTCCAGCATCGGCGCGGTCGACACTATAGAAGAACGCGGCTGTGCCCTCACGTAGGCCGCCTCATCACAGTTGTAGCCGCCGTCAGCCATCTGATAGCGCTCAAACCATGGTCGCAACCACGGGATGCGCTCATCGGTATTGATGCCGCTGTTTTCCAGAATTTGTACCGCAGTGCCCATCGCGCAAAAACAAAGAATGTGGCGCATCGGGTCTTTGCCCGCCGGAAATTCATCTTGCTTTAAAGGAAACACTTTCAAATAGTGTTCGTTCACTCGGTCGGCAAAGTGCTCTAGAAGAGAAGTAGGAACAATACTGCTTGTGTAATTCATCTCCATGCAGAGTGTGAAATACCACCATGGGCTGTTCCATTTAGGCCAGTATGGGTCAAGATTCAAGCTCTCGACCATCCAGGGGTCCCGGGCGATGTCCCGCGCTTCATCAACGCCGGCAGAATAAGTGCCCTGTGGAAGATGACTGACCAGACGGTCCGCATTCTTCAAAAGAAGATTAAATCGGTCCTTGCTTGGGCTCGAATTTTTCACGTCCACGTGAACATTACCCCTGTTTTTTCTTCTATATGTCGCTCCGAAGGGCGGGTCGACCTCGAAATTTTCCCATGGAATGGGACTTTTTTGATGTGAATACGTGTTTCACGTATTATTCACGCACTCTCCTTGACAATGTGTTTGTCGAAAGCAATCGACGCCCGCCCAACCTTCCACAGACTTTAGTCGATATTCCCTCACACCCCGAGGTCCCTTTCTCATGCCTGAATATCAAATCCTTGCTAATCAAACCGCCGAACAACAAAAGCAACAACAAGTAGACGAAATCGAGAAAGTCATGTCCGAGCCGTCCTACTTCGAAGACACCCCGGTGTGGGCGACCTTCCGCGGCTTTGCGCACTATAACCGCAACGAAAACAGATAAGCTTCAGCAGTCATCAAAGCTCAGCTGTTCCACCGCACACAGGAACACCTGCAAGATTGGCATGAATCCTCAGATGTTCTTGCTTAGCTAATAAAGTTCAATGCGAAAATCGTCTTTGAGAGCCCTTTTGCTTAGGGGCTCTCATTGTCGTTGTTTGTTTTTTTGCAAAACGATCAAAGCAAACGCGGCCTGGACCTGCTTCGGCGGGCAAACTGTCTAAACTACAGGTCCGCGACTCTTCGATCTGTCGATCCAACCAACCGTATGGGACGGGAAGGTAAAACCATACTTTCTGGAAGCTTCAAGCGCGCCCCGGTTCTGGTTTTGCTCAAGCCGACTGTTATTGAAAGTCGCGTAAAAATTGGTTTCACGCGTGGTGTCAGCAGCGCGATAAGCAAGAATACTTACTTTGGGAGATCCGTCTTTATTGGTGCCGAATTCTTTGTCCACATGCGTTTGCAGAGCTTTCAATACGGCTGCCGTATTGCCTCCGCCATCTTGAATCGTTCTGGCGATGTCCTGCAGCTGACGAAGCTTTTGTTGATTTTCCGCAGTAAGATCCTGAATTCTGCTCAAGCCTGCCGGTTCTCTCGGCTCATATTGTTCGAACGGATTGCGCATACCCGGAAGCCTGTCTTCAATCTTTTGACTGAACTGCATATCGTTTTTCTGCACCGGATGCGACCAATCACCGGCAAACAAATCGTCTGCAGGTGGAAGTCCGGCCGTTTTGATCGTGCTGCGATTCAGCGCGTCAGTTTCCGGCGTGGGAGTGGCGGCACCGGTCTGCAATGTCGGAGCCAGGCTTTCCACGGGAAAAGACGGCGCGGAATGCGTTATTGCCGATTCAGGTTGATGCACAGGGGCTTGGGTATCGATGGCCATTTGAACCTCAATAGAAACGAATGCCGGAAGTCACCGCAGATACGGTGCCGCAATTTGTGATTGAAGAAGTCGGAGATCACCGCATCATCGTATACTGCGTGTGAATCGACCGTGAAGTCTAATTCAGCGCGGCTCCTACATTGGCAGCGTCAATGCAATTTCCACTACACATTCTAGTATCTCTAGATCAAAAAGAGAAAGACCGGAGCTCAAACTGTGATGAGCTCGGGTCTTTCCCCAGGATTAACTACTGAATTGTCTGCGGCGTCTTTCCGACGGCGGTGACAAGACTTAGTGCTCGGGCATGCAACTCTGCAGCCTCGGCATCCTCAGGATGTCTGTCGCATCGATGCTTGAGCACGGCAAGCAAATGCTTGACCTTGCGAAGCGACTTGGGATAGCGCTGTGCCGCCGAGACGAAAGCTGCATATTCAGCGGGGCTTGCCTCAGTAAGCAGATAGCGCCAGTTGATCAAATCGGAGACCGTCACCTCATTATCTTCGAGGCTAATCTGAAGCTCCTTGCGATGAGTCGCCGGGTCCAGGTAGGTTCCGAAAAGCTGGTCCATGAGCGGATGAACGATGGTGAAATTGTACCGCTGGTCCCAGTGATGAAGAAGATGAATCTCCTCGAGCCACTGGAAATACGGCTTGCCGACCCAGGGATGATTGTCGAAGTGAAAACGCGCGTGCGTCAGATCGACCACCATCTTGGCGTAAAACCACAGACCGAAGATGAACGCGAAGCTCACCATCGTGAATCCATGGGTGTAGAGGAAAAGACCTGCAGCCATAAGACCGGGAATCACCCAGCTCAAGCCGAAGCCTTTCTCGGAAGTGTGGTAGCGCTTGCCGTGCCGGTAAAGGCGACCGATCGGATAGATGATCATGTGGTGGATCCAGTGAAAACGCTGGTTCCGCCGGAACACCTGTGCCTGGCGCGTCAGATAGCCGACATGCTGGAAAAAGCGATGGTAGCCATAGCCGATTGACTCGACTGCGATTACCGCGCGGACAAACATGACGATGGGCGTTAGGATGTAGGTCACCACCCACGGTGCCAACCCCTGCTCTGTCAACCAATTGAAGAGCATGCCGGAAAACGGCTCGGACCAGGCGAAAGAGATAAGCGCTCCCAAGCCGACAATCAGCCAGAGAGTGGAAAGAAAACGGCTGAAGAAACTTGTCTTCGGCTTCAGCGCGGCGAGGTAGATTTCGTTTGAGTGCTGTGCATTCGTTGCATCAAAGGCGACCTTAACGGTCCTTGTCGTGGTCATATTGCACCTTGTCCTTGAGGCTTCCTACAGTCCCTCAAGGTGTGAGATTTTTCTTTTGTGAGTTCGAATTCTGCAAAAAGAAGCAGGGGCGACACGACAGTGTCATGCCGCCCCCGCCAGAAGAAGCAAGCGCTTTGCTTACTTGGTAATCACGAAGCGATCCAGCTCTTCACCTTGAGCGGTGATCTGGCGCGCGACGAGTTTTGTCCCGTACATATCGACGACAGTGAGCGAGTGCCGGCCGGAGACAGCAACCGCAGTCTGCGGCTGCCACTTCGCCACCTCGGGCATCGCCTCGCTGTGAAGCGGAGCGCCGCCGGCACCGGTGGTCAGGTAGATAACACCATTGGGACGAGTCTTGTCGACACCGTCGTATTCCTTGTCCAGAGTCAGCTCGCCTTCGTATTGGGCGAAGTCTTTGGCAAGCGGGTCGGCAGCCGCTTCGGCAGCCGTGAGCGTGCGAGGCTTGAGCTTGAACTGGAGCGGGAAGGTGCGTTCGTACGTATGAACGTGACCGGTGAAGACGATGTCCACGCCGTGCTTCTGGAAGATGTCCGCCACCAGCCTCATGCGCACACCATCCTGGTGTTTGCGGCTGGAGTGGAAGCATGAGTGGTGAAACACCACAAATTTCCAGGTTTTGGTCGTGGACGCCAGGTCTTTCTCGAGCCATTCGCGCAGGACAGGATTGCTCCAGTCCATGTAGCGATTGGAATCGAGCACGACCCAGTGCGCGTCGCCATGGTCATACGAGAAGTTGAGCATGCTGGGGATGCGCTCACCGGCTGCATCGAAGATTGCCTTGATGCGCGACTTGGCACCCAGCAAGTCTTTGCCGTAGGCATCGGCGGCTTCTTGCGAAACCGGACCGTTGCGCGGCTGCGACCAGTAAACGAAATACGCGAAGTGGTCCGCGTACTTGTCGAAGCTGGGCACCGCCAGAGTCTCCGGACGACCGACGCAGTGATTGCCGGCGGCAACCACAGTCAGAATCGAGCGCAGAAGCGGCGCACCGAAAGCATCGCCAGCCTGGTCGGCATTGTACGGCGGGAAAAACTTCTCGAGATACTCGTGAAGGCGCCCGTCGTTGTAAGCGATGTCACCGACCAGAACAAGCTTGTTGGGCTTTTCCTGGAAGATGCGATTGGCGATGCGGCGCTCGTCGGCACCCCATTTGGCGATGTCGCCGGTGATCACATAGCGCGTCTTCTCGCCGGGTCCGGTGGGCGCTTGCGCAGCGGCAGCGAACACCTGATTGTCCTTGTAGTTGATGCGATACGCGAAGCGCTCGCCGCTTTCCAGTCCGCAGACAGGAACGCGAAAAACGCTATGCACGGGAATCTTTGGCTGTGCTTCCGGCAGATTGACCGGATAGCTGGCAGTCGGCACGAAATCAAACGTGCCGGTGCGGTCTCCATAGACACGCACTTTGTAGTCGGCGCTTGCGCCCACGCCTGCAAAGACAATTTCGAATGCGGCAGTACCATCTCCCAGTTGAAGAGACGGCTTGACGACAAAAGGAGATGTAACGGCGTTGGCGCCCGGATCACGAGCTTCTGCACGAAGCCGCGCGGAGCCCCGCCGAATAATCGCGATACAAATCACCGCGGCAAAAGCCACGGCGATAATAGCAAGTAGAGTTATCATGGCAGACTCCAATTGGCTGCTCCGCTCCTAACGAATGGGCGGAACAGCACGTCAGTTGGTCGCGCTAAAACGCGACCGTTAGCGCCCAGGCCGGAGCACCACATCTGGTGCAGCGCCCCGGCCGGGCAAGCGAGAATGATTGCTCAGCGAGCACATCACTGCGGCACTAGCGAGAGTGCTTTAGTGCGGCTGCTGAGTGTCTTCGGCGACGACGTCCACCTGTCCGTGCTCGCCTCCGGCGGGGTACGCAAGCGGCGGAGCCCCCTCGGGACGCTGAACCGCAAGCCGGAAGACGGCGCGATTCTTGATCTCGAGAATGGTGAATTTGTAGCCGTGCAAGTCGACGCTTTCCCCGCCATCAGGCTGGCGATCGAGCGCTTCGATGACAAGGCCCGCCACCGTCACGCAGTGCGTTTCGCAACTGAGCTGGGCGCCGAAGAACTTGTTGAACTCGAAGATGGTGAGATCGCCCGGCACATGCCAGGTTTGCTCACCGACCTGTTCGATGCCCGCACCCGGCGAGTCGTATTCGTCCCAGATTTCGCCGACCAGCTGTTCGAGCAGGTCTTCCAGGGTGACGATACCGACTGTAGCGCCGAATTCGTCGATGACGACGGACATCTGCAGCTTGCGCTCTTTCATCTGCTCGAGCAGCGTGCTGGCCAGCATCGTGTCGGGCACGAAGTAGGCCTTGCGCACGTAGTCGGACAAGCGGAATGGCTTGGGCGTGATCTGTGCTGCACCAGCGGCGCCCGGAGTGCGCGCCTTGAGGTGAGCGTAGAACAGGTCATGCAGATCGCGCGTGTTGAGAATGCCGATGACGTTGTCGCGCGAGTGGCGGAACACCGGCAGCTTGCTGTGCTTAGTGCGCGCAGCGACAGCCATCATGTCGACGAGATTGGTGCCGTCTTCGACGTAGTCCACGCGAGTGCGCGGAATCATCACCTCTTTCAAGGTCACGGCTTTCAACTCGAGCGCGCGCTTGAGGAAATCAGACTCCTGCCGTCCGAGCGTGCCTGCTTTGACACTCTCTTCGAAAAGAATCTGGAACTCGGCAGGCGACGGCAACTGGCTCTCTTCATGCTTGGCTTTGGTCATGCCAAAGGGCTTCAAGAGCAGCCAGGTGAAAGCGTTCATCATCCACACCAGGGGCGCAGTGACGAACACGAAGATGCGAAACGCCGGCGACAGCAAGAACGACATGCGTTCAGGCGCGCGCAGACCCATCGTTTTCGGCACCTGTTCGCCGACCACGACGTGAAGCAGACTCAGAATTACAAAGGAGATAGCGACGCCGACACCAGCCGGAAGTTGCAATTCAGCAACTCCAGGGACGGACGACATCGCAGACTGGATCAGCGGCAGGATTGAGTGATCACCCAACCAACCGAGTGCAAGGCTAGCTAACGTGATGCCGAGCTGCGCACCAGCAATGGTTCTGTCCATTTGCTGATGCAGTTTCTGCACACGTTCGGCTCCGGATTTTCCGTTCTTCACGAGCTCTTCGAGTCGGCTCTTGCGGAGCGCGATGATGGCGAATTCGAACGCCACGAAAAGACCGTTGAGGAGAAGGAAAACGAACAGGAGCGCAAGCCCAAGTAACAGTGGGCCGAAAGACATTGAGTTACCTCCACAGAGAACCGCTGGAAGCATGGTGAAAAGTAGCGCTGCCACACCGAGTGACACGCTCACGGCTTCAACAGTCGGAGACACATTTTCAGGATGCTCGACACTTTGCTTAGCCGCGGTCATCCCCGAAAGACACTCTCATTGAGCGTGACTTTCAGGCATGCGGCGCAGGGGTGTCAAAGACTTTTAGATTCGATTGGTTTTCTACCAAGCGTTGTTGCAGAAGAAATAAGTGCGATGAATCTAGAAGAGTCGTATAGCCAGGTTCAATCTGCTCGACTGTTTCAGCTCTTATACCTGACTAAGATCATGACGATGGACACTTTAGAGTTCACCTAGCTAAATTATCTTGACATTTAATTTTCAATTGCTTGTTATACTTTCAAGTCATGAAAACCAATCTAGTATTCTCTTTCAGGTACAAGACACCCCTCTCGGATTTTGGCTTTGATAAACCATTCGCGCTAGATCGCGGAGAGATGGTTCTCAAGAGGCTTTCCGAGGACATTGGTGCACCTGTGCCATATCTGGAGCCGGATCCGATAAGCGACGAACACATCCTTCTGGTTCACACGCCCGCCTATTTGAAAACACTCGAAGATGCCAAAACCTGGATCGATCTTTTCGAGTTTCGCGAATCAGAATATTTTCCAGAGCGCGCACTAAGACCGCTCCCCAGCATCATCGATGATTTCAAACTGAAAAGCGGCGGTACATTGAAAGCTTGCGAATTGAGTTTGGAAACCGGTCTGGCTGCCAATCTAGGCGGTGGTTATCATCATGCCTTTCCCGATCAAGGTCGCGGTTATTGCCCAATCAACGACATCGCCATAGCCATAAAACAGCTGCAGAAAATCGGCAAAATCAAAAAAGCATTGATTGTCGATCTCGATTTCCATCAAGGTGACGGCACCGCCGTGGCTTTTAGAAACGATGCCAGCGTCTTTACCTTCTCGGTGCATTCGGAGGAAGGGTGGCCGGAGGTCAAGCAGCAAAGCGACCTCGACATACCGATAAAAGAAGTCGAGAAAGAAAAATATTTGGAAAAAACCGAAGCCGGATTAAAAATCGCACTCTCAAAATTTGCACCGGATATGGTGATTTATGTAGCTGGCAGCGACCCTTATGAAAAGGACGTATTGCCCGGAACAAGCTTCTTTAGGCTGCCTCTTTCGGTCATGAAAGCGCGCGACGAATTAGTAATAGATACTTTTGCCGACCTGGGAATTCCGCTTGCTTCTGTTTTTGCAGGTGGTTACGGCCCAGACGTTTGGGAGGTACACTATTTATCAACGCGCCGATTACTAGAAAGAAGTGGCTTGAGCTTTGGTAAAACGATTCCCTGCTGTTAGGACAGGTGCGGCGCGCAGGCGCCTTAATTCCGATATTGCTCCGCCCGATATTTATCCTGTGGCTACGCCGATACTTAAATGGGCGGGCGGCAAAACTCAATTGCTCAAGCATTACACACGGTTGTTTCCTCAAGAATTCAATCGATATTTCGAGCCCTTTATGGGCGGCGGCGCGGTGTTTTTTCACATGGTGGCAAAAAACCCGAATTTGCGCGCATTTTTATCTGACTCGAATGTCGAGCTGATTAATTGCTACAACATGGTGAAAAACGACCTGCCGTCGGTTGTCCGACATCTCAAAAAACATCGCAACGACAAGCACCATTTTTACAAAGTGCGAGCCCTGGACGTCGCTGATTTGACGCCCGCCGAGCGAGCCGCCAGGCTCATTTACTTGAACAAGACCTGCTTCAACGGGCTCTTCAGAGTCAATCGCAAGGGGCAATTCAACGTGCCCTTCGGGCGTTATGACAATCCCAAGATTTGCGATGAAGTGAATTTGCGAGCGGCAGAGCGCGCCCTGTGCAACGCGAAGATAATCACGGCCAACTTCGAAGCAGTGGTGACGCAAGCAAAGAAAGGCGATTTTGTTTACCTGGATCCGCCTTATCAACCATTGAGCACCACATCCAGTTTCACGAGTTATACGCGCAACTCATTCGGTGTTGAAGATCAAGCACGTCTGGCTGAGGTTTTCCGCAGACTGACCGAAAAAGGATGCTATGCGATGCTCAGCAATTCAGACACTCCTCTGATTCGCGACTTGTACGATGAGTTTTACATCGAGACGGTCTATGCCAACAGAGCCATCAACAGCAAGGGTGATAAGAGAGGAAGAGTGGCGGAAGTAGCCGTTCTTAACTACTCACCCGACGACAGTCAATAAAGTGACCTCAACAATTTCTCACTGAGTCGCTGGAAGACGTCTTCCGTCGTAAGCGGCATTGTCAGCGGACCTTCGTCGGCCTCTGCATAAGTTTCTCCAGACCAAACAGATCCGCCCGCATCGATTTTCAAAAATGCATTTAGTGCGGACGGCAGCTCTCCCTCGTCTAAATGCAAGCCTTTTGGTCCGATGTACAGGTGAAGCGAAAAACTCTGCCAGGCAAACTCACGTACTCTCCATCGAATATCAGCGGTAAGGGCGCGTTCTCCGCCGGAGAGATACATAGTCCTTAATTGGCGCGTGGCGCGCATTGTCAGTGCACGCAAATGTTTTATGTCAGCTTCACCATTGATGATTGCCGTAAAAGATTCGCTCAAAACTTCGCGCGTTCCGCCTTCGGGCAGCTGCAAGATCAGATCGGTAAGCGCCCGAACCTTTTGCTTACTGCCACTGCAGAGAATGGAAGGATCAGCCGCATTTTGAGCAAGTGCGCAATTGTACTGATGCGGATCGCCAATATGCGTTTGAGGAGAATGCTTTCTTTGCAGCGGTCCGAAGTCGCCAGGCTGAACCGAGACATACTCGACGTTTTGAGCAAGACTTTGATTGGCAATTTGACCAATGGGTTGATTGGAGGCTTTCATTAACGCGCTTTCCTGTTTTTTTTAGAACGAGCAGCACTTTCAAAACTTCGTCGCAGCTGATCAGGCGCCGCCTCAGTGGCGTCTTGGCGCCGTCTTAGCGGCGTCTTAACTGTACGCGCTTCAATGTTGCTCGAAGGTTGCCACCCTTCGCCACTAAAAATCCGGCTGCTCAACCAGCGCAAGCTCTACGAACCTTGAGGCACCACATTCATGTAAAGAGCTGTTGCGCGCTAAATAAGCTGCACTTAGGAAAAGCTGTAGAACTAAATCAGTACTCGGATTGGGGAAGGAACTCATATCTTTACATCAAGCTTCGGATGCTTTGAATAAGCTTTTATGAGTAGTAGTTTTTGATCACTATCCCCACCCCCAATCTTCTCGTACAGCAAAACCAGGCAAACCAAGCACACCAGGCAAATGAAGACGCACGCAACGCTCGCACTCAGCGAGATGCCTGCTGTCGTAAAAGTTTGAACCCCGCGATTCGACGCCTGATGAGATTGGGATTATTCGCGCACTGACCGATCCGTCAGTGGAATAGCAATCGATGCGCTTCAGTTCAGTGATGCATAACTGCAGGGATGCGGGATGCAGAATTGAACAACACATTGAGCGCGTTTAACGAAACCGAATCCGTATCTGCCGATGCAATCGGCGGTGCGGATGAAATGCAAGGAGACGGGGTAAATGTGGCGAAAAGCCTCCTTCACCCTGGCATTCATCGTGCTGGCGTTAGCCGGCTCTGTGATGCTTTTTGCGACCGGACCGGTAAGTTTGACCGACGGCGCTTTTCCCGATCGCACCCGTACAGGAATCGGCTTGCCTGATGCATCTCTTGCTCAGGAACAGCGGATAACCGAGTACTGGGACGACCTCATAACGCCGAAAGTGACCACGCTCCTGTACAACAACGGCGAGCTAGGCGTCGATCATCATCGGCGCAGCGGCACAATTCAACTGCGAGAGCTCTTCTACCCCGAGGCGCCTGACGGCACCCGGCAGTTGAAGGCGAGCGCGGCAGTCGCTGTCGATGGGCACACCTATGTTTCCGATACGGGCTACCATCCGAATGGTAAAACGCAGCGCGAAGGCTGGCTTCTGGCCGACGGTGGCTACGAAGTGAAGACCTTTTTCGACGACGGAGTGAGCAAGAGCGCCGACTACCTGATTGGACCGAAGGGCGAGGCGCTATACGAGGCGCTCTTTCGCCGTGACGGCACCAAGGTGAGCGTGGCGAAGCAGAACACTCTGTCGTTCGATGTCACCACCTACGACGAGCAGGAGCGTGCGACTCGCATGCTTTCCACTTCTCGTTACTGGACGCGCGACACGATTTACTACCCGGATGGTGTCACTAAGAAGCGCGAGTTCCTGATGGACTCGTATCTCACAACTGCTTCTTTCTTCGCTCCCAACGGCAAGGTCGAGCAGACTCGCGTCTTCAACAACTGGCAGATGATCGCCACCTTCTACGAGGACGGCGTGCCCAGCTACCGTCAGACATGGCGGCTGCTCACGCCGGATGCGGTCAAGCCGGAGGACAAGCGCGAGTATCAGCTCATCGAGGCTGCCGAGCTCAATGACTTCGGCAATCCAAGCTGGCGTGTCACGTGGGATTGGACGACCAAGCGCGTGTCAATGATCGAGATCGGCATGGATAAAGCTTCCCGTGATCTGGTGTCGCAGGTGACCCGTAAGTGGTACAACCGCGAGACAGGCTTTCTCGATCTCATGCTCGTCAAGAAAGGCGAGTATGGGCCCGAGGTGAGCAGGCAGACTTTCACGGCTGAGGACGCCATTCTCCCTGACGAAATTCCTGCCTATCTTCTGGAGCCGGTCGATTACGAGGTGCCACCGAAGCCGGTGCCTCCAGTGATGCCGTCGCCTTGGGGCTGACGTCACCTGAAACACGACCACCTCTCTGACGCGACCACATCTGTGGTTGTGACGAATGAACGGGCGAACGCCTGAAGGCGCTCGCTCAAACGTAACTGCAGACTCAAAGGAGTCGCACATGAAATCACTTCGCTCAGTTGTGATTGTCGCCGTCGCAGCCCTGCTGATTGCAGGAGTTGCAGCGGTCGCTATCTTCTCCGGCGGTTCGGGTGACCTGACTAAGGGCGCCTTCCCGCACCGCATCCAGAGTTCGCTCGCACTGCCCGACGGCAGCCTGGGCATCGACCAGCGATTGACCAGCCTGGCGGGCGACGAATTCGTTGCCCAGCTGGCGAACATCGACTTCAAGAACGGCGAAACTGGTGAAGACCTCTTCCGCCCGAATGGAACGATGAAGAGCCGCGAGGTCTTCTACAAGGCGGTGGAAGGACTGCCGCGCCAGCTCAAGTGGCGGGCGACCATTGCTGAAGACGGCGTCACCTACATGGATGATGCCGCTTTCTGGATGGACGGCAGCCGCCAGCGCGTCGGCACGCGCAATGCGGACGGCACGTACCAGATTCAAACCTGGTTCGAAGGCGGCGTAGCGGAGCACGAGAGCACCGTTCTTGCCGCCGACGGAAGCGCGCTGTATCACCGAGTTCTGCGGCTGGACGGCACGCTTGCCTACGTAGGCGAAAATTCGAAGGGCACCATCGAGGAGAAGACATTCTCCGATAACGGGCAGCCTCTCAAGTATGTCCAGCGCAGCATGTTTCGCTCGCACCTCATCGACTACTACCCCGATACCGGCGTGGCGAAAACCGACTTCCTGATGGAGACTTACCTGGTCACTGCGACTTATCGCGACGAGACCGGCAATATCACTCAGAAGCGCGAGTTTACCTTCGCCGGCATGAAGGTCATCGTCTACGAAAACGGCGTGCCGAAGTACAGCCAGTTCTGGCAGCGTCTCAATCCGTTCGAGGCGCAGAAGGGGGGCAAGCCGAGCGTCCTTCAGATTTACAGTGTCGCCCGTCTGGATGCTCAGGGGAACGAACACTGGAAGCTCTGGTTCCAGTCCGGTACCAATTTCGAAGGCAAGCCGCCCGTCCCCATGTTCAGTTACGAGTCTGTGGACGGACTGCCGATTGAAGAATCCGGTCACGTGAAGGTCTCGAACTACACGGATGCCGGATGCTTGCGGGTGGAAACCTGGTCGGACGCACAGTACGGCAAAGAACTGCGCCGCATCGAGTATCCGCAGGACCGTGGTTGTTCGACCCTGGACCTGCCGCTCGACCTGATGAAGGAAATTCCTTTCGTGGCGCCACCGAAAACGGTGCCCGAACCGGAACCCCATCATCCCTGATCGCGCCTAGCCGCGGCACCTGATCGCGCACAGCGCGCGGCACCTGATCGCACTCGGCGCTTGGAAGTAAATCTTCCAAGCACATCACAACCCTCGCATATCGTTTTTTCCCAAAAAGGAGAACACACCATGGCCATCAGCCTCCAAAAGTCAGGTGACTCGCACAAGGTCAGCCTCAAGAAAGAAGCCCCGCAGAACATCAAGGTCAACTTGAAGTGGGAAGCAGCCAAGAAGGGCTGGTTCGGCGGCGGCGGCAACCAGGATCTCGACCTGGGCTGCATGTACGAGCTGGTCGACGGCACAAAGGGCGTCATCCAGGCGCTCGGCAAGCTGTTCGGCTCGCGCAATGCCGACCCGTTCATCGCGCTCGACGGTGACGACCGCAGCGGCAGCTCCGCCGCCGGCGAGAATCTCGAGATTCTGCGCCCGGACCGCATCAAGCGCGTCGTGCTTTTCGCCTATTTCTACGAGGGCTCATCCGACTTCGGCGCGCTGAAGACGCGCGTGACGATGGACGTGACCGGCGCCGACCAGGTGACGATCGATCTGAGCACGCCCAAGAGCGGCAAGACCTTCTGCGCCCTGGCGCAGGTTTCCGTCAAGGACGGCCAGATCTCGCTCACCAAGGAAGAGCAGTACTTCGCCGGCCATCGCGACTGCGACGCCCACTACGGCTTCGGCTTCCAGTGGACGACCGGCAGCAAGTAAGCCGGCGGCTCTCTTCCCTTTCGAGACCGGTGCCTAACGGCATCGGTCTTCTCTAACCTGCCTGCTCGATAGCACGGCAGGTCGTTTCACTGCTGTCGCAGCAAGTCATCTTTTCGAGGTAAAAACCATGAGAATCGTGATTATGAGCGACACGCACCAACACCCACTTTCCGAGTGGGTGGTACCGGACGGCGATGTCCTCATTCACAGTGGAGACTTCTCAAAAGGCAAGAAGCTGAAGTGGGTGAAAGCCCTCAACAGCCAATTGGAGAAGCTCCCGCACAAACACAAACTGGTAGTCGGAGGCAATCACGACTGGGCTTTGCAGCTCCAGCGTGAAGCATCGATTGCCGCTCTCACCGCCGCGACCTACCTGGAAGACCAGGCGGTCGTCATCGACGGCGTCAAATTCTACGGCACGCCCTGGCAGCCGGAGTATCGGAATTGGGCATTCAACCTGCCTCGTGGGTCTCTCGATCTGCGCGACAAGTGGAAGGCTATCCCCGACGACGTCGATGTGCTGATTACGCACACGCCACCGAATACGGTGTGCGACCTGGCGTGGGAGGGAAGCGGAGAACAAGTCGGTTGCGGTCAGCTTCGCTGGCGGCTGGAGGAGATTTCCCCTATCCTGCACGTGTTCGGTCACGTGCATGAAGCGCGCGGACATGAGATGGTGAACAACACCCTCTGTGTCAACGCTTCCAGCACCGACAGACGCTACCAGGTGGTGCCGACGGTCGTAGTCATCGACCTCGATCTTGCCACCAGGACCGCCAAGATTGTTCAGATGTAAGGTCGGACTGCATTGCCAACGTGCCTGTCTGACCAGAAACGGTCACTTCCATTCGAGCTGAAAAGCCCGGTGGTTGTGACCGTTTTCTCTTTTGACTTATTTTTACTATTTGTTGTAGTGTCTCAAAAATAGCGCACCTGTGGAACTCTCACCACAGTAAAAAGCCTTGGCGACAAAATATTGTCTCTCGTTGCGGCGCTGATTTTTGCTCCAACTTTGTTCAGAAAAATTCGAATTTTTCTGAACGGATGAAATCGCTGAATCACTCACAGGCACTACTTATCACTTCAAAACACATGTCTCACGATTGTCCCGCATCTTTAAGAACTTAAACAGCTGGGACTCTCTGGACTTACGGATGGTCAGAAAAATTTGAAAAAATCTGAACAACTGCACAACTAAATTTGCACACGCCCCTCAAAAGAATGTGCGAATGGCGGCTCAGCACGCAGGTCGCGCGAGGTTTTGTTGCAAATTTGTAGCCGTCAAGAGGTAGCGCTAGTTTACTTTTCCCCTCCGCTAAAGCCCGATATTGCCCAATAAATAAAGGTTTCCAGCGCCGCATCCGTACACATCGCAAAATCAAACTGGCTTTGGGTTTTAAAAACGCCGACTGCGCGCTTTCAACAAACAATGAGAACACTGATGTCATGCTGGTTCTCTGAGTTTCACCTCAAACCCAAACTCTGCCAAACAAGCGCAAATGCAGCCAAACCCTCGCGCTAAGTTTCCCGCCTGAGCGATACTTCATCGGCTTTATAAGCGCTTCTTATTCGAAAAGCAAAAGAAATCAACAGTTGATCATGCAAAGATATGTCACCAATTGCATCTTCCAACTTTCAGGACACGACCACCACAGGCGCGCGCCAACACAGCATTCCAGTGCAATTTCACCTCTCCCCGCTCGCGGGACAACGTTAATCAGGCCCCGTTCAAACTTACAAAAATCGTGGGAATGCCTTTCCTTCGGCAGCTTGCCGAATACGCAAATCATGCACGCCTGAACGCCTGATGCCTCACTAACACATCACCACATCTGGAAGGTCGCATTATGAAACCTTCAAAACTCTTGTCGCTTGCAATTGTTTTGCTCGCCACCGGATGGGTCTCGCTGACGGCAGCCGAGCCAATCACGGACGAGCTTCAGGAAGTCAGTCCGGTCACAGTCACAGTCAAATCTGCTATCGACCCCGACGAAGTCACGCCCGGACAAACATTCGCCGTCACTGTCGATTTCGACATCCAGCCGGGCTGGCACATCTACGACTCGCAGCCCGGTCAAGTCGGTCGTCCCACTTCGCTGACTTTGACCTTGCCGGACGGGTTTTCGCAAGAGCCCGCCCAGTGGCCACAGTCAATCGCGATTGAAGAATCCGGCACCAAATTCAACGGCTACGAGGGCAAGACCTCGGTCACAGTGCTCGTGCACGCGCCCACCAAACTGGACCGAAGCAAGCCGTCTGTAATCACCGCCAACGTCACATGGCTCGCTTGCAGCGACCAGTGTGTGCCCGGTGAAGCTGACGTCTCCTTGCTGGTGCTATCCGCTGCATCTGCCAACGGCGGCAACTCGACGGCTCCAGCCGGCACGGCAAACGCGCCGCAAATGAGCTTTCTTGCCTACCTGGCTTTCGCCTTCATCGGCGGCGTGCTGCTCAATTTGATGCCGTGCGTCTTGCCTGTTCTCGCTTTCAAAATCATGCGCTTCGTCAAGGAGTCGAAGGAGAGCCGCAGCAAGGTGTTCAAGCTGGGTCTGGCATATGCGGGCGGCACCATCGCCACTTGCATGTCACTGGCCGCCATCGTAATCGTTGCTCAATTGCTGGGCGCCAGCGTCGGCTGGGGTTTTCAATTCCAGCAGCCACTCTTTGTCTTAGGGCTTGCCACACTCGTCACCGTCATGTCGCTAGGCATGTTCGGTCTGTTTATGGTCCAGGTTTCCGTAGGCAACGGCATCAGCAAGCTGTCGCAAAACGACGGATACGCCGGAGCGTTTTTCACCGGTGTGCTTGCCACCGTTCTCTCGACACCCTGCACGGCGCCGTTTCTCGGGACTGCAGTCGGCTTCGCATTTGCTGAAGCCTGGTGGGTGATCCTGCTGATCTTCTTCACAGTCGGGCTCGGATTGGCGGCACCATATTTGGTGCTGACCTCAAACCCCGGCTGGATGAAGTATATTCCCAAGCCCGGCGCCTGGATGGAACATCTCAAGGAAGCAATGGCATTCACGCTAATGGGCAGCGTCGTCTGGTTGCTCTACATCATTGGGCAGCAGACTGGCAGCGAGGGATTGATTGCTACGCTCATCTTCCTGCTTGCCGCCTCGTTTTCAGCATGGCTGGTCGGCAGATTCACCATGTACGAAACGCGAAAAGTGCGCAAATACGGTATCTGGGCAGTCGCTCTCGCCATCCCCGCAGTCATGTTTTGCTGGCAGGTTCTGCCCGCATTCTCGACCAAAGCACCGGCAAGCGACCACACTACCTACTCGCAAGCAGCGGTCGACAAAGCGCTCAGCGAAGGCAAAGTCGTCTTCGTCGACTTCACCGCAGCCTGGTGCCTCACCTGCCAGGTCAACGAAAAGAACGTTCTCAACGACGCAGAGGTGAAGGAGGCAATGGAGCGCCAAAACGTCGTTTTCTTGAAGGGAGATTGGACCAACGGCGATGCGGAAATCACCGCCGCCCTCAAGAGCCACAAGCGCTCCGGGGTTCCTCTCTACCTCGTCTATTCGCCGCACCGGCCGGCCACACCCGTGATTTTGCCGGAGATTTTGACCAACTCGGCGGTTCTGGAAGCCCTTGAGCAAGCCTCCAAGCCCTAACCGCCAAAGACACAAACGATAAGGAGCTCACCCAAAGGAAAGCAACATGGTTCGCAAAACCGCTTGCTGCCTCGCATTGTTGTTGTCGGCTGTCACGTCGGCAACGTTCGCCACCACCGCCGACGCCCAGACCGTAACAGTCAAAAAGTCGGCTGAAGAGAAGTCCGAAGAGCTCGTCATCCACCTGGATGACAGCAACTTCGACGAGACCGTTAAAGCGTCGGAAGTGCCGGTGCTGGTCGATTTTTACGCCACCTGGTGCGAGCCCTGCAAACGCATGGCGCCGCGCCTGGAGACACTCGCCAAAGAGCATGAGGGAAAGCTGCTCGTCGTCAAAGTGGACGCCGAACGCTCACCCAAATTGGCGGCGAAGTACGGCATAAAGCGCTATCCGACACTCTATCTGCTCAAACCGGGCGGAGGAACTCTCAAGTCGTCGACCGGCGAAAAGTCACTGGACGGGCTGCGAGAGTTCGTCAAGGAGGCGCTGAAGAAGTAGCTCTCGCTGAAGAAGTAGCTCTCGCTGAAGAAGTAGCTCTCGCTGAAGAAGTAGCGTTCGCTGAAGAGATAAGCGTTCGTCGTGTCTTTCAATGATGAAAGGCTATCATTCCTAATGTGCTTGCAAGCAAGCCAACCATCTGGGGCAAGGAACGGAATCCTACCCCAGTTTTTACTTTCCGGATTTCTACTGTTTTCTTTAGTACAATCGGGAAAAGCAAAAGCAAACCAAGAAATGGTCAAGACAACAAATGGCGATTGAAACAAAAACGGGAAACGCGAATCCTTTCGCGCTCCCCGCATAACCATACTCAGGTAATGCTTGAAACAAGTGATACTTGAATCAAGTGATGCTCGAACTAGCAAGCGACTCCAGCTGCTATTGCTTGTTCCAAGACAAATCGTCCGGGCGGTAATTCGGCTTCAGATGCACCTTATTGCTCTTCTGGGTCGAGTGCAAGTCACTCAAAGGTACCCAGCCGTCGCGTTCGGTGCCGTGCTGATTGTCCAGCAAAACCCAGACGTTGCCGCGCTTGTCCACCACCACATCGTGTATGGTCTGCACATGCGCACCACCAATAGTCGGCACCCCAAGCGGGAATTTGCCGTCTGCCTTGGCTTTCAAAAGCCGCGCCTTGTCCGGCAAATCGTAAACCCAAGGAGAGTTTGTCGTCCGTCCGGTGCGAGGATCGTGCGTCGTCGTCATATAAGGTGTCGTGATGTACGGCATCTCATAGCCAAGCCACATCTTGCTCGACGCCACGACTTCGTCCTGAGTAAAGGCAGGACCATCCTCCAACTCTTTAGTGTGTGAATTGATAATGCCCTTGCCGTTCAGGTCGACAAGCATGTCTTCGCCCAAATCGATGAACCCGTTGCCATAAGGTTTCTTCCGCCGCGCGCCCAGAACATAACGCCGGTCCGTCACGGGTGCCATCACGTATTCGGTCGTACCATCGGGCTTTCGCACTGCCTTCTGTTTCAAAACATGACCAAGTTCATAGGCACTGTTGATCAACGTCATCTGCACAATCTGGCTGGCCAGATTACGCTTGTCGCTGTTGGGCTGGGAGATGTCGTAGTTGTTCTCGTCATCACCCGGGAGCAGCGCTTTCTTCGGCGGACGAGCGACACGCCCGTCATTGGCTGTGAATGAGCCGGTCAAAGCGATTTCTTTCACCATCGCAACGTACTTGTCGGGATGCCGCGCAGCAGCAAAAACCTCGACGGTAGTGACATTGCACGTCGGATGATAACCCTGATCGATTTCCATCGGGCAGGCAATATTATGCAAAGCCGTCTCGAACGCCATTTCGAGCTGCTTGCCTGTATACAGAGGACTTTTGGTCGTACTGGTCAGTATTTCGGTCAATCCGTCGAGAGCGTCTGCGAGCTGCTTTTCGGTGGTTCCGTAGCGAGCCGAAGTGGCGTCGAGCTTGGTGAGAAACTCTTTGATGCGCGTGGTATCAAGCCCGCGTGCATCGGCTGCATCGACTAAACGCTGTTTCGCCGCGACCAAGTCGGAGACGACGGGGCTGGCTGGATTGGCAGCCTGATTTGTTGGTGAACTTGCGGCCTGGCTTATCGACTGGCTTGAAACTTGGCCTTGCTGGTTAAGGCTGCGACCGGACTGAGCATCAGTCGCATAAGAGAAACGTGTTTGAAAAATTGTCAGGGCGCAAAAAACCACGATCGTGAGTCTGATCGTCTTCATGGTTCGCGACCTTTTGTCGGTTTTTTTTATGTGTCGGCAGCTGTTCTTACATCAGTCGTTCTGTGCAATCT